>NZ_WKDV01000044.1:0-57943 GCF_021605825.1 Pseudomonas sp. PA-6-3C
GCCCTAAAACCAAACACCGCGTTTTGCCTGGCAGAACGCGGTGTTTTTATTGGGGCCGCTTCGCAGCCCAACGGGAGCAAGCTCCCTCGCCACAAGGTGTTTTCAGTTCCAGACACCTTTACCGCTCAACCGCACCCGATCATGCTCGGCATCAAACCTCTGCAACGGCCCCTTCGGCACAATCCCGGTCGGGTTGATGGTCCGATGGCTCGCATAGTAATGCCCCTTGATATGCGCAAAATCCACCGTCTCGGCCACGCCTGGCCATTGATACAGCTCCCTTAGCCAGTTCGACAAGTTCGGATAATCGGCAATCCGCCGCAGGTTGCATTTGAAGTGGCTGTAATACACCGCATCAAAGCGAATCAGCGTGGTGAACAGCCGCACATCGGCTTCGGTCAGGTATTCACCGGCCAGGTAGCGCTGCTCAGCCAAGTGCTGTTCCAGGCAGTCCAGCTCGGTAAACACATCATCAAATGCGCTTTCATACGCCTGCTGCGAGGTGGCAAACCCTGCGCGGTATACGCCATTGTTCACCGCGGGGTAGATGCGCTCGTTCAACGTATCGATCGTCGAACGCAGGGCTTCGGGGTAGAAATCCAGAGTATTGCCGGTCAGTCCGTTAAACGCGCTGTTGAACATGCGGATGATCTCCGCTGATTCATTGCTGACGATGCGCTTGAGCTTCTTGTCCCACAGCACTGGCACGGTGACACGCCCGGTGTAATCGGCGGTGTCTGCGGTGTAGCGCTGGTGCATGAAGTCGAAGCCGTCGAGCTTATCGCCCGTCGAGCCGTGAGCCTTGTCGAAGGTCCAGCCATTTTCCAGCATCAGCCAACTGACCACAGACACGTCGATCAAGCTTTCCAAACCCTTGAGTTGGCGCAGGATCAGCGTGCGATGGGCCCACGGGCAGGCCAGTGAAACATACAGGTGATAGCGATCAGCCTCGGCTTTGAAACCACCGTCGCCGCTGGGGCCGGGCTCGCCATCGGCTGTCACCCAATTGCGCCGTTGCGCTTGCTCGCGCTGGAACGCGCCGTCTGCGCTACTTTCGTACCACTGGTCTTTCCAGTGTCCTTCGATCAGCAAACCCATGACTGGCTCCTTGGCTAATAAGCGTTGGAGCCCAGTCTAAAGGGATGAGTTCGAACTAAAAGCGCAAAGACCGGGCGGGAATCATCGATTAAATCGATTTGTCCCGCGCATCCCAGTATTGCTGGGCCAATTCGAACGCCTGTTCCCGAGCGTGGCCGAGGCCGCGCAGGGCCAGGGCCATGGTTGCGATCAGCGCGAGTTGCGGGTAACTGTCCTCGACATCACCGCGCCACAAGGCTTTTAAATGCTCGGGTTCCAGGCTGGCCGGTTTGACGTGCCGCTGGGCGGAGAGGGCGGGCCACTCTTCGTCCCAGCTCTGGCCACCGGTGGTGCCATACAAATGGCTGAGGGTGTCCGGGTTGATCTCGACTTCGCCGCCATCTCCCTTCACCACAATCACATTATCGCCCAGCAGGCCGCTGGCATCGCGGTGTACGCCCTGGTAACCGGGGTGGAAAATACTTTGCAGGCCGCAACGTGCATTCAGCGGGTTGAGCAGGCGCGCCAGGGAATGAATCGGTGAGCGCAGGCCCAAGGTGTTACGCAAATCGATCATGCGTTGCAGTTGTGGCGCCCAGTCACCCAGCGGGATAAACGCCAGGTTGCCTTGCTCGAACGCCGTCTCGACCTGTTGCCAATTGCGACACAGCGGGATTTGCAGGCCTTGCAACAATTGCTCGGTGTACAAGCGGCCCGCCGTATGGGCACCACCGCCGTGCATCAGAATGCGCACCCCGTTTTGCGCCAGGCACTTGGCCGCCAACAGATACCACGGCAGATGACGTTTTTTACCGGCGTAGGTCGGCCAATCGACATCCACATTCAGCGCCGGCGCCTTCAGGCGCTCGCGCACGGCTTCGGTGAAACCGGCGAGCTCTTCCGGGCTTTCTTCCTTATGGCGCAGCAGCATCAGGAAGGCGCCGAGCTGGGCGTCTTCGACTTTTTCGTCGAGCAACATGCCCATGGCTTCGCGGGCTTCCTCACGGGTGAGGTTGCGCGCGCCGCGCTTGCCTTTGCCCAGGATGCGCACGAACTGCGCAAACGGGTGCTCGGCGGGGGTTTCAAGGGTCAGCGGGGCAAAGTCGGTCATAAGCAATTCGTCGGCCTGGGCAGGCCCGCCAGCTTGGCGGCAAGTTTGGCGGGGGTGCCATTGAAGAGTTTGTTGAGGTGCAGGCTGTTGCCCTTGTCCGTGCCGAGCTTTAAAGCGGTGTACTTGATCAGCGGGCGTGTGGCCGGGGACAGCTGAAATTCTGCGTAAAACCCGCGCAGCAGTTCGAAGATTTCCCAATGTTCGGCGGTCAATTCCAGGGGTTCAGCGGCGGCCAGGGCATTGGCCACGTCGATGGACCAGTCATCCAGGTTGACGAGGTAGCCGTCCTTGTCCAGTTCCAGCGTGCGTTCGCCTACGGTCAGGGTGTTCATAACCAGGTGTTGACCTTGTCGTAGTCGATCGACAGCTGCACAAAACCTGGGTAGTCGACGCTGTCGGCCCAGTCCGGCAGGGGCAGGTTGCGTGCCTGCATGTCTTCGGCCAGGACAAAGACCTTCACGCCCCGGGTTTGCAGGGCTGCGTTGTGCAGGCCGTAAGCGCCATCGCCACACAGCAGGATGGCGTCCTCGGCGCCGCACACGCGCAGGCAACTGGCCAGGCGGCTATCGGTAAACGGGGAGTGAGATACCACATGCAAAGTCGACATCAGAGGGTCATCACCTGGTCATAACGGTCAATCAATTCGGCGATCGCGGCGCTGTCCAGCGCCTGCGCGCTGGCAGGTGTTGCGAGGCTGCGTTCGGCAAGGCTGTGGCTGCAAGCAAACACCTCATCAATGCCGAACAGGCCCAACGCCTGCAGGTTGGCGCTGAGGTCTTTTTGCTGCACGGCCTTGGCATCCTGATGGGTTGCCAGCTGGAACACGCCATCGTCCATAAACAGCAGGCCGATCGGCAGGTCAAAAGCGCCACCGGCCAATACGATATCCAGCGCCTCGCGCGCACTTGGCCCGGACCACGGTGCCTGGCGGCTGATCACCAATAAAGACTTGGCCATCTCACGGCCCTCCAAAACAGATCAGGCGGTCGGCAGCCTGGATGGCGTCATGCAACTGCCCCAGGCCCGACAACGCCCACGGCGCGTCGAGGTTCACCGCGCTGCGTTGATAACGCGTGGCTTCCTCAGTATTGAGTACGCCACGGCGCAAGGCGGCGGCGATGCACACCACGCCGTCGAGCTGATGCAGGCTGACAAACTCACGCCACTTGCGGGCAATGTCCTGCTCATCCTGGGGCGCAACGATGTTATTGGCAGCGCTGTACACGCCGTCCTGATAAAAAAACAGCCGCACAATCTCATGCCCACCGGCAAGCGCTGCCTGGGCGAACAGCAAGGCGCGGCGCGAGGAGGGCGCATGGGCGGCGGAAAATACTGCAATCGCAAACTTCATGGAACACTCTGCAAGCAAACCTGAGCCAATGATAAAGCCGCCGCCGCGAAAAAGCCCGCCGTGATCAAAACGGTCACTGTCGCTGATCGTTCTGACGATTGCCGCCAGGCGCAAGGCTGCCTAGGCTGTGGGCAGTCGCTACCCAAATGGAGTCTTTATGTCAGGTCCCTTGGCGTCCCTCAAAGTGCTGGATTTTTCCACCTTGCTGCCTGGCCCGTTCGCGTCCTTGTTGCTGGCGGACATGGGTGCCGAGGTGCTGCGTATTGAATCGCCCACGCGTATGGACCTGTTACGCGTGCTGCCGCCCCATGACCAGGGCACCTCGGCGAGCCACGCATACCTCAATCGCAACAAGCGCAGCCTGGCACTGGACCTCAAGCAGGCCGAGGCGCTGCAGATCGTGCGTGAGCTGGTCAAGGACTATGACATTGTCCTTGAGCAATTCCGGCCTGGGGTAATGGAGCGTCTGGGCCTGGGTTATGAGGCGCTGAAGGCGCTCAACCCCCGGCTGATTTATGTGTCGATCACCGGCTACGGTCAAACCGGGCCTTATAAAGACCGCGCCGGGCACGATATCAACTACCTCGCGTTGGCTGGCGTGGCCAGTTACACCGGCCGCCAGGACAGCGGGCCGTTGCCGCTGGGCGTGCAATTGGCGGATGTCGGCGGTGGTTCGTTGCACGCTGTGGTGGGGTTGCTCGCCGCCGTTATTGCCCGCCAGCACAGTGGCGTCGGCCAATACCTGGATGTGAGCATGACCGACTGCTCGTTCAGCCTGAATGCCATGGCCGGTGCGGGCTACCTGGCCTGTGGGGTCGAGCCGGATTGGGAGAGCCATGTGCTCAACGGCGGCAGCTTCTACGATTACTACCGCACGCGTGATGGGCGCTGGATGTCGGTGGGTAGCCTGGAGCCGGCGTTTATGCGGCGATTGTGCGAAACGTTGGGAAGGCCGGAGCTGGCCATGCAAAGCTTGAAACCCGAGCAGCAAAAAGCCCTGAAGCTGGCGTTACAGGTCGAGTTTGAGAAGCGCAGCTTTGACGAGCTGTGTGAGTTGTTCGCCGGGGTGGATGCGTGTGTCGAACCGGTGCTGAGCCTGAGTGAAGCGCTGGCACATCCCCAGTTGCAGACGCGGGAGTTGGTCAGCCAAGTGCCACGGGGTGATGGCTCGACCCAGGCGCAACTGGCTTGCCCGTTGAAGTTTTCCGAGGGGTTGCCGCAGCCTCGGCATATTGGCGTGGCGGTGGGGGCGCACAGTGATGAAGTGCTGGCTGGGTTGGGGTTTAGTGCTCAGCGGATAGACGAGTTGCGGCGGGCCAAGGTTGTTGGGTGACTGATCGGGCCTCATCGCAGTATAGGTATCTACACAACCAATTAGAAGTCTGTCGCAAGTGGGCTGTTGTGGCAAGCCTGCTCGCCACACGAGAAATTGGATGCCTTTAAAAGTTGTGTAGATACCTATGCTCATCGCAGGCAAGCCAGCTCCCACATTTGACTGTGTTCACGAATCAAAAGTGGGAGCTGGCTTGCCTGCGATGAGGCCCTTACTCCACCCGAGTTTCCCCGGTGAATACCAAGGTGTGCCGACACCGCCTGCACAAATACCGCCGCCCCTGATTCACCAGCCCATGCCGCTGGGCCGAAAACGGGAAATCGCTGTCGGCACACGGGCAACGGTAGATATACCGGGTCACTTGGCGGCGCTTGATCGCATAAGTGTGGCAACGATCCGGCGGCAGTTCGTAAACCCCGCGCATGATCAGTTGCCATTCCTCGCCATGGGGCTGGATGCGCTCGCCAAACAATTGGTGGGCGATCAGATGCGCCACCTCATGGGCCACGGTCTGTTTGAGGAAGTGCTGGCTGTTTTCGCGGTACAACTGTGGGTTGAAGCGCAGCAGGTTCTCGTGCAAATGCGCGACACCGGCCTTCTGGCCCCGCAGCTTGAGGCTGACCTGGGGGCGTTTGAAGCTTCGTTTAAAAAAGGATTCGGCTTGTAGGAAACAATCTTCGACGCGGGTATTGAGTTGCTCGGGCATGCTGACCATATCTCCAGAGACGTCCAGTATGCCGCAAAAGCAGGTGTTTCCGAATCTGTCAGGCGCCGAATGGTCATGCATGACGCACAAAGCCACCTTGCGGTGGCTTTGCCTGCGGTTGATCCGCTTAGTTGGTGTAGATCGGGCCTACGCCCAGCCCCCAGACGATCACGGTAAACGCCATGATTGCCACCAGTACCACCAGGCCCACGGCCAAAACCGAGCTGGAAAACAGAAAGCCCTCGTCCGGGTCGATGTTCATAAACGTCGGCAGCCCCACATACAGCAAGTACACCGTGTAGCAGATAGCCGCCGTGCCCACGACCATGCCCAGCCACATATGCGGATAGAGCGCCGCCAGCCCGCCGATAAACAGCGGGGTCGCGGTGTAGGTGGCAAACGCTACGCAGCGCGCCATGCTGGGGCTGGCGTCGTAGGTGCGGGCCATCCAATGGATGAATGCGCCCATCACCGCCACGCCGCCGAGCATCGCCGCGTAGGACATGAGGGTCATCCACAACGCACTTTCCTGGGTCAACATGACCGGGGCGCGGCTGCCGATCACCCAGCCGACCCGGGTGGTGCCGATAAAGGCCGATACGGCGGGGATCGCCGCGAGAATCAAAGTGTGAGTGAGGTACATGTGGCCGATACTTTCTTCCTTATCGCCACGAATTTCCCGCCATTCCTGGTCGGGATGGGTAAACAGCCCCACGACGTGATGGATCATGCCAGTCACTCCTGTCGTTATTACCATCGCCCCCCATCGGAGCGCCCACGGGCCAAATGGCCACATAAGGTCCTGGATAGTTGTGCGACCTTACGTCGCAGTATAGGAAGTGATGACCGGAAAAACTGTAGGGCTTTAGAGCAAATTGCGCTGTAAACATGGGCGCTAATCGCGGTGAGGTCTGTCAGTGACCACTGGGGCTACTGTGGGAGCTGGCTTGTCGGGTCGCCGCATCGCTGCGATAGCGGTGGATCAGTGATGTATTAGTTGCTGACACACCGCCATCGCAGGCAAGTCAGCTCCCACATTGGATCGGCGTCGCCCATTGAAGTATTTTTGCGTAAAATGCTGCGCTTTTCGTCACACACCTCTAGCGGATCCAAGCGCCATGGGCACTCTTACGGTCAACCAGAACAAACTGCAAAAACGCCTGCGTCGCCTGGCCGGGGAAGCGGTCGCCGATTTCAACATGATCGAGGACGGCGACAAGGTCATGGTCTGCCTCTCCGGCGGCAAAGACAGCTACACCCTGCTCGACGTGCTGCTGCACCTGCAAAAGGTCGCGCCGATCCAGTTCGAGATCGTCGCCGTCAACATGGACCAGAAACAACCGGGCTTCCCCGAACACGTGCTGCCGGCCTACTTGAAAGACCTGGGCGTCGAGTACCACATTGTCGAAAAAGACACCTACTCGGTGGTCAAGGAGCTGATCCCAGAGGGCAAAACTACCTGCTCGCTGTGCTCACGCCTGCGCCGTGGCACGCTCTACACCTTTGCCGATGAGATCGGCGCGACCAAGATGGCCCTGGGGCATCACCGTGATGACATCGTTGAGACCTTCTTCCTCAATATGTTCTTCAACGGCTCGCTCAAGGCCATGCCGCCCAAGCTGCGTGCCGATGACGGGCGCAACGTGGTGATCCGCCCGCTGGCGTATTGCAACGAGAAAGACATCCAGGCCTACTCCGACTTCAAGCAATTCCCGATCATCCCGTGCAACCTGTGCGGCTCTCAGGAAAACCTGCAGCGCCAGGTGGTCAAGGAGATGCTGGTGGACTGGGAGCGCAAAACCCCAGGCCGCACCGAAAGCATCTTCCGCAGCTTGCAGAATGTGCAGCCGTCGCAACTGGCCGACCGCAACCTGTTCGATTTCACCAGCCTTAAAATTGACGAGACCGCCGCTTCGCGCTTCGTCAATGTGGTGAACCTCTAAGACGTTTCAATGCTCTGAAAGACGGCGCTCACGGGCGCCGTTTTCAATTCAACTGCCAGGAGAGGGCATGCGCGATTACAAGTGGCTGCACGAATATTGTCTGAACCGCTTTGGTTCAGCGGCCGAGCTGGAAGCCCACCTGCCGGTACCCAAGACCCCGGCGCAATTGCGCAAGATCAGTGATGATCGCTACCTGTCGACCCTGGCGCTGCGCGTATTTCGCGCGGGTTTGAAGCACAGTGTGGTGGATGCCAAATGGCCGGCGTTCGAGCAGGTGTTCTTCGGCTTCGATCCGGAAAAAGTCGTGCTGATGGGCGCTGAGCACCTGGAGCGCCTGATGCAGGACGCGCGCATCATCCGTCACCTGGGCAAGCTCAAGAGCGTGCCGCGCAATGCGCAGATGATGCTGGATATCGAGCAGGAAAAAGGCAGCTTCGGCGCGTTTATCGCCGACTGGCCGGTGACCGATATTGTCAGCTTGTGGAAGTACCTGAGCAAGCACGGCCACCAGTTGGGCGGGCTGTCGGCGCCGCGCTTTTTGCGCATGGTCGGCAAGGACACGTTTGTGCCGAGTGATGACGTGGTGGCGGCCTTGAATGCACAGAAGATCGTCGACAAGGCGCCGACCAGCCTGCGGGATTTGGCGACGGTGCAGGGTGCGTTTAACCAATGGCACGCCGAGAGTGGGCGGCCGATGTGCCAGCTGTCGATGATGCTGGCCTACACGGTGAATCATTGAGACTGAGTTGATCCGATCGCAGGCAAGCCAGCTCCCACATTTATCCGCGTACATACTTTGGAATGCGGTCGAATGTGGGAGCGGGCTTGCTCGCGAAGACTGACTGTCTGGCGCCAAATTCCTATCAGACTTGCGCCAACCGCCGATTCAACTGATGCCGCCACCGCACATACAACAGCGCGGAACAAAACACCGCCAGACTCGCCAGCATCTCCAGCACCCCGAACCACTGCCGGTTCGGGTCATATGCCGCCAGTGCGCCCTTGATGAAATACAGGTTCACCACAAAACACATCCACGAATGCCCGCGCGCGCTGCCCAGCAGCATCCCCGGCGCCAGCACCAGCAGCGGCACCAGCTCGATCAGCAGGATCACCCATGGGCGCGCACCGTGCAGGTCGGCGATGAACAGGTAATACACGCACAGCAAGCCCACCAGCCCTAAAAAAGCCACCAGGCTCAGTACGCGTGCCACCTTGACCCGTGGTTCCAGCCACGCCTGGGGCGGCAGGACCTTAGGCTTTCTGGCCACGGCCGTTCTCCAGCAGCGTGGCGGTGGTGGCAAGACGCAGGCCGAGTGCCCGGCACAGGGTGATTTCGTGCTGATCGAGCATGCGTTTGCCGTCCGGCCCGGAATGGTGGCTGGCGCCATATGGCGTGCCGCCGCCCTGGGTGTCGAGCAAGGCTTGTTCGCTGTAGGGCAGGCCGGTGATCAGCATGCCGTGGTGCAGCAGCGGCAGCAGCATCGACATCAGTGTGGTTTCCTGGCCGCCGTGCAGGCTGGCGGTGGAGGTGAACACGCCGGCTGGCTTGCCGACGAGTGCGCCGGTGAGCCACAGGTTGCTGGTGCCATCGAGGAAGTACTTGAGCGGCGCGGCCATGTTGCCAAAGCGCGTCGGGCTGCCCAGGGCCAGGCCCGAGCAATTCTTCAGGTCATCCAGGCTTGCATACAACGCGCCTTCGTCCGGGATGCTCGGCGCCACGGCTTCGCACTCGGTGGAAATCGCCGGTACGGTGCGCAGGCGGGCTTCGAGGCCGCCTTGCTCGATGCCCCGGGCAATCTGCCGAGCCATTTCGCTGACCGAGCCATTGCGGCTGTAATACAGCACCAGCACATAGGGCGCGGTCACGGCAGCAACTCCAGCACGTTTTCCGGTGGGCGGCCGATGATGGCTTTTTCGGCGGTTGCCAGGATCGGGCGTTCCATCAGCTTCGGGTGCTCGGCAATCGCGGCAATCAACTGCGCCTCGCTGAGGCTGGCGTCGGCCAGGTTGAGGGTTTTGTATTCGTCTTCGCCGGTGCGCAGCAGTTGGCGTGCGCTGATCCCCAGTTTTCTGAGCAAGGCCTTGAGTTGCGCGGCGTCCAGCGGCGTTTCGAGGTAGCGCACAACGGTCGGGGTCAGGCCGCGGGCTTCCAGCAGTTCAAGCGCACCGCGCGATTTCGAGCAGCGCGGGTTGTGATAAAGCGTCAGATCGGTCATGTGCGGGTCGCATCTTGCGTAAGGTGGCGGGTATTCTACCTGCGCGGCGACCCGTCATTAAACCGTAAGAGGCGATAGGTCGCAGCCAACGTTCATTTTTTGCGAAGGATTTCCCCATGACTAGGCGACTGATCGGTGCATTGGCGATCATCACAACCCTGCTGCTCAGCGGCTGCGGTAACGATTACGGCGTTGACCAATATGGCAAGAAAGTGGCGGCCGAACGCCTGGACAAACAATGGGTGGTGGTCAATTACTGGGCCGAATGGTGTGGCCCGTGCCGCACGGAAATTCCGGAACTGAATACCTTGGCCGAACAGTTGAAAGGCCAGAACGTGGGCGTGTTCGGGGTCAATTTCGACAACGTGCAGGGTGAAGAACTCAAGGCCGCCAGCGAGAAGCTGGGGATCAAGTTCACGGTGCTGGCGCAGAACCCGGAAGAGATTTTCGATATTCCACGCAGCGAGGCGCTGCCGGTGACTTACATCATTGATGACAAAGGCAAGGTGCGTGAACAGCTGATGGGTGAGCAGACGGCAGAAGGCGTGTTGGCCAAGCTCAAAGCCCTGCGTGGTTAAATCTGTGGGAGCTGGCTTGCCTGCGATGCGGTTGGCGCGGTGTATCAGGTACACCGCGGTGATGCTATCGCAGGCAAGCCAGCTCCCACAGAAAGCCAGATCACAAGGAAGTCGATCAGCCTTCTTCCAGCCACAGTCGAATCGGCTTGCCTTCAGCCGGCCAGAACCGGGTTTGCTCGATCGGTGAGATATCCCAGCGCTGCACACCTTGCAGGGCCTGGAAGAAGCGGTGCTCCTGCTCCATCAAGGCTTCGGCGCAGAGTTTGCGGGTGCTGCCGATCTTGCCGAAACTGAGCGTCCGGCCTTCGACGGTGTACGGCGCAAACCAGTGGTTGCAGCCGCCATTGCCGTAGGCGCGGCCATCGGCGCCGAGGGTGACGGTCAGGTGCGCGTAATCCATCAACGGCCGTTCGCCAATCCACTCCACCACGTAGCTGTGGTCTTGCTGCAGCTTTACCGCGTCACCGGCACAGCCCGTCAGGGCCACACCGAGGGCGGCGAGCAGCACGCCTTTCATTGCGCAGCCTGCTGGCATTTCGGGCAGCGGTGCTTGTCGCCTTCGCTGGCCCAGCCCAGTTCCTTGATGCGCGCATTGGCGGCCGGTTGCAGCGGCTCTTTGGCCAGCTTGGTTTCCACGGCGAATTCAAACTCCAGCAGGCTGTCGCAGCTGTCGCAGTTGACCTTCCAGGTGTGAATTTCCAGCTCGCCGAATTTCGGCCCCTGGGCCATGGCGACCCACTGGCCCGCCGGGCGAATGGAATAGCGCGCGTCACCTTCGACGGTCAGGCGCATCGACAGGGTTTTACTGCCGCGCAGGGTGACGATCAAGACGTCGCCATGCTTGATCGAACCACCGTTGCCGGTGACCTGGTAACGGCCCGGCACCAGGGCGCGGCATTCGATCAGGGTGTGTTGCGGGCTCAGCAAGCTGAAGCGGAAATCGTGTTCGGCCATGGATCCTCCAAATAGGCGCGGCATCCTATCACGGGTGCCGGCCTATCATGAGCCTGGTATATGACCGCTGATCAACCTTGCACAAGGTTCTGCGGCTGGCCATCGGCCCACGCGGCAATGTTGGCCAGCGTGGTGGCTGCGATTGCCACCAGGGCTTCACGGGTCAGGAATGCCTGGTGGGCAGTGATGATCACGTTGGGAAAGGTCAGCAGGCGTGCGAGTACGTCGTCCTGCAGCGGCAGGTCGGAGCGATCCTCGAAAAACAACTGGGCCTCTTCCTCATACACATCCAGGCCCAGGTAGCCGAGTTGGCCGTTCTTGAGGGCCTCGATCAAGGCTGGCGTGTCCACCAGGCCACCGCGTCCGGTGTTGATCAGCATGGCGCCAGGCTGCATCTGTGCCAGGGAACGTGCGTTGATCAGGTGTTTGCTGTCGGCGGTCAGTGGGCAGTGCAGGCTGATGATCTGTGCCTGGGCCAATAGCTCTGGCAGGTTTACATAGCGGGCGCCAAGGGCCTGGACCTGCGGATTGGGGAATGGGTCGTAGGCGAGTAACTGGCAGCCGAACCCGGCCATGATCTTGGCAAAGGTGGCGCCGATCTGCCCGGTGCCGACCACGCCGACGGTTTTGCCGACCAAATCGAACCCGGTGAGCCCGTGCAGGCTGAAATCGCCATCGCGGGTGCGGTTATAGGCGCGGTGCAAGCGGCGGTTGAGGGCCAGGATCAGCGCAACCGCATGCTCTGCCACCGCGTGGGGCGAGTAGGCCGGTACGCGCACGATACTCAGGCCCAGGCGCTGGGCGGCGGCCAGGTCGACATGGTTGTAACCGGCCGAGCGCAGGGCAATCAGGCGCGTGCCGCCGGCGGCCAGGTGTTCCAGCACCGGTGCGCTGAGGTCATCGTTGATAAAGGCGCAGACCACTTCGTGGTGTTCGGCCAGGGCCACGGTGTCGAGGTTCAGGCGGGCCGGTTGGAATTGCAGCTCTACACCTGCCGGCAGCGGCTCGCCGAGAAAGCTGTCGCGGTCGTAGGTCTGGCTGCTGAAAAGAATGACGCGCATTAAAAATGCTCCCTGCAGTCACTGAGTTTTAGGTAGGCCGATGTGGGCACCGGGCTTTTTGTGGGAGCTGGCTTGCCTGCGATGCAGGCAACTCGGTACATCAGGTACACCCAGTTGATGCCATCGCAGGCAAGCCAGCTCCCACACAAGCCAGCTCCCACACAAGCCAGCTCCCACACAAGCCAGCTCCCACACAAGCCAGCTCAACACAGGCCTGGAGAAGCCTCAGGCGCTGACCCGTGCCTCACTGGCCAACCGCGCAATCGCCATGTCCAGTTCATCCAGCGCGGCGATGGCCTTGGCGTCGTCTTGCTTGAGCAAGGTTTCCGCGCGCTGGCAGGCGGCGCGCAATTGAGGCACGCCGCAGTAGCGGGTGGCGCCATGCAGGCGATGCACGCGTTCGATCAGCGCATTGTTGTCTTTGGCTTCACGGGCGGCGGTGATCGCCAGGCGATCGGCTTCCAGCGAGGCCAGCAGCATGGCGAGCATGTCGGCGGCCAGGTCGGCCTTGTTGGCCGCCAGGCGCAGGCCTTCCTCATGATCCAGTACCAGCAGTTGCACGCCGGGTGCCAAGCCGTCAGTCGCGCGCTCCGGCCCTTGATTGCGCAGGGCCAGGCCGGTCCACTTCAACACTACTTGGGCCAACTGCCGCTCGCTGATGGGTTTGGTCAGGTAATCGTCCATACCGCTTTGCAGCAGCGCGCGTTTTTCGTTGGCCATGGCGTGGGCGGTGAGGGCGACCACCGGCAGCGGCGTACCGTGGCGTTCGCTTTCCCATTGGCGGATCGCCTCGGTGCTTTGGCGCCCGTCCATGCCGGGCATTTGTACGTCCATCAGCACCAGGTCGAAGGTTTCCTGCTTCACCGCGTCAATGGCCGCATAACCGCTTTCGACCGCGTGCACCTTGGCGCCCATGTCTTCGAGCAACGTTTGCACCAGCAACAGGTTGGCCGGGTTGTCGTCCACGCAGAGTACGCGCGGCGCTCGGCTGGAGAGCGGTTCGCCGGGTTCGCTGCGCAATGGGCGCGGGCTGATCAAATCGGCCAGTGCACGGCGCAGTTTGCGCGTACACGCAGGTTTGGCCTGCAACTGGCTGTTGGGGTTGGGCACTGACTGGTTGAACAACATCTGTTCGGTGGTCGGGCACAGCACCAGCACCTTGCAGCCCAGGTGTTCCAGGTCCCATAGATGCTGGTTGAGGCGTTCGGGCGGAATGTCATTGGCGGTGACACCGAGCACTGCCAGGTCGATTGCCTGTTCAGTTTGGTGTGCGCTGGTGATGCCGTTGGTCAGGCTTTCCAGGGTATTGAACGGTGTGACTTGCAGGCCGCAATCTTCCAGTTGGTGCTGCAACGCCTGGCGCGCGAGCTCGTGGTTTTCCAGCACGGCCACACGACGGCCGAGCAGCGGCGGGGAGGGCAGGTCTTCGGCGTCGTCGCGGGTTTTGGGCAGGCTCAGGCTGATCCAGAACTCCGAGCCTTCGCCCGGTGTGCTGTCGACGCCGATCTCACCGCCCATTTGCTCGATCAGCCGCTTGGAAATCACCAGGCCCAGGCCGGTGCCGCCGGGTTGGCGCGACAGCGAGTTGTCGGCCTGGCTGAAGGCCTGGAACAACGCACGCACGTCCTGGTTCGACAGGCCGATGCCGGTGTCTTGCACACTGATGCGCAGTTGCACGCTGTCTTCCTGTTCGTCTTCGACCATCGCGCGGGCAACGATAGTGCCTTCGCGGGTGAACTTGATCGCGTTGCTGATCAGGTTGGTGAGGATCTGCTTGAGGCGCAACGGGTCGCCCACCAGCGCCAGCGGCGTGTCGCGGTACACCAGGCTGACCAGCTCAAGCTGTTTGGCATGGGCGGCGGGGGCAAGGATGGTGAGGGTGTCTTGCAGCAAGTCGCGCAGGTTGAAGGGCACACTGTCGAGCACCAGCTTGCCGGCTTCGATTTTCGAGAAGTCGAGGATCTCGTTGATGATACCCAGCAGGTTGTCGGCGGATTTTTCGATGGTGCCCAGGTAATCCAGCTGACGCGGCGACAGCTCGCTTTTTTGCAGCAGATGAGTGAAACCCAGGATGCCGTTGAGCGGCGTGCGGATTTCATGGCTCATGTTGGCGAGGAACTCCGACTTGATCCGGCTGGCCTCCAGGGCCTCCTTGCGCGCCAGGTCCAGCTCGATGTTCTGGATCTCGATGGTTTCCAGGTTCTGACGCACATCTTCGGTGGCCTGATCGATACTGTGTTGCAGTTCTTCCTGGGCATTTTGCAGGGTTTCGGCCATGCGGTTGATGCCCGAGGCCAACTGGTCCAATTCCTGGCTGCCCAACGGCGGCAGGCGGGTTTCGAGGTTGCCGTCCTTGAGTTGGGCCACAGCTTGCTTGATCTGGCCGATGGGCGAGTTGATCGTGCGGCTGATGCGCAATGCCAGGGCGGCCGTGCAGATCAGGCCGATGGCGATCAGCAGCAGGCTGGCAAACAGGCTGCGATAACCGCGCAGCAACATGCCATTGTGCGACAGCTCCACTTCGACCCAACCCAGCAGGCGATCGGCTTCATCGGGGATCAATTCGCCCGCGAGGTTGCGATGGCGACCGAACACCGGCAGCAGGTAGCGCGTGGCGTCATTGCCACTGCGCTGCAGCAGGTGCGAACTGTTGCCGACCGGCGCGAGGTTAAGCATGGTCGGGCCGGCGTGGGCCAGGGGCGAGCGATCCGGTGCCAGGAACGACACCGCGCGCACGTCCGGTTGCTCCAGCGACTGGGTGGCGATGCGTTCAAGCAGGTCGGTGTTCTTGCTGCTCAACGCCGGGGCCACCAGCGGCGCCAATTGCTCGGCGATCATTTCGCCGCGTTGCAGCAATTGGGTCTGCAACTCCGACAGCTGCATCCAGGTGAAATAGCCCCCCAACAACAGGGCCATCAGGCTGGTCGGTAATAAGGTCAGCAACAGTACGCGGCCTTTTATCCCCATTCTTCTAAGCACGCCACTCTCCTGCTACCACACTGTTTTCGTTTATCTGCGCGGGCATCCGGCCCACGCCACCTGCGCAGTGTAGCCATTTGCGCGGTGTGGAACCTCGCAAATTAATGATCGACGTCAATCTCCGACGTCGATCGCCGAGCGCAATCTTCGAACCATCGGCAGCCGGGTGGCGATTGCCTGTCACCGTTTAATCTTGAATAATCAGCGATTGAGAATGACTTGCAGACGCTAATGAATCCCGCAGTTGGCCTACCCAGTATCCTGGCAATCGAAGACGACCCTGTATTGGGCGCCTATGTGCATGAGCAACTGGGCCGCTGTGGCTTCCAGGTCACCTGGTGCCAGAACGGCCAACAGGGCCTGCAGATGGCACGTGACCAGGCGTTCGACGTGGTGTTGATGGACATCCTGCTGCCGGGCATGGACGGTTTGTCGATTCTTACCCATTTGCGCCAGCACCATGCGACGCCGGTGATCCTCATGTCTGCGCTGGGCGCCGAGGCCGATCGCATCAGCGGTTTTCGCCTGGGTGCGGACGACTACCTGCCCAAGCCGTTCAGCATGGTTGAACTGCGCGTACGCATCGAAGCCATCCTGCGCCGCGTGGCCCTGGATCGGCGGCCGTTGCCGCTGCGTTTACCGGCGTATGACGATGCACGCAGCCTGCGATTTGACGATGGGCTGTACGACGTGTTCTTTCAAGAACACTGGGCCGGGCTGACGCGCAGCGAGTATCGCTTGCTCGAGACCTTGCACCGTAGCGCCGATGAAGTGCTCAGCAAAGCCTTCCTTTACCAGCATGTGTTGCAGCGCGGTTACGCGCCTCACGATCGCAGCCTGGACATGCATATCAGCCAGATTCGCCGCAAGCTCAAGGCCATCGGCTACAGCGAGCGCGAAGTGCGCACGGTGTGGGGCAAGGGTTATGTACTGAGCGGCCATGATGAAGGGCTTTGAGCGGCTGCCCGGCCGGCACTCGTTATTCTGGAAGCTCGCCTGCCTGCTGATCGCCTTCTGTTTGCTGATGATCTGGCTCAGTTGGTCCTGGGGCCGCTATATGGAAGAGCAGAACGCCTATGTGGCCGAGGAGTCCCGCGAGATTTTGCGCGGCTATGCCGCAGGCGCGGAATTGGCCTGGAGTACCCAGGGCAGTGCTGGCGTGGACGCCTGGTTGCAGCTGATGGCCACGCGCGAATCGACCTGGATCGGGGTGATCGGCCACGACTTGCAGTCGCTGAGCAGCCTGCCGCTGAGCGACAAGGAAAGCCAGCGCCTGACTTTTCTGCGCGGGCTGGAGTGGCCGGTCAGCCGACACGTCAAAGGCCTGCCCTGGGTGAAAATCCCATTCCCGGTCAACCCTGGCGCCGGCTCGCTGGTAATCGAATTACCCAAGCGCTTTATGCCGGGGCGCTATCAGGTGTTCTGGCGCGTGGTGACCAACGGCGTGATTCCCGGCTTGTTTACCTTGCTGCTGTGTGTGGGGCTTTATCGGCTGCTGATCATGCCGCTGAACCAGTTGCGCGAGCAGGCCAACGCCTGGCGCGCCGATCAATTGAATACGCGCATGTCCCGCGAGGCCACCAGCCGCCAGGATGAATTGGGTGAGTTGGGCCGCGCCTTTGACCACATGTCCGAGCGTTTGCAGGGCACGGTGGAGTTGCAGCAACAGTTATTGCGGGACATGTCCCATGAGCTGCGCACGCCGTTGAGCCGTTTGCGCGTGGCCTGTGACAGTGAGCAGGATCTGGCGCAGTTGCGCGAGCGCCTGGGCCGGGAGATTGACGCCATGCAGCGCCTGGTGGAAGACAGCCTGCAACTGGCCTGGCTGGACAGCGAGCGAACGCGGTTACCCGAGGAAGCCATCCAGCTTCCGGCCTTGTGGGACATGCTGCGGGAAAACGCTTGTTATGAAAGTGACTGGCCAGCAGCGCGTTTGCCGTGTCTGTTGCCCGTCGACTGCTGGGTGCTCGGCAACCTGAATGCGCTGGCCCAGGCCCTGGAAAATATCCTGCGCAATGCCATCCGACATTCCCCCGCTCAGGGGCAGGTGACGCTGGGCGGCTGTCGCGAGGGCGATGATTGGCATATTTGGCTGCAAGACCAGGGCGGCGGTATTGATGAGCAGGACTTGGAACGTATCTTTGCGCCGTTCACCCGCCTCGAAGGCTCACGGCCGGGTGATGGCGGTTTTGGTCTGGGCTTGAGCATCGCCCGCAATGCGGTACAGCGCCAGGGTGGGACGTTGTGGGCGCAGAACAGCGCGCAAGGTTTGTGCGTGCACCTGCGGCTGCCAGCGCGCTAGCTGTCAGGTGCGTCGTTGTTTGCGCTTCTTCCACTGGTGCGCGACCCACCAGCGCCAGTAACCCATCGTCAGGCAGTAGGCCAGCGCGGCCAGCACCAGCCCGCACACCACGGAACCCAACAGGAACGGCTGCCACAGTGTGCCCAGTTGGCTGCTGATCCACTCCCAGGTCAGGTTGTCGGGCAGGCTGCGCGGCGGCGTGTTCATCAGCCAGGCGCCGGTCAGGTAGGTGCAGAAGAACACCACCGGCATGGTGATCGGGTTGGTCAGCCACACAAGGCTCACGGCAATCGGCATATTCCCGCGCACAGCGATCGCTAGCACCGCCGCCAATAACATCTGCAACGGAATCGGGATAAACGCCGCGAACAGGCCCACTGCCATGGCGCGGGCGACGGAATGGCGGTTCAGGTGCCAGAGGTTGGGGTCATGCAACAACGTGCCGAGAAATCGTAAGGACTTGTGTTCCCGGATACTCGTGGGGTCGGGCATGTACCGTTTGAATAAGCGCCGGGGCATAAGGGGTCCAGGTCAGTTCGAGGGGCAAGTATGCCCGCATTCTATAAACAGAAAATTCAGACTTTGTGACAAAACATCAGAGGCCGCGCGGGGTATCCGACTAAGACTAGTGGATCACTGGAAAAGGATGATTCATGAGAACAGGGATGTTCGCGTTCGGAATGGGCTTGTTGTCGCTGCGATTTTTACCCGCACTGCCGGCCACCACATGGCTGCTGGCCATGTTGGTAGTGGCCCTGATGTTGCTGCCGTTTCGTACCTACCCGCTGGCGTTTTTGCTGTTGGGCGTGAGCTGGGCGTGCATGAGCGCGCAATGGGCGTTGGACGACCGATTAAGGCCGGCTCTGGACGGTCAGACTCGCTGGGTTGAGGGGCGCGTCATCGGGTTGCCGCAAACCACCAGCACCGGCGTGCGCTTCGAACTGGCCGACAGCCGGTCACGCAAGGCCCGGCTGCCCAAGCGTATCCGGCTGTCCTGGCATGGCGGCCCGCAGGTTAACAGCGGCGAGCGCTGGCGTCTGGCGGTTACGCTCAAGCGGCCGGCGGGCCTGCTCAATTTCCAGGGGTTTGACTACGAGGCCTGGCTGCTGGCCCAGCGCATCGGCGCCACCGGCTCGGTGAAAGATGGCCAACGCCTGGCGCCGGCTCGCCATGCCTGGCGTGACAGCGTCCGCCAGCGCCTGCTGGCGGTGGATGCTCAGGGCCGCGAGGCGGGGCTGGCAGCCTTGGTGCTGGGCGACGGCTCGGGGTTGGCAACCGAGGATTGGCGGGTGTTGCAGGACACCGGCACGGTGCACCTGCTGGTGATTTCCGGCCAGCACATTGGCTTGCTGGCCGGTTTGATCTACGCGCTGGTGGCCGGGCTGGCGCGCTACGGTTGCTGGCCCCGCGCCTTGCCCTGGCTGCCGTGGGCCTGCGGCCTGGCATTTGCTGCCGCGCTGGGGTATGGCCTGCTGGCGGGGTTCGGTGTGCCCGTGCAGCGGGCCTGCGTGATGGTCGGGTTGGTGCTGCTGTGGCGTTTGCGGTTTCGCCACTTGGGTGTGTGGTGGCCGTTATTACTAGCGTTCAATGCGGTGCTGGTGCTGGAGCCGCTGGCCAGCTTGCAGCCAGGGTTCTGGTTGTCGTTTGCCGCCGTGGCCGTGCTGGTGCTGGCATTCAGCGGGCGTTTGGGCGCGTGGAGCGTCTGGCAGGCGTGGACCCGGCCCCAATGGCTGATCGCCATTGGTTTGTTTCCGGTGCTGCTGGTGCTGGGGTTGCCCATCAGCCTCAGTGCGCCGGTGGCCAATCTGTTTGCCGTGCCGTGGATCAGCCTGGTGGTGCTGCCGTTGGCACTGCTGGGCACTGTACTGTTGGCGGTACCGTGGGTGGGAGAGGGCTTGTTGTGGCTGGCCGGTGGCGCGTTGGATGGCCTGTTCACAGGCTTGGCGCTGCTGGCCGGGCTGCGCGCAGCGTGGGTGCCCGCCGACGTGCCGTTGGGTTATTGGTTGATCAGCGTCACGGGCGCGGTGCTCTTGCTCTTGCCCAAAGGCGTGCCATTGCGGCTGCTGGGCTGGCCGATGCTGCTGTTGGCCGTCTTTGCCCCTAAACCATTGGTGCCGTACGGGCAGGTGGAGGTGGTGCAATTGGATGTCGGCCAGGGGCAGGCGGTGATCCTGCGCACGCGCCATCACGCCATGCTCTACGACGCAGGCCCGCGCTCGGGGGTGGTTGACCTGGGCGCGCGCGTGGTGCTGCCATCCCTGCAAAAGGGTGGGGTGGCGGCGTTGGACGCGATGGTGATCAGCCACGCTCACGCTGACCATGCCGGCGGTGCCGCAGCGGTTGCCCGTGTGCTGCCCGTCGGAAGGGTTATCGGCGGAGAGACCGAAGGGCTGCCGGCTTTTCTCGCCGCCCAGCCCTGTAACAATGGCGAGCGCTGGGAGTGGGATGGCGTGTCATTCGAGTTGTGGCGATGGCCTGGCGCCACCAGCAGCAATCCGAAATCCTGCGTCTTGCAGGTACAGGCCCGTGGCGAGCGGTTGCTACTGACGGGTGATATTGATGAGGCGGCTGAAACAGCCTTTCTCGCTTCGCCCTTGGCGGTGCCGACCGATTGGCTGCAAGCGCCGCACCATGGCAGTCGCAGTTCCTCGTCCTGGGCGTTTTTACAGCGGCTTGCGCCCAAGTCGGTGCTGATTTCCCGCGGCCGTGGCAACGCATTCGGGCATCCCCATCCGCAGGTGATGGCGCGTTACCAGGCGCTGGGCAGCCGGGTCTACGACAGCGCCGAGCAAGGTGCCGTGCGTGTGCAACTGGGCAGTTTTAGAGCACCGGTTGTTGCGCGCAGTCAACGGCGATTCTGGCGCGAAGCGTTACCGTAATACAGGCTTACCAAACACCTGGGCCTGCGACAGGCGGGCCTGGCGCCTGCGAACCACGCCGGTGAACCTATATGGTAAAGTGGCGCACTTTTTCGAGGGGACATTCACTGTGTGGGAATTGGTCAAATCCGGCGGCTGGATGATGTTGCCGATTATCTTGAGCTCCATCGCCGCACTCGGCATCGTTGCCGAACGTTTGTGGACCCTGCGCGCCAGTCGCATAACCCCCGAGCATCTGCTGGGGCAGGTGTGGGGCTGGATCAAGAACAAACAGCTGGATAAAGAAAAACTCAAGGAGTTACGCGCCAACTCGCCGTTGGGTGAAATCCTCGCAGCGGGCCTCGCCAATTCCAAACATGGTCGCGAGATCATGAAAGAATGCATCGAAGAGGCCGCTGCCCGCGTCATCCACGAAATGGAGCGCTATATCAATGCGCTTGGCACCATCGCAGCCATGGCGCCGTTGCTTGGTTTGCTGGGCACGGTGCTGGGCATGATCGACATTTTCAGCTCGTTTATGGGTTCAGGCATGACCACCAACGCTGCCGTCTTGGCCGGTGGTATTTCCAAGGCCTTGATCACCACGGCAGCCGGCCTGATGGTCGGTATTCCGTCGGTGTTTTTCCACCGCTTCCTGCAGCGTCGCATCGATGAACTGGTGGTCGGCATGGAGCAGGAAGCCATCAAGCTGGTGGAAGTGGTGCAGGGCGATCGTGATGTCGATTTCGTTGAGGGTCGAGCGTGAAATTTCGCCGCAAGCAACGGGAGAATGTTGATATCAACCTGGCGTCGCTGATCGACGTGGTCTTTATCCTGCTGCTGTTTTTTGTCGTGACTACCACCTTCACCCGCGAAACCCAGCTGCGCGTTGATTTACCCGAAGCAGTGAGTGGCTCACCGGCCGAAGACCAGGAAATTAAGCAGCTGGACATTGCCATCAGCGCCGACGGGGTGTTTTCGGTAAATAACCAATTGCTCGAAAAAAATGACCTTGCCAGCCTGATGGATGCTCTGCAGAAAGAGTCCGGTGGCGATACCAACATGCCGCTTTCCATCAGCGCTGACGGCAAAACCCAGCACCAAGCCGTGATCACCGCCATGGACGCCGCCGGCAAGCTGGGCTTCAGCCACCTGCGCATGACCACCGTCGAGGCGGCGAGCCCGCCCTGATGGCTATGTCCGATCGTTTGCTCAAGGCGTGGTACGAGGGCCATCCGGCACTCGTACTGTTGCGGCCGCTGGAATCTATGTACCGTCACGTTGTACAGCGCAAACGCGCGCGCTTCCTGGCGGGCGAGGGTGAGATTTACCAACCGCCGGTGCCTGTGGTGGTGGTGGGCAATATCACCGTCGGCGGCACCGGCAAGACGCCGTTGATCCTGTGGCTGATCGAACACTGCCGGCGCAGCGGCCTGCGGGTCGGCGTGGTCAGCCGCGGCTATGGTGCCAAGCCGCCGCAGTTGCCGTGGCGGGTCGAGGCCAGCCATAGCGCCGAAGTAGCGGGCGATGAGCCGTTGCTGATCGTTCAGCGCTGCGGCGTACCCCTGATGATCGATCCAGACCGCAGCCGAGCCGTCAAAGCCTTGCTGGCCAGTGAACCCCTTGACCTGATCCTCTCCGACGATGGCCTGCAGCATTACCGCCTGGCCCGCGACCTGGAACTGGTGCTGATCGACGCCGCCCGTGGCCTGGGCAACCGCCGTTGCCTGCCGGCCGGGCCTTTGCGCGAACCGGTGGAGCGCCTGCATAGCGTGGATGCGCTGTTGTACAACGGCGCCGGAGCCGATCGCGAGGATGGGTTTGCCTTTCGCCTGCAACCCACGGCGCTGATCAACTTGAAAACCGGTGAGCGCCAATCGGTGGAGCACTTTGCCGCCGGCCAGCGGGTCCATGCCGTCGCGGGTATCGGTAACCCGCAACGTTTCTTCAATACCCTCGAAACGCTACACTGGCAGCCGATTCCCCATGCATTTGCCGACCATGCGCCGTACAGCGCAGAGGTGTTGAATTTCACACCGTCATTGCCGTTGGTGATGACCGAAAAAGACGCGGTGAAGTGCCGCGCCTTTGCCCAGCCCGACTGGTGGTACCTTGCAGTGGATGCATTGCCGTCACCGGCGTTTGTGGCCTGGTTCGACACGCAATTGATGCGCCTGCTGCCCGCCCGACTTTTGCCTTAAACCGCTTTTTCCAGGAAATACTCATGGACACCAAACTGCTCGACATCCTCGCTTGCCCGATCTGCAAAGGCCCGCTCAAGCTCAGCGCCGATAAAACCGAGTTGATCAGCAAGGGCGCCGGCCTGGCTTATCCGATCCGTGATGGCATTCCGGTAATGCTGGAAAGCGAAGCCCGTACCCTGACCACCGATGAGCGCCTGGATAAATGACCACCGCCTTTACCGTTGTCATTCCTTCGCGCTACGCCTCCACGCGCCTGCCGGGCAAGCCGCTGCAATTGATCGGCAACAAGCCGATGATCCAGCTGGTGTGGGAACAGGCCTGCAAAAGCAGCGCCGAACGCGTGGTGGTTGCCACCGATGACCCGCGCATTATCGAAGCCTGCAAAGGTTTCGGTGCTGAAGCGGTGCTGACCCGTGAAGACCACAATTCCGGCACCGACCGCCTGGCCGAAGTCGCCACGCAGTTGGGGTTGGCGCCCGACGCGATCGTGGTCAATGTGCAGGGTGACGAACCCTTGATCCCGCCGTGCGTGATCGATCAGGTCGCCGCCAACCTGGCCGCGCACGGCGAGGCGCGTATGGCGACCCTGGCTGAACCGATCGAAGACATCGACACCCTGTTCAACCCGAACGTGGTCAAAGTGGTCAGCGATATCAATGGCCTTGCGCTGACCTTCAGTCGCTCGACCCTGCCTTGGGCGCGGGATGCGTTTGCCAAACAGCCCGACGTATTGCCCCAGGGCGTACCGTACCGTCGCCATATTGGCATTTATGCCTACCGCGCCGGTTTCCTGCATGACTTCGTCAGCTGGGGGCCGTGCTGGCTGGAAAACACCGAGTCCCTGGAACAGCTGCGTGCCCTGTGGCACGGTGTGCGCATCCACGTGGGCGATGCGCTGGAAGCGCCGCCAGCCGGTGTCGACACCCAGGAAGACCTTGAGCGCGTCCGTCGCCTGCTGGGGGCCTGATGGAGGTTCTGTTCGTCTGCCTGGGTAATATCTGCCGCTCGCCCACCGCCGAAGGTGTGCTGCGCCATAAATTGCGCGAAGCGGGGTTGGCCGGCCAGGTTGAAGTGGCGTCTGCCGGCACGGGTGAATGGCACATCGGCAACCCGCCGGACCAGCGCAGCCAGCGCGCGGCGCTGGTGCGCGGTTACGACTTGTCGGCCCAGCGTGCCCAGCAGGTTTCCCGTGCAGACTTTGCTCGATATGACCTGATCCTGGCCATGGATCACAGCAATCTGCGCAACCTCAAGGCGTTGCATCCTGGCCAAGGTAAAGCCGAGCTGGACTTGTTCCTGCGTCGCTATGACGCCGAGGTGGACGAAGTGCCAGACCCTTACTACGAAGGCGAGCAAGGCTTCGAACGGGTTCTGGACCTGATCGAGCGGGCCTGTGATTTATTGGTGATCGAATTGAAGGGGCGGTTATGACCTTGCAAGTGCTTGCGCAGGTATCGCTCAAGCCATTCAACAGCTTTGGCATCGACGTGCGCGCCCAGTGGTTTGCCGAGGCCCGCAGCGACGCCGATGTGCGTGAAGCCCTGGCCTATGCAACGGCGCAGTCATTACCACTGTTGGTGATCGGCGGTGGCAGCAACCTGCTGTTGACCCAGGATATCCAGGCGTTGGTGTTGCGCATGGCCACCCAGGGCGTTCGGGTGCTGCAGGACGACGGTGTAAACGTGGTGGTCGAAGCCGAAGCGGGCGAAGCCTGGCACCCGTTTGTAGTGTGGACCTTGGAACACGGCTTCTGCGGCCTCGAGAACCTCAGCCTCATCCCAGGCACCGTCGGTGCTGCGCCGATGCAGAACATCGGCGCCTACGGTGTGGAGATCAAGGACGTGTTTGCTGGCCTCACCGCACTGGATCGCCACACCGGCGAACTGCGCGACTTCAGCCTGCAAGAATGCAACTTCGCCTACCGTGACAGCCTGTTCAAGCACGAAACCGGGCGCTGGCTGATCCTGCGGGTGCGTTTCGCCCTGAGCCGCGCCAGGCACCTCAAGCTCGACTACGGCCCGGTGCAGCAGCGCCTGGCCGGGCAGGGCATCACTGAGGCGACGCCGAGTGATGTCAGCCGTGCCATTTGCAGCATCCGCCGTGAAAAACTGCCCGACCCGGCAGAACTGGGCAATGCCGGCAGTTTCTTCAAAAACCCACTGGTGTCCCATGTGTTGGCGGCTGAGCTGAAGGCGCAGTATCCGGATCTGGTGGCATACCCGCAGGCCGATGGGCAGATGAAGCTCGCCGCTGGCTGGTTGATCGATAAAGCCGGCTGGAAAGGCTTTCGCGACGGCGATGCCGGCGTGCATAAACTGCAGGCGCTGGTGCTGGTCAACTATGGCGCGGCCACTGGGCATGATATTGCCAACCTGGCACTGCGCATCCAGCGTGATATTGCTGAGCGTTTCAAGGTCGATCTGGAAATGGAACCTAACCAGTACTGAGCGTTTGCAATCCCGTGAAAACAAAAATGCCCCGTATCTTTCGATACGGGGCATTTTTTATTGCGCTAGCAATCAGTCATCGCGGCTCATGATGCCGAAGATCTGCAGCAGGCTAATGAACAGGTTGTAGATCGACACATACAGGCTGATGGTCGCCATGATGTAGTTACGCTCACCGCCGTGGATGATGGCGCTGGTCTGGAACAGGATGCACACGGAGGAGAACAGCACAAAACCCGCGCTGATCGCCAGCTGCAAGCCGCTGATCTGGAAGAACATGCCGGCAACCACTGCCGCCAGCAACACGAAGAAGCCTGCGGTAATGAAGCCACCCAGGAAGCTCATGTCCTTACGGCTGATCAGCACGTAGGCCGACAGGCCACCAAACACCAGGGCCGTCATGGCAAATGCCGAGCTGACCACTTCCGCGCCGCCGGCCATGCCGAGGTAACGGTTGAGGATCGGGCCAAGGATAAAGCCCATGAAACCGGTCAGTGCAAACGCCGACACCAGGCCCCAGGCCGAGTCACGCAGTTTGTTGGTCAGGAAGAACAGACCGTAGAAACCAATCAGCACGACAAAGATATTCGGGTAGCCGACGCGCATCTGCTGCGCCACATACGCCATTACGCCGCTGAACGCGAGGGTAAGGGCGAGCAAGCCGTAGGTGTTGCGCAACACGCGGCTGACTTCAAGCTGCTCAGCCTGCGCGTTACCATTCAGTGCGTAATTCTGTTCGCGCATGGCGACACTCCTTCAGTTTTGAAACATTCAGTCGCAAGGATCATAACAGACGCTCTGTAACAAGCCATGGCAAGAGTTTGACAGTGTGTTTCATTCGGGTATTATGGCGCCCGCTGACACGGGATGGGCTATCATAATCCTGTGAAGCAAAAGGGAAATTGGCAGAGTGGTTGAATGCACCGGTCTTGAAAACCGGCGGACGTTAATAGCGTCTCCAGGGTTCGAATCCCTGGTTTCCCGCCAAGATTTACACGAAAGCCCCGCGATTGCGGGGCTTTTGCGTTTCTGGGGTTTGGTCGTGGCGGGTTTGTATTTGTTCCGCGTTCCATAGCTATTATGGAAGTGTTCCAGAACTTTTCTATTTTGACGGCTTCGCAGTGGCGCCAAGCCTTCTGTAAACGCGCTTTGCGATTTCCTGATTGCTATGCCCCAGCAACAGGCTTGCATCGCCAATATCCACGATTTCTGACCCCGCTTTGGGTCGAATATTCCTGAACTGATACCCGCCGATCTTTGCGGCAAGCGCCGGATCTCCCTGCCCAATTCAGTCACTACGATCGCCTCGTTAGCATCTGTGTAAAACAGTAGCGATGACATAGCTCTTCCTTGAATTGACAGTAACTGCCTATATGCGCGCCTCAACACCCGGCAAACTGCACGCCTGCCGGGTTCAAGAGCGTTTAAGGCATCAAGACCGAGTCGATAACGTGGATTACGCCGTTGGACTGCATAACGTCTGCGATGCTGATACTCGCCTTACCGCCTTTGGCATCGACAACCCAAAGCTTGCCGTCGTGCAGCTTAATATTCAGCGACTCCCCCTGAACTGTTTTCAACACAACGGTGCCGCCATTCTTCTTGGCGTCGGCCATCAGCTGTGCTGATGTATGTGTGCCAGCAACTACATGGTAGGTCAGAATTTTAGTCAGGTCGGCTTTGTGCTCAGGCTTGACCAGAGTTTCGACGGTGCCTGCTGGCAGCTTGGCAAAGGCTTCGTTTGTCGGAGCGAATACGGTAAAAGGACCTTTGCTGTTGAGTGTATCAACCAGGCCGGCAGCTTTGACTGCCGCTACCAGTGTGGTGTGGTCCTTTGAATTGACTGCGTTCTCCACGATGGTTTTGCTTGGGTACATCGCTGCGCCTCCGACCATCACAGTGTCGGCAGCAAAGCTGAGTGTTGCAGTAACGGAGAGAAACGCGAAGCAGGCTGCAGCAGCAATTTTTTTGTAAAAGGCGTGCATGATGAATCTCCTTGGCTCTTGTGCCCTCCGAGTGAGGGTATTGAATCTACGAGCCAACGATCAAAGTGGATGCACCTTTTCAGAAAATAACTTTTTAAGCGCAACGCCTGCCGGTTCAAACCTGTCGGTCGCTGTTCCTGACATTCCATCCACACTGAATGCCTGGGCAGGGGCGCAATTGTGATTTGTCCGTTCTTGGTCAAAAATGGTCATTCCACCTGCCTGCCAAATCAGCGACGATTCAGTATGAGTAGTTTAAAAAGCCCGAGATTCAAAAAAATCAGGTCTGTAATTGCGACAGTGTTGGTCGTCGTGATAGCAGGGTTTGTGCTGAGATACTACGAGGCAAAGGATGAGGCGAATATTGCGTTTCAGGAGTATTTACGTTCAAACCAACAGGTGACTACTCAGATAGGTAATGTTGCTTCCTTAACCTTGTTGAAACGGTTTGTATACGATGAAAGTGACACTGGGCCAGGTTTTCATCTTTACCTTTACTTGGTCAAAGGCGAGCATGGGAGCATGACTGTAGAAGTCAAAAGGATCGAGGGGAGCTCGCAGATTGTGATCAGTGATATACAGCAGTAGCTGAATCGCCCCGAATTTCGTAGGCACTCCTGGTGGTCGGCCATTTGCCGATATCCCTGACTCGATATCCTTTCGGCAGGTCGCCAGGCTATTCGACTTTCTTGCCTGGCAGACGGATGACAACGGATCAACGATGACTCGCACCGCTGAGCGCTGGCTCGTCGAAGGCACAGATCTGCGCAAGATTCAGATCGCTCTCAACCTCGAGGTTTACCCGTTTGCGGACGAGCATGAGATGTACCGCGTGTTGTCTGATGTGGCTGTATCCCTCCCGCAGATGGCGGGTAGATGCCAGTTGCTGATTAGCGCTCGGAAAGTCGGTAGATAGCACCTGGTCACACAGTCAATTCAGCACATTCAGCCCGCGCAATGGCGGGCTTCAAGCCAATACCGTGAGCGGCGCCTATCCCGCCACATGCAAATCTCCACGATGAGCGATGTGCACCTTGTTGCCATCTGGATCACGCAGGTACGCACCGTAGTAACCGTCACCATAGTGAGGGCGTTGGCCAGGTTCACCCTCATCAGATCCACCTGCAAGAAGCCCGGCTGCATAGGCGCTATCTACCGCATTTGGAGAGGGTGCAGTGAAAGCCACCATGCTGCCATTCCCTGCTTCGGCCTCATTGCGGTCATAAGGGCTGTACACATAGAAGCGAGGGAGAGCGTTATCTGGCTTGATCCAGCATGCCGAAGGTGGCCCGCCATCAGGGGTTACAGGCCGTCGACAGAGCCCCAAGGGGATCAGCACCGCGTCATAGAAGCTAGACGCCTTATCAAGATCGTTTGTCCCAACGGTTACGTGACTGAACATCCTGTATTCCTGCTTACGAAGGCAAGGCGTTATCGTGTCATTTTGAAGGTGGGCGTGTATAGCGGTCGTCGGGTAAGACGTCGAGGGCACGTCTCGGCTCTCCAAATCGCAGACAAAGAAAAGCCCGCGATGGGGATTAGCGGGCTTAAAGGGATGTTCTCTAGGAGCTGGGGTAACCCTAAGCGCCCGAGTGTGAAAGGGATGTGAAAGGTTGCGCTCAGTAGGACGCCGCGATCGCCTTGGCGAGTTGCATATCGGACATGAGCGGTGACCTGTGGCTCAATCGATAGTGTCGGGAGGCTTGCTCAAACTGTGCTCCGCGAATCTCGCCGTCCGAACCTATGAACGCCAGTGCATCAGTCTTGGCTGACTTGAATATCTTTGGCGGCTCGGTGGTGAGGGATGTGGTTGCCCCAATTAAAATGGTGGGCAAGGAAATGGTGATAAATATTCCTGCAGCGACAGGGTTGACGTTGTCACCTGATACGGCCTGTGTGCTGACCGATGCCAGTAAGGCGATTGCCAGAGTCTTCCATGAATTCATGCTTCGATGCTTCCACTGCGATCAGAGCGGGCCACGATAGCAGAGCGGGGCGCCTGCCAGAAACAAGAAGCCCGGCGCTGGGCCGGGCTTCGATCTAACAGCGTCAGAAACTAACGATGCTTGTTCTTGTGTTTGTGCTTGTTGTTGCCTTTGTGCTTTCTGCCATCGGATCGATGATTGCTCTCATCGTCTGCCAGGTTGTTTCCCAGCGCGCCACCCGCCGCGCCGCCGAGACCTGCACCGATCGTCGAGCCGGTTGTACCGCCGAGGCGATTACCAATCAATGAGCCACCCGCGCCGCCAATTCCTCCACCTAATGCAGCTTCCGCTCTATTGCCTTTTTGAGCACCGACAGCACTGCCGGCAGCACCACCTACGCCTGCGCCTACCGCCGCGCCCGTTGAGCCGCCGAGCTGTTGACCTACGATGTTGCCAAGTGCACCACCAACGCCGCCTCCAAGGGCGGCTGTGCCATCTCCGGCAGCCATCGCTCCTTGCGAAATGAGGACGCCCAAAAATAGGGCGGGCAGTGTCATTTTCATTTTGTGAACCTCTATGGGTTGTCAGCAGGCGCTCACGGTTTAAAGCACGCCTGGCATTAGGACTAGGACAAAAGTTTGAAGTTCTTTGCGGGTGGTGCCTGCGGGCGAATGGTTGTAACAAGATATGCCATAATGGAATCGGCTGCGGAGGACGGGCTTAAGCATATCCGCGCTGAGCTTTGTGCATATTGAGATATTTCAAATCGAACATTATTGGAGCGTCAACGCATGGAAGTGAGCACCCCTCAAAGCGAGTACCGAAAGCCAGACAACTTGGCTGGATTGGGGCGGCGGTTGGGAGGTCAGTGGATTGACTCCTTAATCACCTTTTTTGTTTTATTCGCCGTGGGAAGAACGGCTGAATTTGTGGGTGTATCTCCAGACGCGGTCGGGATTCTGGCTATTGGATCCGCTGCGGCGTATTACCTGTTTTCGGACGCAATGCCAAACGGTCAAAGCGTGGGTAAAAAATTGCTGGGGATGTCAGTCATTGACGAGCGTAGCCATCTTAATTGCAATCTATATCAGTCGTTTATGCGCAACATCACTACGCCTGTTTTGAGCATTTTGGACTGGATTTTTATTTTCTTTGGCTCACGCAAACGCTTAGGCGACATGCTCGCATCCACGATAGTGGTCCGGTTGAAATAGCGGTGACCGTTGCTGCAAAACCCTAAGGTTCTTAATATTCACGAAAAAAGAGCCCAGCCCACGCTGGGCTTTCGCATCCAAAAGAACGGTAGCGTTGGGCACAGCGTATGACCGAGCCAGAATAGCTGACCAGGCCTGCGAGAAGAATTACGCAGGGCTCACATACCGAGAGTCGGCATGATTACCCGCCCGCACTCTATGAGTTGGCCGGCCGTTACTTGAAGTTCGCGGGTGGGTTTCGCTGCGTACCCGGCAAGGAAGCCGGCGGCGACAAGCGCAATGCACAGTAAGGTGTTTCTCAATATCATGCTGGGCGCTCGCTAACTGATTGATGTAAAGCAAGCAGCACAGATTCCAGATTATGCAAAAGGTTCCTGATGGTAGCCCTCATTGAGCTATGGTAATCACTGACGCTGGCGACCAAGGACTGATCATCAGGCACGTGATATTGCACACTGAGAACACTCAACTACTCTGATTGGATGCGTTCGTATTGCGGCCATCCGGTTTTTGATAGGGCACCATGGATAAGCGGCTCGCAGGTCTATCATTTTTGCTTACCCTAGGATGGGTTGCCACCGTGATAGCTGTAATGTGGTACTTCTACGACAATTAGTCTAAAGGCCAGAATCCACTTCTGGCTCCTCAGAACGCGGCGCCGAAGCACCGCGCTTTAGATCACGCCACGATGTCGCTGATGGCCGCCTGGCCCACGGTGGTGACGAGGAAATCGGCCACGCCGTGCCCGGAGAAGTCCACCGCCAAGGTGCCCAGGTTGGTACCCGAGGCATAGCTCAGCACAGCATCGCCGGCATGCCCGGTGAATGCATTGACGAAGCTCAAGCCTGCACCTTTGGTAATGCCCGACAGGTCGATCTTGTCGGAGCCCGAGGTGAAGTCAAAAATCCTGTCTGCAGCCCCTGGCCTGGAGTCGGAACTGGCACCATACACAAACGTGTCGTTGCCGGCGCCGCCCCATAGTTGGTCCGCACCGCCACCGCCGTAGATGATGTCGTCGCCGGCACCGCCTTTGATGATGTTGGCTGTGTTGTTGCCAATAATCAGGTCGTTGCCTGCGCCACCAAAAGCGTTCTCGAGGGTAACGCCCTTGGCGATGGACACGTTACCCACCAGGCCGCCGACGTCGGAGAACGCGCCTTCAGTGAGGTTGATCTTCTGGTTCTGGGTGAAGCCGGAGAAGTCCAGGGTGTCGTTGCCGCCACCGTCCCATACCGAGAACACCAGCTTGTCGGTATTGGAGGCGGCACTGTAGAAATCCCGCCCGGTATTGGAGTTGAACCCGTAGGTGGTGTCGCCGGCGCGGGTGGCGTAGTTGGCGCCGTAGAGCTTCTGGATCGCAGCGATGTCGTCGATCAGCGGGCCGGCTGCATAGGCTTCGCCCCCGCCTTTACTGAAGTTTTGATGGGTGTTGCTCTCGTTCCAGTAACTCATCACGGAGTAGCCGTGTGTATCTTCGGCATATTTCGCATCCGAATAGGACGGCCGTCCCACGCTGGCATCGTACGCGCCTGGGTGTTGCAGGCCAAGCGTGTGACCAATTTCATGGGTTAAAGTTTGACGGCCGTAATTCCCGTTCGCGGGCGTTAAGTTTTCTTGGTAACTTTTATTGGTATAAAATAATGCGTCACTGTTTCCACTGTTGTTTGGGTAGAACGCGAAAGCCGACCGGGCACCGCCATGCTGCAGATCATTGCTGTAGTTGCCCAAGGATATATGGGCGTCGCCTCCGCTGTTAGATTCACGGAATGAGATATTGGCGACGTCTGACCAGGATTGAAACGAAAGGGCTGCCTGGGACTTTTGTTGTGCGTTGAAAGCGGTGAAGCCGGAAACTTTCTCGGCGGCGTAAGATTTACTTTCTGAAGTCAGAAAGCTGTAGGTGAAATTGTATTTGCCGTTATGGTCATTGTCGCCCCAATAGTAACCGCCTCGGGTTATTTCATCCGCTGCCTGCGTAATGGTGTAAGACGGCTTTCCATTTAAATTAAATCCTCCTCGATCATAAGCGTGTGAAAAATTCAGGAGGCTTTGGTAATCTTCACTCGTCTGGATTCCTGCCGAAGAGGCAGTTGGATTAACAAGATTTTTCGTTGAGACAGTCATAAGTTTACATTCCTTCGTGTCCATTGAGCGTGGAGTGCTATAGGCTTATCACGTGTTCGCTGTTTTCTTGTTGTGTTGATCTTTATAAAGGAGTTATGCGTTTAGTGTTATTTGAAAATTAAATATAATATATAACGTATTGAAATATCCTTAAATATTTTGAGAGCCTCAGTTTGGTGAGAGGTCGCTGACCATGGAGTGGGCGCTCCGTTAGATAAATATGAGCGGGTGGCAATAACTTCCAGCGCTTACTTGTAAGCCTCAGGAAACCAGCGTTGTGCCAGCTTCACCTTGATCGCCAGGTCCTCTTTCGACTTCTGGCATTCGAGTGCTCGCTGCTCAACGCTCGGGATGGCCGGCCAATTGCGCTCACCCCGGGAGACGACTTGCTCGTAGCCTTCATCGTATTCCGCGCTTGGCCCTGCAATCAGCTTGGATGCCTTTACGTAATCGGCGACGAGATCGGCGGGCAGCGCCCCGCAGGTGAATTGCGCCCGGGAGTACATCAGGCCATCGCTTGCCCCGAGTACCTTCCCGTCGGCAGGTTGGGTGGCTGCAACGGATAGCGTGGGGTGGGCAAGCAACATAACGACCAGCAAGGTGCGTCCGTTCATTTGAAATATCCTTAACACTCCGAGCACTGGAGATATTTTCTCATCGGGCAATTCCCTTTGCAGGGTGATAGGCGTGCATTAAAGCATGTCTACCTCCTCGGGCTGCACACGGCAGATAGCCAAGTACCGGCCGTAAAAAAGCCCGCAACCGCGGGCTCTTCTCACATCACTTTTCGACTTACTTGAACAAACCACCGATGGCATTAATCGCATCCGCAGCCTTGTTCACGTTTTGCTGGTGTTGTGGGTTGGTATCCACCTGCGCCTGGGTGTTGTAGCGCGCGTTACTGCAGCTTTTATTGGTTTGCGTCAGGGCCGCCTGAAAGGCTGTCGCGCGCAAGGTATCGCCTTTGGCGTTGGCTGCATTGATGTTGGCCTGCAGATCGCGGATCTGCTGCTGGCAGGAGGCGTTGTTGGTATTAGTGTTGACGGTGTTGTTGCTGCTGCCACCCAGGGCGGAGGACAGCGCGCCCGTCAGGGCTGTCAGGTCGGCGGCGTGGGCGGGCAGGGTAAACAGGCTGAACAGGGCGGCGGCGGGTGCGAGTTGGGTAAGACGCATGGCAAACCTCGATGTTTGATTGCCTGCACACGTGTCAGCGCCCGAGCTGGCGCAGAGCAATATCCGTATAAAGTTGGGCGCTCGGGTGGAGGGAAATACTATTGGGGCAATTTTTGTGCTTCAACACTGGCGTTGCGGAAGTGTGAATGCCTTCACGTTGTTGGCGGGGCATGGCCTGGGCTGTCTACACCTCTAACCGCTCGGCACGCAGGTAAAACCAGACAAAGAAAAGCCCACGATGGGGGCGCGGGCTTAAAAGGTGTTCACTTAGGAGCTGAGTTCAGGCTAGGCGCGCCACTGTGAAAACCGCGTGAAATCTGCATGTGAATTATGTTTTTTGCACCCAGGCATCACGCTCAAGTACTGTGCTGCTTCTTTATCCAGCCTAAGTGATGGTGTGTTCATGCCAAATGAAGTGCGGCTTGTCGTGATGATCAATACCCAGCCCGGCAAGGGCTTGCAGCAGTTGGCAGCGTTTCAGGCGCTGGCACCTAAGGTGCGGGCCGAGCACGGGTGCCTGAACTATGATTTGCATCCCGTGGCGGGCAACCCCGACAGCTTTGTCCTCATCGAAAAATGGGCTTCAAAGGCTGCATTGGACGCCCACCATGTCGCCCCTCATATGGTGGAAGCGGCCCAACACAATCCGTCGTTTCGTGCGGGGCCTGCGACCGTCTTGCTGCTGGAGGACGCGGTATAAGGCCGTTTTCAGAGCCAGCGCTTTCAAGGTCTTTGAATAACCCGCGATACCCTTTAATCAAGGACGAACACTGTCACTGTGGCGAGCAGGCTTGCCCTGCGTTGGGTGGCGAAGCCGCCCCAAATCAGGCGGCTCGGTGAGCCAGTTACAGCGGGCTGGGGCTGCTGCGCAGCCCAACGCAGGGCAAGCCTGCTCGCCACGGGTTGCTTTTCTTCAGCTCGATTTCTGATTCGACTTGCTTGACTGCGTAGGGCATGGTTTCAAAGCGGCACCCGCCTTATCTTGCCGCTCAATGGCACCACTGTGTTGTAGGGCGTGGGGATTGGCCGCCCGGCCAGGCCCATGCCTTCGCTGATCAGCACGGCGTCCTGTACCACACATAAGTTGGACGGCGTATCCAGGCCGCGCACCAGCACTTCGACTTCCCGGGTGTGCAGGTTGCAACGCAGCAAACGCCCACTGAATCGGGTAAAACCGCCGTGCAGCGGCTCGCCGCTCCAGTCCGGCAGCAGCGGTTGTTGCAGGTGGCTGCACAGTTCCAGCACCAGCAGCCTGCCGCGCGGGCACAACGCAAGGCCCGTGGGCAATTGCAGGCCGCGTATCACCACTTCCATCTGCCCGGTGGCCGGGTGCACGCGGATCACTTGGCCGGCAAAGTCGGCAAAGTCGATGCCCTTGCGCGCCGGGTCGCCGTGCAGCTCGCCAGAGAACAGGCTGATCAACACTGCATCCGTCTGCGGTTCGTACACCAGGGTCACGGGCACGGCTTCCTGGCCCTGATCGAGTTCCGGCAGTTGCGCAAGCACCCGTTCGTCCCTGCCTTGTGTGAACTCCACCAGTTGATTGGTATCAGGTTTTACCGCCAGCCAGCTGCGGCGCGTGGGGTGGTAGCACAGCGCATTCAAATTGCCCCGGCTGTGGAACACCGGCTCAGGCGGGTTGTATTGCAGGTCGAGCAGTTGCGAGCCGCCGACATAATCGGTCAGGCTGGCCAGGCAACGCCCATCAACACAGGCGATGTCCGACACGCCCATGATTTCATCGCGCAGCATGCGCGCCTGCATGTTCATGCTGCGAAAGCCTTGGGCGATGACTTTGCCGGGCAAGTATTCACCAGGCCGCGCAGGGTCGGGTTGAAGTTGGCTGATGCGGCCGCTGAAGGGCTGGTCCGCCAGGCCGGAGCCGGCTTCGGCCAACAGCAGGCTGCCATCGTCTTGCAGGCACAGGCCGCGTGGGTTGAGCAGGCCGTCGGCGATCAGTGTAATGGGGTGCAGTGCCTCAATGGGCTGCGCCGGAATATGCAAGGTCATGGGGTGTGCTCCTATTGCGGCGGCTGCCATGGGCTGCCGGTGAGGTAGGCGCGCAGCAACGCACGCTGGGCCGGCGACATCGAGCGCACGACCGGCATGAACAGCGTGGTGCCTTTGTAGGCGTCCGAGGTGCGCGCCAAAATCGCGTTTTTGGCGCCCATGATCGCGTCGGGCTGGTTGAGCGGTACGTAGCGCGACATGGCGGGGAAGGCCAGGTAGTGAAAGCGCAACACGTTCGGGTAAACCTGTGCCCAGGTGATGGTGCTGCCCTTGGCTATGCCGAAATCAGTCTGGGCGTATTTGCGCAAGTTGGTGAAGAAGGCGCCATCGTCCACGCCGTTGGCCGTGCAGGTCAGCGCGACAAAACCGGCCTGGCCGGCACTGCCGCTTTTGAGCGTGACCGGGAAGCTCACCGTCTGTTGCCCGGCATTCACGGTCAGAGACGTGGGGAAGTTAAGGAAGTCAAAATACTGCTTTTGATCGTAAGCCCCCGGCGCGCTGGCTGCGAGGCTCACCTTGGTGGCGTTGGGCACTGGTCCGCCCAGGTAGCTGACGCGCAAGGTGATGGTCAAACCAGTGGGGTAGTCCTCCAGGTACACATTGCGCTGGTCGGCATACACCCGGTACGTCGCTTCGGTGGCGTTGAGTTTTTTACCGTTCACTGCATTGGGGGCGGTGATGTTCAGCGCCGTGGTCCTCACGGCTTGCTGTTGGCTGGTATTCAGGGGCAGGTCAACGATACCGCCATACACGTAGTAATTGACCAGCGGGCTGGCGGTGGGATTGAGTGTCGTCAGCGGCGCGGCACCGGCGGCAATGGTCACCGGCCCGTAATTGGCATTCGGCCCGATGGGGCTGGTGATGTCATCGCGCACGGCGCGGAAGGTTTGCTTGGGGATGACGTTGACCATATCGAGGCTCAGCAAACCGTTGTTGCCCAGCGCCGCATAGGCGGCGTTGCCCGTGGCCTGGTTGACTATCTGGCGGCCCGGCTGGCAGCCCGGCAGTTCGCCGGCAAACGCCGGGGCCAGGGTGCCGATCACCCGGCCGATGCTCGGGTTAGGCGTATATTTACCGGCGGCGTAATCGGCGTCCAACTGCGCCGTGGTCATCTGCGGGCACATCTCGAACATCACAAAACGCAAGACAATGCCCGTCGCCCCCGGCGCCTGGATGATCGCCTTGAGGCCTGCGCTGTTCTGGTTCCAACTGACGATACTGCTCAGCGGGAAGGTCAACTGGAACGTGCCACTGGCATGGAACGAGCCCGGTGCGTCCATTTTTGCCGGGTCGAGCACGCGGCCGGTCACGTCGTAACTGCTGCACACCGCATTGTTGCGGATCAGCAACTGGATATTGTCGTTGCCACCAATTTGCAGGCCACCGACAAATATCTGCGTGGTGGTCGAGGCGCTGGGGTCCAGGTCCACCATCATCGGGCCGGAGACCGGGCCTTGGCCGGTCACGGGGTCTACCGAGCCGAGCAGATACACCGGCTGGCCAATCAGGTCGCCGGTGGTGCTGATGTTGCCCGGCACACCTTGGGAACTGATCAAGGCGTTCTGCATGTCCACCACATGCTGGCCATAGTGGTTCCAGCCGCCGGCGGTGTAGTAGTTGCCGGCCGGCGCGTTGATCATGTTGTTCAGTTGGTCATCGGTATAAGACTGCGCACCCGGCGCCAGGGTCGAGGTGGTCAGGTCGAACAGCGGCCAGTTCGGGTTGCCATTGAACGGGATGGTCGGCGAGTTGTTCGGCAAGCTCACGTCGGTGCGGATGCCGCCCCAGAAATTCAGTCGTGGTCCATTGAGGATGCTCATGGTCTATTCCTTGTCCGTGGCGCGTGGGGTGACGGGCGGGTTGGCAAATTTGAACAGGTACGAGAAGTCAGACTTGAATGGACTCTTCACCGGCGTCGCCATGGAGTGGCAGTTCATGCAGCTGCTGTTGGGCTGGATATAACTCTCCATGGTCACGTTGGCCGACAGCGCCGGTGTCGGCTGGCCCAGTGGGTTGCTCGGGTTGTTGGGCATCAGCGGGCGCTGGGTGGTGATCAGCTGGTAGTACTTCAAGACGCTGCGTTGCAGGCCGGGGTTGGCTTGGTAATTGGCATTCACCCAGCCTGTGGCGTCGGCAATCGGCGTTACGCGGTTAAGCGGGTTCGGCGTCTTGAACGTGGTGCCGGGCTTGGGCACACAGACCAGTTGCGTGCCCTGGGTCTGCCAGTTGCACGGCGACTGGTTGAGCGTGGCGGCCGGGGCCAACGGGGTGTAGTAGGAATACGCCGTACCGGACACCGGCTGATCGACCCACTGGCCATTGACCTTGGCCTTGGGCGGCACGTTTTCGATCTGCTCGAAGGTCGACCAGATCCACTGCGGGTAGCCATTGACCTTGGTAATGATATGCAGGCCCACCAGCCCCAGATACGCCTCGGTCACCCCGGTGCGTTGGCCCTGGCTGTTGAAGGTGGCCACGCGCGCAATCTGCGTCAGGTAATGGCTGGCGTTGTCCCTGGGCGTGAGGATACGCCAGCTCGATTTGATCTCGATCACCCCATTGGGGAAGCTGATGTTATTGGCTTTGGACACCACATTCGCGTTGTAGAAGCGGTTGCCGACAATGTAGTTATAGGACGCCTGGTTGGCCGAGATATCGTAGTAGGTCGGGTTGCCCGCCTGGTCGATCAGCCAGCCACCGACCGCCTGGTCGATGGAGTTGACCAGCGAACTGTTCTTCAACGCAGCGATATTAATGATGCCCAGGCTGCGGGCCGTCAGCGGGCTGTTCCACGGCCCAGGGTTGGCGGCGCCCGGCAGGAAGATCTCACTGACGGTCTTGTAGGTCTGCCACACGGTGTAGCCAGAATCCCCAGGCTGTTTGTTGCAGTTGGGCGTGCCACGCTGCCCGTCCTGGGCCGGCCAGTTCAGGGCGACGAACATCTGCCAGCTGTATTGATCGAACTGGTCCTGCGGCGCATTGGCGGCGGGGGCGCTGGTGGGTGGCTGGCAGTTGAGCTGCGTGGCCAGCGTCGACGGCTGCGGTGCTTCGCGCGCCAGGGCCGGCAGGCTGACCAGCCCCAGCAGCATCACACTCAGTAGTGTTTTCATGATGATCTTCCTCAAGGCTTACGCTGCATCAACTGGTTCCATTGCGCCTTATGACCGTTGCTCTGGGAGGTCGGCGGCTCGAACAACTGGCAAGGCGGCGGGTTGGACGGGCACATCGCAGCCACTTGGTCCCAGGTCTGCCTGGGGTCGGGTTTGGCGATACGGAAGTTGGTGTAGTTCTGGCTCACGATCGGCGCATTGGCCACGCTGGTGTCCCCGGAAAAGAAGAACGACTGCGGCGAACGGTAGGGTGGTGCGCCGGTCTGGCGCTTGTTGAAGGCATAACCAAACAGGATCGGCCCCGACGGTGATTGCAGGTCCAGGGCATAGGCCTGCACGCTGGCGTTGAGGTTTTTGCTGCGCTCGGCGCTGTAGGGCAGGTGCTCGATAAAGTCCTGGCGCGGTGGGTGGTTCATCGGCGAAAACATGCAGCAGGCCGGCATGTCTTTCGGGCGGTCCTGCGGGTAAGTCAAAAAGTACGCCTTGTTGCCCAGGGACACGAACGAGCAGGTGTAGTTGTTGTTCTTGATCGGGAAGATCGGCAGGCAGTACTTCTCGTAGTGCTCCATCATCGCGCCGAAGCCGTCGCCATCCGGCGGGATATACGTGGTGTCGTAGTAGCTCGTCCCGCGCGAGACCGTGTAGTCGGCAGGTGTGAGGGTCGAGGGTGGATTGCTATAGGGCGGCGGGTTTTTCGCGTAGTTGTTCATGACCCGGTACATCGTCCAGTCGCTGATCCATTGCGCCGGAAAAAACGGATCGGACGGCTCGCCTGGCGCGCGTTTGGCGATGCAGTTGCCGTTCTGCTCGTTGCACCCTTCGCTGTTGTGTACACCATTGGTGAAGTACACGGCGCCGCTGTCCTCGGCGGCAAACGCGGCGGGGCTGAGCAGCACAAGCAGCAGCAACAGTCGGCTCAAAAGGCTGGTGTTCATAGGACACTCCTGTGAGGTGCCGGGCAGCCGTCAGGCCACCCGGCGCTCCTGCGTGTGGCTTAGTGGTAGTCGCTCATGCTCAATTGCACGGGCGGGTAGTTGCGTTTCACCAAGGCTTGCGCCCACAACTCCAGTACGGCTCGACGGCTTTGCGGCATGTCTCGCGTAATGGGCATCGCCAGGGTGCTTTCTTCCTGATAGGGCTTGCTGATCAACACAATCAGTTGGTCCACCGCGCCCTCAATGCGCGACAAGGAGTTGAGCGGCATGAACTTGCTCATGATCGGGTACAGGTAATAAAACGGCTGCAGGATGAAGGGGTAGATGAAGGTCTCCCAGATCAGCTGGCCGGCGTTTTCGCGCTGATAAATCAGGTTCCAGGCGTTGACGAAGTTCTGCTGCAACTGCGGTTCCAGCGGCAGCACCCGCAGCGGCGCAAGGAAGTCGGTGAAGGCCGTGGGCAGCGGGAAGCTGAACGGGATCGCCGGTGCCTGCTGACCTTCCTGCACAAAGAAACGCAAGGTCGGAAAACCCGGCGCCTGGGCGGTGACGGTCAGGTTGGCGATGCCGTTGGCGTCGGTCTGGATCTTCGCCAGGCTGTATTGCACCGTATTGTTGAGCGGGTCTTGCAAGGTGCCTTGCATGGCGATCGGGTTGGCGAACGTGAGCGTCGGGCTTAAGGCCACTGCCGCAGGTGTCGGTAAAAATTCCTGGTAGGTCACCGGCGTCATTTGATCGGCTGACACCGCCAGCCGCGTGGCCATCAATTGGCGACCGGTGCCCTCGGTTACGTGGCTGCGCAGCGTGGTTGCGCCTTGAAATTGCGGCCAATTGGCGCTGTTATTCGCCGGGTTGGCCGGGTCGTTGTTGAACAGCGTGAAGTTCGCCGCGTTGCTGAAGGCCAGGTAGTAGTCGGTGGTACACAGCATGTAGGCATTGCCGTATTCGGCCACCCACAACGTGGTGCCGGCAGGCGCGGGCAGGCCGTCGTATTGCACCATAACCTGCAGGGTTTTGGTGTCGCCCACGTCGATAAAGCTCGCGCTCTCGACGACTTCGGCGGTCCACATCTGCTGGGTCGCGGCGATCACGGGCGTGGTGCCGGGCTGTTGCAGTTCCAGGGTGCCGGTTTGCAGGAGTGCCTGGGCGTCCACGCCCAGCGGCAGGTCGAGGATGCCCGAGCGTTTGTCGAAGGCCGCCTGTTGATAATCGTCATAACCAAAACTGGCCAGCGGGCTGAATTGCGTGCCCTGGCGGATGCCGATCTGGTAATTGCCGGCCTGGAATTTGGCCGCGACCGGGATGTCGGCCGTCTTGTCGATCGGGTAGAACGGGAAGGCATTGCCCAGGTCCAGCGACAGGGTGTTGTCGTGGGCCTGCGCCGAGATCACCCCGAGCTGCGCCTGGGTGGCCGTGCCCGGCGAGGTCTTGTAGATGGGCACTGCACCGGCCGGTACCAGGCGCCGGCCGGCGGGGGCGGTGGGGAACTCATCGTCGAGCCACAGGCCCAGGGTGCCGACCGTGCGGCTATAGGCCGGGTTGAAGAAGATATCGCCGACGTTATCCAGCCCCTGTTGGTACATGGCCTGCACCTGGGCCTGGGCCGCCGCGCTGGAGGAGTGGGTGTCGATCGGCGGGTAGTTGTTGAGGATGCCGTTCTTGTCGTAGCACGTCAGGTAGGTCGAAAAACGGAACATCAAGCCCTTGGCATTTTGCTGCGCCATCTGGGTCTGCAGGTTTTGCAGCAAGGCGGAATTGCCGATCACCCATTCCAGGTTCTCTTTGGGGAAACAGGTTTGCCAGGTGGTGGTCACGTAGGCCAGGCCACCGAGGTTGGCCCAGTTGAAGTTGAGGAAACGGTCGAGCATGCGGAACTGGCGATTGAGCGTCAGGCCGCACTCGGCGTTGCCCAGCACCAGCTTGTCGAAGTACAGCGCGGTAAAAGTGTTCTGCCAGGGGCTCACGTCGACAAAGCGCGCCGGCGAGCTGGGCGCACCGCCGAAGGGGTTGCCGAGCAACTGGAAGCTCTGGTTGATCAGCGGGTCCTGGTCCACATAGCCACCGCCGGGTAACTCGCCGCCGGTGATCACCGACTGGGTCTGGTTGTAGCTCACGGTGCCGCAGGCATTGTCGCCGAACAGGTTCCACTCGCCAGGGATCATCGGCGTGGTCAACTGCCCGGCATTGCCTGGCACCTGCATCACGTAGTCGGGCACGCTGGCGGGCGGCAGCGGGGCGATGGTCCAGGGCAGCAAGGTGCTGGCGGCATTCAGTGGCGTGATGTCGAAGGCCTTCAAGAACGGCCAGTTCATCTGCATTTTTACCGCATCGTACAGCGGGTACATGTCGTTGTTGTTGGCCGTCGGCGGGTTCCAGAACATATGGCCGCCCAGGTAGATACGCGGGAAATTCAAGACGCTCATGTGAGGCTCCTTAACGTTGCCACTGGGCGCGTTTGAGCGACCAGACAAAGTCCAGTTTGTGGTAGCCGACAAAGTCGGAGGCGGGCAACGGCGCGGTGGGGTAGACGATGCCGCCGTCTTTGTTCAAGGCGAAATTGAAGTAGCCCTGCTTGGGCGAATAGGCCGCGGTGCCATGGCAGGCAAAGCAGGAAGATTCACTTTGGAACGCCGATTCCAGCTGGGAGTTGGCCAGTAACGTTGGCGTGGTGTTGGATTGCACGCCGATCAGCTCGTACTGCGCCAACGCCGGGTATTGAGCCTGGAAGGTGGCGTTCACCGGCTGCGCCGCCGCTGTTGGCCCGGTGCTGTTGGTCATCGGCGCAGCGGGTGCGGCGTTGGTCACCGTGTACTGGCTGTTGTTACGGTTTTCGAAGGTGGTCCACACCCAATCGGGGTTCAGCTTGTTGATCACATGCAAGCCGCTCAGCGCCGCATAGCCAACCTGATACTGCTTGCCCTGCTGGTAGTAGGCCTGGGCAATGTAGTAACCCTGGCTGGCCAGTTGTTGCTGGTAGGCCGTGTCGTTACCGATCCACAGCCACGCGGCTTTCAGCTCCCAGGCGGTGGAGGGGAAGTTCAGGTCGCTGGTGAGTGCGGCCTGGCCGTTCACGTTGTAGACCTTCTGCTGCACGATGTATTCAAACGTGTCCTGGCCCATCAGCAGTTGGAAGCGCACCGGCTGGCCTTTCTCGGCTGCCGGCACCTGGCCGCCCATTTGCAGGATCAGCCCGTCCACCTGTTGCGTGGCGTTGAGGTTATGCAAGATTCGGTTGGGGTTCATGCCCATCGCCTGGGCCTGGCTCAGCACGGCGGCGGGTGGCGGCACGCTTTGGCCATACGGCAGCGGTTGGGCGCCGTTAGGCAGGTAGACCTGGTCTGACGGTTTGAGGGTTTCCCAGACCCGGTCAGGGCTTTGTGGGCCGGCAGGCTGGTTCAGGCAGGCAAACCAGTTCCAGGCGAGGGTGTCGGGGCCTTGGGTGAAGGCGGCCCGGGTGGCGTCGAGATTGCCTCCAAACTGCAGAAAGTTGCTGCAATCGAAGGGGTTGGTGTCCTGTGCCTGGGCCAATCCGGCCAGTGCGCTCAGGACCGTTATAGATAAGGCTCGCCGCATGAAAGCTCCTTGGCATTCGCCAGTTCGAGGTGAGGGCGCCCCAGGAAGTGCTCCAGGAGCAGTTGCTTGACTGCCGTCGCCGCCAGTTGCTGCGGCAACGCCAGGTCGCAATTGGTGATCAGCAGCGGGCCGGTCTGCGCACTGCTGGGCAGACGACCATGGCTGCCACGGACTAACCCTGTGTCCAGTGGGATCAGGTCCATGTAGTAGCGAAAACCGAGCTTTTTTTGCAGCAGGCGGCGCGCCACTTTGAGCTTGGGCAAGCGAATGGCCGGGTCGATAAACAACTCGACCGGGTCGTAGCCGGGCTTGCGGTGAATGTCCACGGTGCGCGCAAAATCCGGCGCTTTGCGTTCGTCCAGCCAGTAGTAGTAATCGAACCAGAACCCGGCGGCGGCCACGGCCACCAGCTCGCCGCTGCGTGGATGGTCGAGCTGCCAAACGCGTTGTTCGGCTTTGTCCAGCACCTGCTCGATGCCGGGCTGGCGCTGCAACAGGGCTTTGACCCGCGGGATGTCTTGCGCGTGCTTTACGTAGACATGCGCGACCTGATGGTCCGCCACCGCAAACGCCGCGCTGGCGCCGGGGTCGAGCAGTTCCCAGCTCAAGGATTGGCGCACCTGCAACAGGCCTTCGGCGCGCAGCACGCGGTTGATCGACACCGACTGCGCGACGGCTTCGATGCCGTACTCAGACAGCAGCATCACCGCCGCACCCTGGGCCTCGGCGAAGGCCAGCAAACGCCCGACTTCGTGGTCGATGGCGCGCACTTCATCAGCAATCGACGGGTGCTCAGGCCCCACGCGCTGCAAGCTGTAATCAAGGTGCGGCAGGTAGATCAATTGCAGGTGCGGCCGGCTGATCTGGAACTCGGCCATGGCGCACTCGACAATCCAGCGGCTCGACGCGATGCCCGCCGCCGGCCCCCAAAAACCATGGAACGGGAACTCGCCAATCTGCGCCTCGATCTGCTCATGCAAACCGGGCGGCGACGAATACAGGCCAAATTGCTTGCGCCCATCGGCCGGGTAATGCGGGCGCGGTGTGATGGAGGCGTCCACATCGGCGTACATGTTGTACCACCAGAACAACTGGCTGCAGCGAAAGCCCGGCATTTCACGCTTGAGGGTGTGCCAGACCTTTTCGCCCTGGATCAGCGCATTGGGTTGCAGCCAGAAACGCACTTCGGCCTGGTCGCGAAAGTACCAGCCATTGCCGACGATCCCATGCTGCGACGGCGGCGCGCCGGTGAGGATCGAGGCCTGCACCGTGGACGTCACGGCAGGGAACACCGGTTGCAGGCTGGCCATCTTGGCGGTCTTGAGCAGCGCGTTGATCTGCGGCGTCGCCTCGCCCAGCAGCGACGGCGTCAGCCCGACCACATTGATCAGCAGCAGCGGTTGCTCAGAGCGCATCGGCATACGCCTCCTGCATCAGGGTTTGCAGCAGGTTGCGCTGGCGCAATTGGCTCTCGACCCAACGCAGCTCGGCGGCGATGCCTTCCAGCTGCGCCTGTTGCGTGGTGGGCCGCAGTTGCGCGGGCAACACGCCCCAGCTGTAGGTTTCCACCTCCAGCACCGGGCGGAACTCCGTGTGGGCGGCCAGGTAGTCGAAGGTCTGGGCCAGGGCCGCCTGGCTGCCGCGCAGTTCGGGCAACAGCAAGTGTTCGCTGAACAGCGGGATATGGAAGTGAATGCGCAGTTCGTTGAACCCGGTGCAACCTTGCAATGCCGCCGGCAGATCGGCCCATGCCACGCGACGGCCCTGTGCATCGAGTGCCTTGACCTGGTGCAGGTAGGTGGCTTCGGCAAAGCTTGCGAGGGTGTCGAGCACGGCTTCGCGCCGAACGGCATCGTCGGGCGGCAAGTGGCAGATCATCGCATTGGACAGCTGGACCTTGCCCACCGGCACGCCGGCGGCACGCAGCCGTTCCAGGGATTGATAACAATCCTCGAACATCACCGCTTGGTGGCACACATCAAAACACAGCGCCAGGTAGGCATGGTTCGGGTCCATGGCCTGCCGGTGCTGGAAGAATGCGAGGGTCTGCTCGGTATTTTCCAGCACACAGTCGGGCTCCATCTCCAGGCAGAACACAATTTTCTTGCCGGTTTTGTGGTGCAGCCTGGCAAGTGCGGCTGTGAGTTGGCTGAGGTGTTCATCGGCGCGCAGTTGCCGCGCTTTGCTCCAGGTTGCGGCATAGCCCAGCGGCACCGTGGAAATCACCCCTTGGCGGCAATCGTCGGGCAGGGCGTGGGCAAGGATGCGCGCCAGGTCCAGGCTGTAAGCCAGCCGTTGCGGGTCGGCCCAACTGGGCAAATACACCTCGGCCTTCACCGCGCCCTGGTGGAAGTCGCCATAGGGAAAACCGTTCAGTGAGGTCAGGCGCACGCCGCTTTGCTTGAGTAACTGCACAAACTGCGTGCGCGCCGGGGCGTGCTGTAATTGCGCCGCCGCCTGGGCGCAGATCCACAGGCCGCTGTCTTGTTGGGCCAGCCCGCGCAAGGTGCGCACGCCCTGAAAATGCTCGGTGATGGAGGCGCGCAGCCCGGCCAGGTCGCGTGCCGGGTGTACATTGCTGCAATAGCCGATCTGGCTGGCCGCCCAGCCCTTGGCGGCGCTCATTTGACCACCGGGTCCTGGCCACGCAGGGCCGAGTTTTCTTGCCATTGCTTGCGTTGGTCGATGGGCAGCGGCGTGCTCACCAGGGCCTTGTCGAGTTGGCCGCTCTGGGCAAAAAAGTCCACCGGGTTATGGAACAGCACCTGTTCCACCTGGGCTGCACTGAACCCGGCCGCGAGCATCGCCTGGCCGGTCTTGGGCACCTTGAGCGGGTCGCTGATGCCCCAGTCCGCCGCGCTGTTGACCACCATTTTTTCGGTGCCGTATTCCTGCAGCAACGCGACCATGCGCTGCTCCGACATCTTGGTGTTGGGGTAGATCGAATGGCCGCGCCAGCACTCGCTGTCGAGCACCAGCGGCAAGGTCAGTTCGTTGAGGTGGTCGATGATCACCAGGTGTTCGGCAATCCCCACTTCGCGGATGACGGCGAGGGTGCGTTTGGTGCCGCCGATCTTGTCACGGTGCGGCGTGTGCACCAGCACCGGCAGGTTGAATTGCTTGGCCAGTTCCAGTTGCGCGGCGAGGAAGCGGTCCTCTTCGGGAGTGATGTCGTCGTAGCCGATTTCACCCACCGCCACCACGCCATCCTTGACCAGGTAACGCGGCAGAATCTCCAGCACTTCATTGGCAATCGACAGGTCATTGGCCTCCTTGGGGTTCAGGCCGATGGTGCAGAAGTGGTGGATGCCGAACATGCTCGCGCGAAAGCGTTCCCAACCCAGCAGCGTGTCGAAATAGTCGACGAAACTGCCCAGGCTGGTGCGCGCCTGGCCTTGCCAGAATGCCGGTTCAATCACCCCGGTGATGCCGGCGGCGGCCATGTTCTGGTAGTCGTCGGTGGTGCGGCTGACCATATGGATATGCGGATCGAAGTACTTGAGCATGGTGAATCCTCGTCAAGGGAAGGCGATGTGCATCAGTTCAGGTAGGCGTGCCATTCGGGCGGCAGGCGCAGGCCGCGCAAGCGCTGTAGTTGCGCTGGGCTGAGCAGGTCAAAGGCGATCGCTTTGGGTAAGCCTGGGGATACGGTGCGCGAGGCCGCGAGCTGTTCGTCGAGCAGGTCGAGGGCGAGCTGGTTGAGGGTCACGCTGTGGTGTTGCGCCAGGTTCACCAGGCGCCCGATGTCGAGGCCCATACCGAGCGCCTTGAGCACCAACTGGTGAAAGGCGCGTTCCGGGTAATGACGTGACGGGTAAGCGGTGTCGAGGGCGAGGGCAGCAAATACCTGGGGGTTACTGGTGCGCCCGGCCTGCAACGCGAGTTCCAGGCACATCCCGTCGCGGTCGAGCCAGTCGAAGGCGCTGAGCAGGGCGATTTTTTCCTGGTCATCGCCCCACAGGAACAGTTGGCGCAGCAGCGGCAGGTGATCGTCTGCCGGCGTGTGTTCCAGCGCCTTGGCCACCACCAGTGCCCGGGCTGGCGCGACAACGGCGGCAGGCAACTGGCGTTTGCACTGGCCGCACAGCAGCGCCGCCGTGGAAGCATGCGGTTGTTCTTCAAGCTGTGCATGTGCCTGCAACCACCAATGCAGCTGCGTGGCATCCAGCCGTTGGATGAGGCTCAAGCGAAGGTCGTCGAGGTTATCCGGGCGCATGTTCATGTCGGCTTGATCCAACGCTGAAAGTGGGGAAGCAGGAAAAACACCAGCACACACACCAGGCTGCCCAATGGCTGATTGGCCACCGCCAGCACCAGTGCATCGAACAACGGCAGCGCGGCCAAACCTGCGCCGATAAACGCGCGCACCTGGCGCTGTTGCGGGTGGGCCAGGTGTTTCCAGTAATGCCAGCCCAACCAGCCCAGCCACAGCAGCAATACCGGCCAGAACCACAGGTTGTTGGAGTAGAGCGCCAGGGCCAGCGGGCTGAGCATCAACAGCAGCGGCAGGCGGCTGATCAGTTGGTTGCGGTGCTCCTGGCGGGCCAGGTAGGTCAGGCCGCTGATGTACACGCCAAGCAGAATCGCGCAGAGCCAGATCGGCTCCGGCGGCACCGCCAGGCTGGCGGCGGCGGTGAGGTACAGCGCCGAGCGGCAGGCGCCCATCAGCCACACGCTGTGCGCATATTTTTTGTGCAGCAGGTTGTAGCCGAAGATGCAGCCCACCAGCAACACCACGCCGCCGAGCAACCAATGCGGCGTGTCGATCAAGCGGCTCAGGCCCAGCACCGCCGCTGCCGCGAGTACCAGCAGCAAGGTTGTGGCCAGGCCGACTTGTTGACGGCTGGCAAGTCCCAGGGTAATGGGGCGCGGGTTGTGGTGTTGTTCGTCCCAGTCGGCATCCAGCAGGTCATTCAAGAACATGCCGGCCAGGTACAGCAGCGACAAGGTGGTCAACAGCAGCACCCACACCAGCGAGGAGGGCGGCGCCAAGGCCCCGGCACTGCTGGCGAGCAGGGCGGCGGCCAGGGTGTTGGTCCACACCGTCGGCAGGTTGGACACGCGGCCGAGGGTCATCCAGGTTTTCATCGGGCTCATCGCGCGTAGCCCTCGGTGGCCGCCAGTGCCGGGCTGCTGTGGGCCGCCAGCCGTTGCAGCGCCGTTTGCATTTTTGCGCTGTCGATTGCATGCAGGTCCACCGATTGGCCGATGCAGGTGAGCATGGGGATCGACAGTTGCCCGCCCAAGTGCTGGCGAAATTCCTCCAGGCCGAGCAACAGCGGTGAGCGGCCCTGTGCGTCGGTCACACTCAGTTCCGGCGGGCACAGGTTGAAGCCCAGCGTGTGCAGCAGGCTCATCACCCGCTCAGTTTCGGAATCGCTCAACAGGCCCAGTGCGTTTGCGTAGAGCCCATCCAGGGCCATGCCCACTGCGACGGCTTCACCATGGCGCAGCCGGTGGTGGCTAAGGTTTTCCAGTTTGTGCGCGGCCCAATGCCCATAATCCAGCGGGCGGCCGTTACCGCGCTCGAACGGGTCACCGGCGCCGGTGATATGCCCCAGGTGCAGCTCGGCGCAACGGCGAATCGCGTAGCGGCTGGCCGCGTGGTCGAAGTGGGCGAGGGCGCTGGCATTGGCTTCCATCCACTCGAAGAACGCGGCGTCCTTGATCAGCGCCACTTTCACCGCTTCGGCCAGCCCGGCGATCTGGTCGCGGCGGGTGAGGCTGGTGAGCAGCTGGAAGTCGTTGATCACCGCGTTGGCGGGGTAGAACGCGCCGAGCAGGTTCTTCTGGCCAAAGGCATTGATGCCGTTTTTGACGCCGATACCGGCATCGTTCTGGGCCAGCACTGTGCTGGGGATGCGGATCAGCCGGATGCCCCGGTGGAAGGTCGCGCAGGCGTAACCCACCGAATCCAGCACCGCGCCGCCGCCCAGGGCCAGCACGTAGCAATGCCGGTCCAGGCCGTGTTGCAGCATGTCGCTGTAGAGCTGCTGCAACACCTCTGAGGTTTTACTCAATTCACCGGCCGGTACGGCGATGGGCGCGGCGAGCAACTGCAGATCGGCATGGGCCGCGAAGTAGGCGTCGATCTGGTCGCGCAACGCGGGCGCGCTGTGCAGCAGTTGCTCGTCGGCGAACACCATCACTGTCACCGGGCCGCTGTGCGCTGCGGTGAGTTGCTGGTGCAAGCATGGGTTGTGCGGGTCGAACAGGTGGTCGGTGAAGATCACCGGGTAGTCATAAGCGACCGTGAACCGCCCACGCAGAGGCTGATCCCCACTTGGCTTGCGTTTGAGCAGGCTGTAAATCGCCACAAACCCCAGCGGCAACACCATGCTGGCCAGCACCGTGACCAGCAATGAATTCTGCTCGATCAGGAAGGTGCCGATGGCCGTGTAGGCCAGCGCCAGGCCGGCATTGGCCAAAGTGGTGATCAGCAAAAAGGCCCGCAGCGGGTAGCGCTGCATCCCGGCGGCGACCACCGAGGTTTCCGCCAGCACCGGTACACCGCGCAGGCAAATCAACGACAGCGTGCCCAAGCGGTACGCCAACTGCCCGGGCGAGCGCTGATGCAAGCCAAGGCGGCCGGACAGCAAACGAAAATAACCGGCGCCCAACGCATACCCCAAGCCTGCACCCAGGCACAGACCGATAAAAATCACCAGGTAACCGCCAATGCTGCCGAGCATGGCCACCGCCAGCAACGCCACCATGCTCGACGGCACCGGCAACACCACGTCCAGCGCGAGCAGGGCGACCAGCAGCAGTGCCAGGTTGAACGCCTGGGCAGGCGAGGACGGTTGGTACAGGTTGAGGTGAATCAGGAAGTCTTGGATCTGTTGTTCAAACAACAGAAAGCTGGCAATCACCAGCGCAGAAAAGCACACCAATGACAGCCAAAAATGTTCGGCTGGCGCCTTTTTCGAGCATGCACGATACCACCGGCTGCGCTTCATCAAAGCATCCCTTTTGAGTATTGAGACTTAAGTTCCGTGTCTGTGCTTGCGCCGTTTTTAGAGCAATAAAACCCCTCACCTGGCTGGCAGGTTTTGTGCGTAATGGCTGATGGCTTTCACGGTATTCATGAACTTAGCCGGTTGTGGTTGTTTTGCAAGTTTGTGCGGGCGGGAGTTTGAAAAGGGCGCTTGAGTGGAGCAGGAGTGGCGATGATTATTCAATGTTTACAATTAGTTGTATGGCTTTTTTGTCGATGTCAAGAAGCTGTTGGTGAGGGGCTTTGAAAGTAACAAGTTGATTACATAACGGTGGGGTTTGTTTGGTTAATTATTGCGGCTGGCTATAACAAGTTTATGCGCGCGTAGTTGTCGAGAACTATTCCGTTTAGTGGGTGCGACGATGGTCAATTGTGGGAGCTGGCTTGCCTGCGATAGCGGTGTATAAGTTAGAAAATCAGGTACAGATATACCGCCATCGCAGCGATGCGGCGACCCGACAAGCCAGCTCCCACATTTTTGACCGTGTTTAAGCCATTGCTTTTGCAGGCTTCAGGCACTCGATAGAGCGATCCACCGTGGTGCGGGCCAGCTCAAGCAAATGCCACACCGCCAGAATCTTCGCCCGTTCGGGGCTGGCGAGCATTTCACTGCAATTGAGTGTGGTGGCCGAAGCGCTGTCGAGCAGGCTGGCGGTGTAGAGCAACGCGTCTTCAAAGCTCAGGTCTTCGATCACGCTGTGAACGCCGGGGGTGGGCAGGTAATGGTCGAGGGCGCGGTTGAAGGCGGCGCGGTCTTTGGCGCAATTGCGGGGTGGGTCGGGAACAATTTTCTTCATCGTTTAGTACCTGTCTGGTCAAGGAGCCGACACGCTTCGCGACTAAACGAGGGTGGCGGCTGTACGCAGGTTAGTCGACCGGTCAGAACAGGAACCCGGCGCGCCCGAAGGCGCCCTGCGCACAGCCACCATAAACTTCGGAGGACGATGCGCCTGTTCTGAAACCGGGCGACTAAACCCGATCACTGATGAGCAGTGACGGATCGCAGACTAGCCATCGATTCCAACAGGCACAAGGCGGCAGGGATTGTCTAGGAAACGTCCTGCAATTAAAAGGGACGCGCCTTGCTGGCCCTTTACAAACCATGTCGAAAGGCCACCGACTGATCAGCCACCTGGAGCAGCAGCCACAGATCTAATGTGGGAGCTGGCTTGCCTGCGATAGCGGTATATCTGCACCTAATTTTCTGTCTGATACACCGCTATCGCAGGCAAGCCAGCTCCCACATTTTCTTGACCGCGTTCAAACCATTGCCTCTAAGGGCGCACCTCGCTGGCGCTGCCTCATCCCACAAACCGAAACCCACCCGACAGTTTCTCCTTCAGGTACCCCACCAACGCACTCACCGACTTCGGCACATGGGGCGAATACGGGCGGATCAAGTAAATCTCATCGGCAAACGCGCCCTTGAGTGTCCAGCCCTTGAGCACTTGCACCAACGTGCCGCTGGCCAGCGCCGCCTGTGCGCTGAAGTCCGGGAGCAGGGCGATGCCCAGGTGGTTGAGCGCCGAGTCGCGCAGGGCTTCGCTGTTGTTGGTGGAAAAACTGCCGGCGATGGGCACGGTGACGCGTTCGACTTTTTTGCCGCCGCGCTCGAATGTCCAGGCCGGCTGGTCGGCGCCGCGTGGGTAGTAGAGGCAGTTGTGGGCGCTGAGGTCGTTGGGCTCGCGGGGTTCGCCGTGGCGCTGCAGGTAGTCCTGGGTGGCGACCAGCACCGAGCCGGTGTCGCACAACTTCCAGGCCACGTGGGTTTCTGGCACCTGAAAGCCGTGGCGCACCGCCAGGTCGTAACCTTCGGCTGTCAGTGAACTCAGGGCATCCGACACGTCCAGTTGAATACGCACTTGCGGGTATTGCTGCAGGAATTCCGACAGATGCGGCACCAACTGCTGCCGGGCAAACGCCACCGGCGCGGTGAGGCGCACCAGCCCGCGAATCTCTCCGGCCGAGTCGCGCACCGACGAGAAACTGCGGGCGATATGTTCGTAGGCGCTGCGCACTTCGCGGGTCAACGACAGCCCCGCATCGGTAAGCCGCACACTGCGCGTGGTGCGGGTGACCAGGCGGGTGCCGGTGGCCTTTTCCAGGTCCGAGATGCGCTGGCTGACGGCCGACTTGCTCACCCCCAGACGCGCTGCGGCGGCGGTGTAGGTGCCTTGCTCTTCGAGCACCGACAACCAGTGAATATGGGTCCACAGCCCTTCGATCTCGGATTTTTCCATGGTTCTATTGTTCGCTCACAAGGACAATAAGTTCAGGATTCTGCTCTGGTTTGGAACAAACTGAAAGCCTATCGTGTGCCTCAACGCTACCCACCTGGGATCACCTGCCATGACCAGTACGATCGAGCACTACATCAACGACCAACGCGTGAGCCGCGATGATCGCTATCAGGACGTCTACAACCCAGCCACCGGCGAAATCACCGGCCGCGTGGCGCTGGCCAGCCGCCAGACCGTCGGTGAAGCCGTCGCCGCTGCCCAGGCCGCGTTTGCCAGTTGGGCCGACACGCCGCCGATCCGCCGCGCTCGCGTTTTGTTCGAGTACCTGCACCTGCTGCGTGAACGCAAGGACGACCTGGCGCGCATCATCGTCGCCGAGCACGGCAAAGTCTTTACCGATGCCCAGGGTGAAGTTGACCGTGGCATCGATATTCTGGAATTCGCCTGCGGCATTCCCAACCTGCTCAAGGGCGAGCATTCCGACCAGGTTTCCCGTGGTATGGACAACTGGACGATGCGCCAGCCGCTGGGCGTGGTTGCCGGCGTCACGCCGTTCAACTTCCCGGTGATGGTGCCGATGTGGATGTACCCGATCGCCATTGCGGCCGGCAACACCTTTATCCTCAAGCCAAGCCCGACCGACCCGAGCGCCTCGCTGTTCATGGCCGAACTGCTGCGTGAAGCCGGCCTGCCCAAAGGCGTGTTCAACGTGGTGCAGGGCGACAAGGAATCGGTGGATGCACTGCTCGAACACCCGGACGTCAAGGCCATGAGCTTTGTCGGCTCCACGCCGATTGCGCAATACATCTACGAAACCGGCGCGCGCAACGGCAAGCGCGTACAAGGCCTGGGCGGCGCGAAAAACCACATGGTGGTGATGCCCGACGCCGATATAGAAAAAACCGTGGATGCGCTGATGGGCGCCGCCTACGGCAGTGCCGGCGAGCGCTGCATGGCGATTTCCGTCGCCGTGTTGGTAGGCGATGTGGGTGACAAAGTCATCGCGTCCTTGACCGAGCGTGCCAAGCAATTGCGCATCACCGACGGCCGCGATTTGAAGGCTGAAATGGGTCCGATCGTGTCGCGTGCTGCGCTGGAGCGTATCAGTGGCTACATCGAACAAGGCGTGCAAGCCGGCGCGCAATTGCTGCTCGACGGGCGTGATTACGTGCCAACCGAGGCAGGCTTGGAAAACGGCTTCTGGCTCGGCGCGACCTTGTTCGACCACGTGACCCAAGACATGAGCATCTACCGCGAGGAAATCTTCGGCCCGGTGCTGGCCTGCGTGCGCGTGAATGACTTTGCCGAGGCGATCAAGCTGGTCAACGACCACGAGTTCGGCAACGGCGTCAGCTGCTTCACCCGCGACGGCAACATCGCCCGCGAATTCGCCCGGCGCATCGAAGTGGGCATGGTCGGCATCAACGTGCCGATTCCGGTGCCGATGGCCTGGCACGGCTTTGGTGGCTGGAAGAAGAGTCTGTTTGGCGACATGCATGCCTACGGCACGGAAGGTGTGCGTTTTTACACCAAGCAGAAGTCGATCATGCAGCGCTGGTCGGAGAGCATTGAGCAGGGCGCGGAGTTTGCGATGCCGGTGTCGAAATAACTTAAATACACTGCAGGTCAATGGTGGGAGCTGGCAAGCCAGCTCCCACATTGGCGCGACCCTGTCAGCGGCGCCCCGCCCGCGTACTCACATCCACCCACACCGCCAGCACCAGAATGCTGCCCTTCACAATCATCTGCCAGTAGCTGTCCACGTCCAGCATCGACATGCCGTTATCCAGGCTGGTAATCACCAGCGCGCCGAGCAACGCGCCATACACCGTGCCCGAGCCGCCGCGCATGGAGGTGCCGCCGATAAAACACGCGGCAATCGCATCCAGTTCGCCCATATTGCCCGCCGACGGCGAACCCGCAGCCAGGCGCGCGGTGTTGACCAGGCCGGCGAGGGCGCACATCACGCCCATGATGCCGAAGATCCGCAGTTTTACCGCCTGCACGTTGATGCCCGACAGGCGTGTGGCTTCCATATTGCTGCCCACCGCGTAAACGCGACGGCCGAACACGGTCTGGCTGGTGACGTAGCTGAACACGCCGAGCAGCACCAGCAACAGCAACACCGGCACGGGGATGCCGTCGTAACTGTTGAGGGTGGTGACGAACCCGGCCAGCACTGCGCCGATCACAGCCACGCGCAACAGGTCACGCACCAACGAATGCGCCGCCAGGCCATGCAGCGCGCGATTGCGCCGTTGCTTCCAGGTCAGGAACAGGGTCAAGGCAAATAGCAGCACGCCCAGCCCCACGCCCACTGAATGCGGCAAATACCCCTGGCCCACATACACCAGCGATGGCGACACCGGCGCAATGGTGGTGCCGCCGGTAATGCCGAGCAAAATCCCGCGAAACGCCAACATGCCGCCCAGGCCGACAATGAACGAGGGGATGCGCAGGTAGGCGGTCATGTAGCCGTTGGCCAGGCCGATCATCAAACCGCACAGCGCCACCAGGCTCAGGTTGGCGAGCAGCGGAATGTGGTAGACCACGTCCAGAATCGCCGCCAGCCCGCCCAGTAACCCCAGCAGTGAACCCACCGACAAATCGATCTCGCCGCTGATGATCACCAGCACCATGCCGCACGCCAGGATCCCGGTGATCGACATCTGCCGCAGCAGGTTGGACAGGTTGCGCGGCGTGAGAAAGCCGCCTTCGGTCTGCCAACTGAAAAACACCCAGATGATCGCCACTGCGATCACCAGGGCGAGCATTTTGTAGCGGGTAAAAAGGTGTTTGACCTGGTTCATCTACGCGGTTTTCCCATTCTTATTGTGTTGGCTGAGCGCAGCGGCGAGCACCTGTTCCTGGGTGAGCCCCTGGTTGATGAAGTCTCCACGCAACTGGCCGTCGCCAATCACCAGCACGCGGTTGGAAACCCCCAGCACTTCGGCCAGTTCCGAGGAGACCATGATGATCGATACACCCTCGGCGGCCAGCGCGCCCATCAGTTTGTAGATCTCATACTTGGCGCCCACATCCACGCCGCGCGTGGGCTCGTCGAGGATCAGCACGCGGGGCTTGGCCATGAGCATTTTCGCCAGCACGGCCTTTTGCTGGTTGCCACCGGACAGGCTGGTGATCGGCAAAAACGGGCTGGCGGTCTTGAGGTGCAGGCGCGCGATTTGCTGGTCGATGCTGCCAAGCTCGGCCTCGGCGTCGATGCGGGTCATATGCGCGTAGCGGTCGAGCACCGCCAGGGTGATGTTCTGGCCCACGCCGAAGTCAGGAATGATGCCTTGGCGCTTACGGTCTTCGGGCACCATGCACAGCCCGGCGCGGATCGATTTGAGCGGCGTGCGCGTGTCGATCAGTTGGCCGTCCAGCCACACCTCGGCGCTGTAGCGGCCTGGGTAGGCGCCGAACAAGGCCGACACCAGTTCCGTGCGCCCGGCACCGACCAGCCCGGCAATGCCGAGGATTTCCCCGCGCTTGAGCACGAAAGAAACATCGTCCACGCGTTTGCGCTTGGGGTTGTCGACGTCATAGCAGGTGACGTTGCGCGCCTCGAAAATCACCTCACCGACTGCATGGGGCTCGGTGGGGTAAAGGTTGCTCATCTCGCGGCCGACCATCTGCGTGATGATCTGCGCGATATCCATGTCGGCCATGGCCGTGGTCGCGATGTGCTTGCCATCGCGAATCACTGCGATGGTGTCGCACACGGCCGCCACTTCATCGAGCTTGTGAGAGATGTACACGCAGGCCACGCCCTTGGCCTTGAGGCCTCGGATAATGTCGAGCAGCACCTCGATTTCCGAACGGGTCAGTGCCGAGGAGGGCTCGTCGAGGATCAACAGGCGCGCCTGTTTGTTCAGCGCCTTGGCGATTTCCACCAGTTGCTGGTAACCGCCGCCGTATTGCGACACCGGCAGCGCCACATTAATGTCCGGCACCTTGAGTTCGCGCATCAGCGCTTCGGCGCGCTGCAGCATGGCCGGGTAGTTCATGCGCCCGCCGGGCAGGGTCAATTCGTGGCCCATGAAGATGTTTTCGGCCACCGACAAGTCCGGCACCAGGGTCAGTTCCTGGTGAATGATAACGATGCCGGCGGCCTCGGTTTCGCTGATGGAATGGGCTTTAAGCGGCTGCCCGTCCCAGAGTATTTCCCCTTCCCAGGTGCCATACGGGTAGACCGCCGACAGAACCTTCATCAAGGTGGATTTGCCGGCACCGTTTTCACCGCACAGGCCGACGCATTCCCCCGGCCGTACCTTGATATCGATGCCGTTCAGAGCGTTGACACCGCCAAACGTTTTGACGATGCCGTTCATTTGCAGCAAGTAGTCGGCCATGGCGGTCACTGCCCGGCAATCTGCTCTTTGGTATAGAAACCATCCTTCTCCAGCAGGTCGATATTGGCCTTGGTCAGCGGGGTCGGCGTGAGCAGGATGGTGTCGACTTTTTTGCTGCCATTATCGTATTGCGAGCTGTAGGTAGGTTTTTCATTACGCGCAAGCTGTACCGAGAGCTTGGCGGCTTCGGTGGCGATCAGCTTGAGAGGCTTGTACACGGTCATGGTCTGGGTGCCGTCGATCACGCGCTTGACGGCGGCGAGGTCGGCGTCCTGGCCGGAAATCGGCACCTTGCCTGCCAGTTTCTGCGCGGCCAGGGCCTGGATCGCGCCGCCGGCGGTGGCGTCGTTGGAGGCCACAATGGCATCGATCTTATTGTCGTTTCGGGTCAGGGCGTTTTCGACGATGCTCAGGGCCTCGGTGGGGTTCCATTCCTTGACCCATTGCTGGCCGACAATCTTGATATCGCCCTTGTCGATGGCCGGTTGCAGCACCTTCATCTGGCCTTCGCGCAGCACTTTGGCGTTGTTGTCGGTGGGCGCGCCGCCGAGCAAAAAGTAATTGCCCTTGGGCGCCGCTTGCAGCACGCCGTTGGCCTGCATCTCGCCGACTTTTTCGTTATCGAAGGAGATGTACGCGTCGATGTCGGCGTTGAGAATCAGGCGGTCATAGGACACCACCTTGATCCCGGCCTTCTTGGCTTCGGCGACGGCGTTGGTCAGCACCGTAGCGTTGAACGGCACGATGACGATCACGTCAACACCGCGAGAGATGAGGTTTTCGATCTGCGAGATTTGCTTCTGCTCGTTGGCATCGGCCGACTGCACGAACACCTTGGCATCTAGCTTTTCGGCCGCGGCGACAAAGTAATCGCGGTCGCGGGACCAGCGCTCCAGGCGCAGGTCGTCGATGGAAAAGCCGATTTTCGGGTGGGCCGAGTCGGCCATCACCGGCAGGGCGAGCAGAGCCAGGGCAGTGGCGAGCAGGGTACGTTTGAATGCTTTCATGGTGGTGCGTCCTTTTATTGTTGTTGGAAAGACACTGACTTGATGAATGTACCGTACCTGTGGCGAGCGGGCTTGTGTGGCGAGCGGGCTTGCCCCGCGTTGGGCTGCGAAGCGGCCCTGAAACCAGGCGATGCGGTGTATCTGTTAAAACCGAGTTGCCAGTAACAGGGGC
>NZ_WKDV01000045.1:0-55150 GCF_021605825.1 Pseudomonas sp. PA-6-3C
AACCACTCCCGTAGCGCGAACTCAGATCACGAGCCGAGGTCCAACGAAGACTCGCCTGTGGGGCGTTCCGCGGCAGGCCACGGATGTGAAAAAGAGACGGGGCTTCCCCAACGCGGGGCAAGCCTGCTCGCCACAACAAGCCCGGCGCCCACAGAAGTGCCGCAAGACAGGACACCCCCACCGCAGGTCTGCTAGGCTCCCGCCCCTGCGCCACTGCCTGCCTTTATATGAGACTCCCCGCGTGCCCGACGCCATTTTGCGCCTAGCCCTGCCCTCGCCCCTGCGCCGCCTGTTCGACTACCGAGCCCCGGCCGGCGTGTTGCGGGCGCAGTTGCAGCCGGGCATGCGCGTGCGCGTGCCGTTTGGCCGTCGCGAGATGATCGGCATCCTGATCGAGGTGGCCGACCACAGCGAAGTCCCCGCCGAAAAGCTCAAGCCGGCCCTGGCCATCCTCGACGCTACACCGCCGCTGCCGCCCGCGCTGTTCAAGTTATGCCTGTGGACCGCACAGTATTACCAGCACAGCCTCGGCGATACCCTGAGCTGGGCACTGCCGGTGCTGCTGCGCCAGGGCGAACTGGCTGAAGCACGCCAGGAGCGTTTCTGGTCGATGGTGCCCGGCGCGCGCCTGGATGACCCACGCATCGCCCGCGCGCCACGCCAACGCGAAGCCCTCGCGACCCTGGCCCAACACCCCCATGGCGTAGCCCACCAGTTGTTAAGCAAGCTGATGCTGAGCAAAGACAGCCTCGACTTGCTGCTGGCAAAGGGCTTGGTGCAGGTGGAAATCCGCAAGCACGCGCCGGACCCGCGCCATGACCACTGGCTGGCTCAACCGGAGTTGCCGCTGAACCCCGAGCAACGCGCCGCCTATGAAGCCATTCGCGCCGGTTTCGACAGCTTCCATGCCTTCCTGCTCGCCGGCGTCACCGGCAGCGGCAAGACCGAAGTGTATTTGCAACTGATCCGCGAAACCCTGCAAGCCGGCAAGCAGGCACTGGTGTTGATCCCGGAGATCAACCTCGGCCCGCAAACCCTGGCGCGTTTCGAGCAACGTTTTAACGCGCGCATCGCGCTGGTGCATTCGGCGGTCAACGACCGCGAGCGCCTGGAAGCCTGGCTGGCTGCGCGGGACGGCGAGGCCGACATTATTATCGGCACCCGCTCGGCCCTGTTCACGCCGATGAAAAACCCCGGGCTGATCATCATCGACGAGGAGCACGACGGCTCCTATAAACAGCAGGAAGGCCTGCGCTACCACGCCCGCGACCTGGCGCTGGTACGCGCGCGCCAGGAAGACATCCCGATTGTGCTCGGCTCGGCTACACCGTCCCTGGAAAGCCTGCACAACGCCTACACCGGCCGTTATGGCCTGCTGCGCCTCAACGAGCGCGCAGGCGGCGCCAAGCAACCACGCTTCCTGCGCCTGGATGTAAAAAGCCGCCCACTGGACAGCGGCATTTCCGGGCCGATGCAGCAAGCCATCGGCCAAACCCTCGCCGCCGGCCAGCAAGTCCTGGTGTTTCTTAACCGTAGGGGCTTTGCGCCGACGCTGCTGTGCCACGACTGCGGCTGGATGTCCGAGTGCGAACGCTGCGATGCGCGCATGACCGTACACCAGCGCCACGGCGAGCTGCGCTGCCACCACTGCGGCCATGTGGAGCGCGTGCCGCGCCACTGCCCACAATGCGGCAAAGTGGATTTGCGCCCCGTGGGTGCGGGCACCGAGCGTGCCGAGGAGCGCCTGGGCATTCTGTTTCCGGATTACCCGGTGCTGCGCGTCGACCGCGACAGCACCTCGCGCAAAGACGCGATGAACCAGCTGTTCGCGACCATTCAGAAAGGCCAGCCGTGCATCCTGATCGGCACGCAGATGCTCGCCAAAGGGCACCACTTCCCACGGGTAACGCTGGTGTCGATCCTGGACGCCGACGGTGGTTTGTTCTCCGGCGACTTCCGCGCCAGCGAACGCATGGCGCAACTGATCGTGCAGGTGGCAGGCCGTGCCGGGCGCGCCGAAGAGCCGGGCAAGGTGATTATCCAGACGCATCTGGCTGACCACCCCTTGCTGATTCAACTGACAGAACAGGGCTACTTCGCTTTCGCCGAACAGGCCCTGAGCGAACGCCGCTCCGCCGGCCTGCCGCCGTTTGCACACCTGGCACTGTTGCGCGCCGAAGCGCACAAGCCAGGGCAGGCCGAAAATTTTCTCGACGAGGCATGCAGCGCCGCCGAACGTTTGCTCGGTGAGTTGAGTCTGGCCGGCATCGAATTGCTCGGCCCAGTCCCCGCGCCGATGGAGCGGCGCGCCGGGCGGTATCGCGCTCAGCTACTCTTGCAGGCAACGTCCCGTGCACCGCTGCATCGACTATTAAATAGCTGGATGCTTGCCCTGGAGCAAATGCCCAGCGCCCGCCAAGTGCGATGGTCGTTGGATGTGGATCCGGTAGACCTGTATTGATTGCGAAATCGCTATCGCAGGCAAGCCAGCTCCCACATTTTGAAATATGAACCCCCTTAAATGTGGGAGCGGGCTTGCCCGCGATGAGGTCCGCAGGTCCATCAACCTGTCTGAACGGTTGGCAAGCCCGCCCTCGCCACGGATAATGCCGAGTTTTTCCACCTGCGCATCGCGCACCGCCGCTTGCGGTCGAAAGAGAACACCATGAAAGACACCATTCGCCAGCTGATCCAACAAGCCCTCACCCAACTCGTCAACGAAGGTGTGTTGCCTGAAGGCCTGTCGCCGGCGATCCAGGTGGAAAACACTCGCGACAAGACCCATGGCGACTTTGCCAGCAACATTGCGATGATGCTGTCCAAGCCTGCCGGCATGAAACCGCGTGACCTGGCGGAGAAAATCATCGCCGCGCTGCCAACCGACGAGAGTGTGACCAAGGCCGAAATCGCCGGCCCAGGCTTTATCAACTTCTTCCAGAACACCCAGGCCCTGGCTTCGCGCCTGGACGCGGCCCTGGCCGACGCCAACATTGGCGTGCGCAAGGCCGGCCCCGTGGAGCGTGTGGTGATTGACCTGTCGGCACCCAACCTGGCCAAAGAGATGCACGTGGGCCACCTGCGCTCGACCATCATTGGCGACGGCGTGGCACGGGTGCTGGAGTTCCTGGGTGACGACGTGATCCGTCAGAACCACGTGGGCGACTGGGGCACCCAGTTCGGCATGCTGATGGCCTACCTGCAGGAAAACCCGATCACCAGCAACGAGCTGGCCGACCTGGAAAACTTCTACCGCGCCGCCAAAAAGCGCTTCGACGAATCCGAAGAGTTCGCCGACCGCGCCCGTGGCCTGGTGGTCAAGCTGCAAGCCGGCGATGAAGATTGCCTGGCGCTGTGGGGCCGTTTCCGTGAGATTTCGCTGTCGCACTGCCAGGAAATCTACGAGCTGCTCAACGTGAAGCTGACCATGGTCGACGTGATGGGCGAAAGCGCCTACAACGACGACCTGATCAACGTGGTCAACGACCTCAAGGCTGCCGGCCTGTTGGTTGAGAGCAACGGCGCGCAGTGCGTGTTCCTCGAAGAATTCAAGACCGCCGACGGCGAACCGCTGCCGGTGATCATCGTCAAGGCCGACGGCGGTTACCTGTACGCCACCACTGACCTGGCAGCCGTGCGCTACCGCAGCGGCGTGCTCAAGGCCGACCGCGCGCTGTATTTTGTCGACCAGCGCCAGGCCCTGCACTTCCAGCAAGTGTTCGAAGTGGCGCGCCGCGCAGGCTTCGTCACCCACCCGATGCACATGGAACACATGGGTTTTGGCACCATGAACGGCGCCGATGGCCGCCCGTTCAAGACCCGCGACGGCGGCACCGTGAAGCTGATCGACCTGCTCAACGAAGCCCAGGACCGTGCCTACAACCTGGTGAAGGAAAAGAACCCGGAGTTGGCCGAAGCCGACCTGCGCAATATCGCCCGCGTGGTAGGTATTGGTGCGGTGAAGTACGCCGACCTGTCCAAGCACCGCACCAGCGACTACAGCTTCAACTTCGAACTGATGCTCAACTTCGAAGGCAACACCGCGCCGTACCTGCTGTACGCTTACACCCGTGTGGCCGGCGTGTTCCGCAAGCTGGGCAAGGATTTCAGCGAGGTTGAAGGCCAAATCGTGCTGGATGCCCCGCATGAACAGGACCTGGCGGCCAAGCTGGCGCAGTTCGGCGAAGTGCTCAACAGCGTCGGTGAAAAAGGCACGCCGCATATCCTCTGCACGTATTTGTACGAAGTCGCCGGTCTGTTCTCCAGTTTCTATGAGAACTGCCCGATCCTTACGGCAGACGACGAAGCCCAAAAGCAAAGTCGCCTGCGCCTCGCCGCACTGGCTGGACGGACCCTCAAGCAAGGCCTGGAACTGTTAGGCCTGGAAACCCTGGAGCGTATGTAAGTTGGCTGCCAAGAAAAAACCTGCACCCAAGCGCGGCGCCAGCCGCTATCAGGCACCGGCGAAGAAGCCAATCCCGGGCTGGCTGTGGATGGCTATCGGCCTGGCGGTCGGCGCGTTTGTGGTGATCCTGATGAAGCTGGAGCCCGGCAAGGGTGATGACGTCAAACGGGTCAAGCAAGAACAGCAGAAGGCCACGAAAATCGCCGAGGCCAACAAGACCGCGCCGAGCCCGACCGCGCCGGTAAAGCCCAAGTACGACTTCTACACGCTGCTGCCGGAGTCGGAAGTGATCGTGCCGCCTGACGCCGTGCCGGAGAAAACCCTGCCGACGCCACAAGTGCCGACCACGCCGGTGACACCAGCGGAAGCCGCGAAAATCGACACCGCACGCGCTCAAGCCGCGTTGGCCGGGATCACTCCGCCGCCACCGCCACCGGTGGCGACCACCAAGGCGGCGCCGGTGACCAAGTTCTTCCTGCAAGCGGGGTCGTTCCCGAAACAGGCGGATGCGGATCGTGTGCGTGCGCAGATCATCCTGCTGGGCCAGTCGGTAACAGTGGAGTCCGGCACCGTGAAGGATGCGACCTGGTATCGCGTATTGGTCGGGCCGTTCAGCAACCGTGAACAGCTGACCGTGGCGCAGAAGCAACTGGCGGGTGCAGGCTTTAGCAATCTGTTGTTACAACAACGCCAGAGCCGTTGATTCCGGCTCAACGCCGATCAAAATGTGGGAGCTGGCTTGCCTGCGATAGCGATGTAACAGTCCATATTTTCAGTGACTGACACACCGCTATCGCAGGCAAGCCAGCTCCCACAGTTGGTTTTGTGGTGTTCTCTGGAAGGTGTCAGCCCCATAAACACCACTCGTCCGCACACACGTCCTACGGTTGAAATCCCCCCCGCCACCCCCATATGAGATTCCATCAGGGCATTTTCGCCCCGCTGCGTGGAGACTCTCCCCTTGACCACCATCGTTTCAGTACGTCGCCACGGCAAAGTCGTCATGGGCGGCGACGGCCAGGTTTCCCTGGGCAACACCGTGATGAAAGGCAACGCCAAGAAAGTGCGTCGCCTGTACCACGGCCAGGTTCTCGCCGGTTTCGCTGGCGCCACTGCCGACGCTTTCACCCTCTTCGAACGCTTCGAAGGCCAGCTGGAAAAACACCAGGGCCACCTGGTTCGCGCCGCTGTCGAACTCGCCAAAGAATGGCGCACCGACCGTTCCCTCAGCCGCCTGGAAGCCATGTTGGCGGTCGCCAACAAAGACGCATCCTTGATCATCACCGGTAACGGCGATGTGGTTGAACCCGAGCACGGCCTGATCGCCATGGGTTCCGGCGGCGGCTACGCCCAGGCGGCAGCCAGCGCCCTGCTGAAGAAAACCGACCTGTCGGCCCGCGAAATCGTCGAGACCGCCCTGGGTATCGCCGGCGATATCTGCGTGTTCACCAACCACAACTTCACCATTGAGGAGCAGGACCTCGCCGAGTAAGCCGTAGGCTTATTCCGCTTGAGGCCGCCAAACACTATGTCCATGACTCCCCGCGAAATCGTCCATGAACTTAATCGCCATATCATCGGCCAGGACGATGCCAAGCGCGCCGTTGCCATTGCGCTGCGTAACCGCTGGCGCCGGATGCAACTGCCCGAAGAACTGCGCGTTGAAGTAACGCCCAAGAACATCCTGATGATCGGGCCGACAGGCGTGGGTAAAACCGAAATCGCCCGACGCCTGGCCAAACTGGCCAATGCTCCGTTCATCAAGGTCGAAGCCACCAAGTTCACCGAAGTGGGCTACGTAGGCCGTGACGTCGAGTCGATCATCCGTGACCTGGCCGATGCCGCCCTGAAAATGCTCCGCGAGCAGGAAGTGACCAAGGTCAGCCATCGCGCCGAAGACGCCGCCGAAGAACGCATCCTGGATGCCCTGCTGCCACCGGCACGCATGGGCTTCAACGAAGACGCCGCGCCAAGCTCGGATTCCAACACCCGTCAGCTGTTCCGCAAGCGCCTGCGTGAAGGCCAGCTGGACGACAAGGAAATCGAGATCGAAGTGGCCGAAGTGTCCGGCGTCGACATCTCCGCACCGCCCGGCATGGAAGAAATGACCAGCCAGTTGCAGAACCTGTTCGCCAACATGGGCAAGGGCAAGAAGAAAAGCCGCAAGCTCAAGGTGAAGGACGCGCTGAAGCTGGTGCGCGACGAAGAAGCCGGGCGCCTGGTGAATGAGGAAGAGCTCAAGGCCAAAGCCCTGGAAGCGGTGGAGCAGCACGGTATCGTGTTTATCGACGAGATCGACAAGGTGGCCAAGCGCGGCAACTCCGGCGGCGTCGATGTGTCCCGCGAAGGCGTACAGCGCGACCTGCTGCCGCTGATCGAAGGCTGCACAGTGAACACCAAGCTGGGCATGGTCAAGACCGACCACATCCTGTTTATCGCCTCCGGCGCGTTCCACTTGAGCAAGCCCAGCGACCTGGTGCCGGAGCTGCAAGGCCGTCTGCCGATTCGCGTGGAACTCAAGGCGCTGACCCCCGGCGACTTCGAACGTATCCTCAGCGAGCCGCATGCTTCGCTCACCGAGCAATACCGCGAACTGCTGAAAACCGAAGGTTTGGGCATCGAATTCCAGCCGGACGGCATCAAGCGCCTGGCGGAGATTGCCTGGCAGGTCAACGAGAAGACCGAAAACATCGGTGCCCGTCGCCTGCACACCCTGCTTGAGCGTCTGCTGGAGGAAGTGTCCTTCAGTGCTGGCGACATGGCCGGTTCGCAGAATGGCGAAGCGATCAAGATTGACGCTGAGTACGTGAATAGCCACCTGGGCGAATTGGCGCAGAACGAAGATCTGTCTCGTTATATCCTGTAAGCCTCACAGAAAACGGCTTGTGTCGGAGCCGGACTTGTGTGGGAGCTGGCTTGCCTGCGATAGCATCACCTCAGTGTTTCTGAAACACCGAGGTGTCTGCATCGCGGGCAAGCCCGGCTCCCACACAAGCCAGCTCCTACAGTTTTAAGCCGGTTCTAAGGACTATCTCTGGGCGGTTCTCCAATGACCAAATTCCCCACCGCTGTAAACCTGCACAAAACCTCCAACACCCTCGGCCTTACCTATGGGCCGAGCGAGGTCTACCAGCTCCCCGCTGAGCTGCTACGCACCCACTCGCCTTCCGCCGAGGTCCAGGGCCACGGCAAACCCATCCTGCAGTTCGGCAAGCTCAACGTGCGGCTGATCAAGATAGAACCAGCCGGTCAATATGCACTGAAATTGACCTTCGACGACGGCCATGACAGCGGACTGTTCACCTGGGACTACCTCTACCAGTTGGCCGTGCGCCAGGATGCGTTGTGGGCCGATTATCTGGCTGAGCTTAAAGCCGCCGGCAAAACCCGCGACCCGAGCGAATCGGTCGTGCGGCTGATGCTCTAACTCAGGCGTCTCGCTCTTTAGAGGGCATTTTCTAATTTCATCTGCTTGAATGCCCTGTCGCGTGGTCAACGATTGGCCCGCTTGCGAAAAAAATTAAACTCGGGTAACCAATGGAACTGGCAAGTTCCCTGCATTTGACGATGCGGTATCAACGGTCACCCGAGTCGCAGTACCAGGCTGGTGTCGTGTATCGAAATTGGGTGCGCAGCAATCGCCGGTACTCGTCTTTCGGACAATGGAGCGTCGTAGATGAGTAACAAGAATAACGATGACTTGAAACGCCAGGCCTCGGAAAACACCCTGGGGCTGAACCCGATCATCGCGTTACGCAAAAAGGATTTATTGGCCTCAGCGAAGATGGTACTGACCCAAGCCATCAAGCAACCGTTGCACAGCGTCAAACACGTCGCGCATTTTGGCGTGGAATTGAAGAACGTGATGTTCGGCAAATCCGCACTGGCCCCCGAAGGCGACGACCGTCGCTTCAACGACCCGGCGTGGAGCCAGAACCCGCTCTATAAGCGTTACCTGCAAACTTACCTGGCGTGGCGCAAGGAACTGCACGACTGGATCGGCGACAGTAACCTGTCGGAACAGGACATCAGCCGCGGCCACTTCGTGATCAACCTGATGACCGAAGCCATGGCCCCCACCAACAGCGCGGCCAACCCGGCGGCGGTCAAACGCTTCTTTGAAACCGGCGGCAAAAGCCTGCTTGATGGCCTGTCCCACTTGGCCAAAGACATGGTGCACAACGGCGGCATGCCCAGCCAGGTCAACATGGGCGCCTTTGAAGTCGGCAAGACCCTGGGCACCACTGAAGGCGCCGTGGTGTTTCGCAATGACGTGCTGGAGCTGATCCAGTACAAGCCCATCACCGAGCAGGTGCACGAACGCCCACTGCTGGTGGTGCCGCCGCAGATCAACAAATTCTATGTATTCGACCTGAGCCCGGAGAAGAGCCTGGCGCGCTTCTGCCTGCGCAATGGCCAGCAGACGTTTATCGTCAGCTGGCGCAACCCGACCAAGGCGCAGCGCGAGTGGGGCCTGTCGACCTATATCGAGGCGCTCAAGGAAGCGGTCGATGTGGTCACGGCGATTACCGGCAGCAAAGACGTGAACATGCTCGGCGCCTGCTCGGGCGGCATCACCTGCACCGCCCTGCTGGGCCACTACGCGGCGCTGGGCGAGAAGAAGGTCAACGCCCTGACCCTGCTGGTGAGTGTACTGGACACCACCCTGGACACCCAGGTGGCGCTGTTTGTCGACGAACAGACCCTGGAAGCCGCCAAGCGCCACTCCTACCAGGCCGGTGTGCTGGAGGGCCGCGACATGGCCAAGGTATTCGCCTGGATGCGCCCCAACGACCTGATCTGGAACTACTGGGTCAATAACTACCTGCTCGGCAACGAGCCGCCGGTGTTCGACATCCTGTTCTGGAACAACGACACCACACGTTTGCCGGCCGCCTTCCATGGCGATTTGATTGAGCTGTTCAAGAACAACCCGCTGGTACGCGCCAATGCCCTGGAGGTGTGCGGCACGCCGATCGACCTCAAGCAGGTGACCGCCGATATCTATTCCCTGGCCGGCACCAACGACCACATCACGCCGTGGCAGTCGTGCTACAAATCGGCGCAGCTGTTTGGTGGCAAAGTGGAGTTTGTGTTGTCCAGCAGCGGGCATATCCAGAGCATCCTCAACCCGCCAGGCAACCCCAAGGCGCGTTACCAGACCAGCGATGGTTTGGCGGGCAAGCCGCTGGAGTGGCAGGAGAATGCCACCAAGCATACTGACTCATGGTGGCTGCATTGGCAGGCGTGGCAGGCCGAGCGGGCGGGAAAACTGAAGAAAGCACCTACAAGCCTGGGTAACAAAGCCTATGCCGCAGCTGAGGCGGCACCGGGTACTTATGTGCACGAACGATAAGCAGATTTTGCGGTAGAAATGCGATCAATGTGGGAGCTAGCTTGCCTGCGATAGCGGTGGGCCTGCTAGATGATGAGCTAACTGAAAGATTGCTATCGCAGGCAAGCCAGCTCCCACAGGAACCTAGTTTTTCCAGACAAATAGCGCCACTTCACAGGGCTTGAGCATGCCGCAACCGTTCATCTTCCGTACCATCGACCTGGATGGCCAGACCATCCGTACGGCGGTACGCCCGGGCAAGCCTCACTTGACGCCGTTGCTGATCTTCAACGGCATCGGCGCCAACCTTGAGCTGGTGTTTCCGTTCGTCCAGGCGCTGGACCCGGACCTGGAAGTGATCGCCTTCGATGTGCCAGGTGTGGGGGGGTCTTCCACACCCAGCGTGCCCTATCGTTTTCCCGGCTTGGCCAAGCTCACCGCACGCATGCTCGATTACCTGGACTATGGCCAGGTGAATGCGGTGGGTGTGTCCTGGGGCGGCGCGTTGGCGCAGCAGTTTGCCTATGACTACCCCGAGCGCTGCAAAAAACTGATCCTGGCGGCGACGGCAGCCGGGGCCTTTATGGTGCCGGGCAAACCCAAGGTGCTGTGGCTGATGGCAAGCCCCAGGCGCTATATCCAACCGTCCCACGTGGTGCGCATTGCACCGATGATTTATGGCGGCTCGTTCCGCCGCGACTCCAAACTGGCCGCCGAACACGCCAGCAAGGTGCGCTCGGCGGGCAAGCTCGGTTACTACTGGCAGCTGTTTGCGGGCCTTGGCTGGACCAGCATTCACTGGCTGCACAAGATCCGCCAGCCGACCCTGGTGCTGGCCGGCGACGACGACCCGCTGATCCCGCTGATCAATATGCGCATGCTCGCCTGGCGCATTCCCAACGCACAGTTGCACATCATCGATGATGGCCACTTGTTCCTGATCACCCGCGCCGAAGCCGTGGCGCCGATCATCATGAAGTTTCTTGAAGAGGAGCGCCTGCGTGCGGTGATTCACCCTCGACCAGCGGTGTAAGGACTACGCCGCCGCGCAACTTGCCAGGAACCGACTATGGTTCTGAATTGGCGTGCCTGTTGATGGCTTGACGAAGGAGTGTTGGCTCATGCGAGAAAGACCCGTGACGAACCCGGCGCCCACCCCGGCCGCGTTCATCAACGCGCAAAATGCGATCAGTGGCCTGCGGGGCCGCGATTTGCTGGCGACCCTGCGCAGTGTCGCCAACCATGGCTTGCGCAACCCGCTGTACACCGCTCGGCACGCCCTGGCCTTGGGCGGCCAACTCGGTCGCGTGCTGCTGGGTGAAACCGTACAGGCCCCCAACCCCGCTGACAGCCGCTTCGCCGACCCCACCTGGACGCTTAATCCGCTGTACCGGCGCAGCCTGCAAGCCTATTTGAGCTGGCAGAAACAAACGCGTCACTGGATCGACGACAGCTCGATGAGCGCCGATGACCGCGCCCGCGCGCACTTTGCCTTCTCGCTGATCAACGATGCCGTCTCGCCCTCCAACACCTTGCTCAACCCGCTGGCCATCAAGGAGCTGCTCAACTCCGGCGGCAACAGTGTGGTGCGCGGCGTGAGTAATTTGTTTAACGATTTGTTGCACAACAACGGCCTGCCCAGCCAGGTCAGCAAACACGCTTTTGAAGTGGGCAAAACGGTGGCAACGACCGCGGGCTCCGTGGTGTTTCGCAACGAGCTGCTGGAACTGATCCAGTACAAGCCCATGAGCGAAAAGCAGTACGCCAAGCCGTTGCTGATCGTGCCGCCGCAAATCAACAAGTACTACATCTTCGATCTCAGCCCCGCCAACAGCTTTGTGCAGTACGCCCTGAAAAACGGCCTGCAGACGTTTATGGTCAGCTGGCGCAACCCGGATGTGCGTCACCGCGAGTGGGGCCTGTCCACCTATGTGGCGGCGCTGGAGGAAGCGCTGAACGTGTGCCGGGCAATCACCGGCGCCCGTGAGGTCAACCTGATGGGCGCCTGCGCCGGTGGCTTGACCATCGCCGCGCTGCAAGGCCACCTGCAAGCCAAGCGCCAGCTGCGGCGCATCTCCAGCGCCAGTTACCTGGTGAGCCTGCTGGACAGCCAGATCGACAGCCCCGCCACCTTGTTTGCCGACGAACAGACCCTGGAGGCCGCCAAGCGCCGCTCCTACCAGCAAGGCGTGCTGGAGGGTCGCGACATGGCCAAGGTCTTCGCCTGGATGCGCCCCAACGACCTGATCTGGAACTACTGGATCAATAATTACCTGCTGGGCAAAGAACCGCCGGCGTTCGACATCCTCTACTGGAACAACGACAACACGCGCCTGCCCGCCGCGTTGCATGGCGACCTGCTGGACTTCTTCAAGCACAACCCGCTCAGCCATCCGGGTGGCCTTGAGGTGTGCGGCACGCCCATCGACCTGCAAAAAGTCACCGTGGACAGCTTCAGCGTGGCCGGGATCAACGACCACATCACGCCGTGGGACGCGGTGTATCGCTCCACGCAACTGCTGGGCGGCGAGCGGCGCTTTGTGCTGTCCAACAGCGGGCATATCCAGAGCATCCTCAACCCGCCGGGCAACCCCAAGGCCAACTACGTCGAGAACCCCAAGCTGAGCAGCGACCCGCGTGCCTGGTACTACGACGCCAGTCACGTCGAAGGCAGCTGGTGGCCACAGTGGCTTGCGTGGATCCAGCAACGTTCGGGCGTGCAACGCGAAACACTCACCGCCCTGGGCAACCAGAATTACCCACCGATGGAAGCGGCGCCAGGCACTTACGTGCGGGTGCGCTGAACTCAACGATCACATTAAGAAGACTGGATGAAGACCCGCGACCGTATCCTTGAATGTGCCCTGCAGTTGTTCAACCACAAGGGCGAACCGAACGTGTCGACCATGGAGGTGGCCAATGAAATGGGGATCAGCCCCGGCAACCTTTATTACCATTTCCATGGCAAGGAGCCCTTGGTGCTCGGGTTGTTCGAGCGTTTCCAGAATGAACTGGCGCCGCTGCTCGACCCGCCGGCAGATGCGCAACTCAAACCCGAAGATTACTGGCTGTTCCTGCACCTGATCATCGAGCGCATGGCCCACTACCGGTTCCTGTTCCAGGACCTGTCGAACCTGGCCGGGCGCCTGCCAAAGCTGGCCAAGGGCATTCGCAACTTGCTCACGGCGCTCAAGCGCACCCTGGCTTCACTGCTTGCGCGCTTGAAGGCGGCGGGGCAACTGGTCAGTGATACCCAGGCACTGGGGCAATTGGTGGAACAGATCACCATGACCCTGCTGTTTTCCCTGGACTACCAGCGGATTCTCGACCGCGAGGGCGAGGTGCGGGTGGTGGTGTACCAGGTCATGATGCTGGTGGCGCCGCATCTGCTATTGCCGGCGCGGCAGGCAACTGAGCGGTTTGCGCTCAAATACCTGGATGATATCGATTAAAAATGTGGGAGCGGGCTTGCCCGCGATAGCAATTTATCAGCCAATACCTGGGTGGCTGACACTCCGCCATCGCGGGCAAGCCCGCTCCCACACTGGAAATGCGGTGTATATGAGACTTCCATAAAAAAACGCCCGACCTTCACAGGCCGGGCGTTTTTTGTGCCCTGAAAAAATCAGGACTGACTGGATGGCGTCGGGGTTACCGGCGTTGCAGTCGGGGCGGCAGGAGCATGTGTCGGTGCGGACACCGAATTGGCTGTAGAAGCGGTTGGCGCTGGAGTTGCAGGCTTGGCCGCAACAGCAGGTTTGGACGCTGCTGGCTTCTTGGCTACTGCTGGCTTCTTCGCGGCGGCAGGTTTTGCCGCAGGCTTGGCAGCCACAGGTTTTGCTGCAGCAGGTTTGGCAGCGGCTTTAGCGGCGGCTGGTTTGGCTGCAGGTTTCGCAGCGGCCGGCTTGGCAGCAGGTTTGGCAGCGGCGGTTTTAGCCGCAGGCTTGGCCGCTGGTTTTGCTGCTGCTTTGGCAGCCGGCTTAGCCGCAGGCTTGGCAGCGGCTTTAGCGGCCACGGGTTTTGCTGCAGGCTTGGCAGCCGGTTTGGCAACTGCGGTTTTTGCAGCGGGTTTTGCCGCAGCTTTAGCCGGGGCCTTGGCCGCAGGTTTGGCAGCTGGCTTGGCGGCCGCTTTAACCAGAGGCTTGGCGGCGGTTTTGGCAGCCGGTTTAGCAGCCGCAGTTTTAGCCGCAGGCTTGGCAGCCGGTTTAGCGGCGGCGGTTTTGGCTGGAGCCACTTTAGCGCCGGTGAGTTTTTCGATTTGCTTGGTCAGGGTATCGACCTTGCTGTGCAGCGTCTTCAGTTCCGCTTTGCTGGGCACGCCCAGTCGCGAAATGGCACTGTTGAGACGCTTGTCGAAGGTTTCTTCCAACTTGCCCCAAGTGTCAGAAATGCTCGACTTGGCAGAGCCGGCAGTGGCCTTGGCCGCTTCAACTTTTTTACCAACCGTGGTCTTGGTCAACTTCTCGGCCTTTTCGCCGTCCTTGACCAATGTCTCGAAGTATTTGCCGCCGTCACTGCTAACCTTCGAGTACACGCCTAAACCAGCAAGCCAGATCTTACGGGAATATTTTTCAACCTCCCCGATCCACGAGCTGCCTTCTTTCTGAGTAGTCTTTTTAACAGCCATCCCGATGTCTCCTTAGTGTTTACGCGCGACACGTTCTAGCAATGTCGTCAGCTCTTCGAGCTTAGCAGAGAGTGTCTCCACGTCATGTTTAGACGCAATGCCGATTCGATTCAAGGCACTTGCAACACGCGTGTCAAAAGCTTTTTCAACTTTATCCAGTTGAACTTCAACCAAACCTTTGACGCTGGAGACATTACTCTTTACTTGGTCAATCTGACTGTTGGCAGCATCAAGTTGTTCAACCACAACTTTTTTGCCTTTACTTTCAACATGTTGACCGGTCTTGACCAGCTCTTTGAAGTACTCGCCGCCTTCGCTGCCGACCTTGGCATAGGCGCCAAGTCCTGCCAGCCAGATCTTGCGGGCGTAGCTTTTAACGTCACTCAGGGCAGTGGACTGAAGGTCGATTTTTTTCTTCAAAATAACTTTGGCCATGGTGCACCTCACGCAGATTAGGGTCGAGGAACGGCCCGCAGGAGTTGAGGGCTTGGGCACAAAGTAGGCTGGAAAATTAGAATCGGCACCCTAAGAACACATTGATCAGGCCAGCGCCTTATCCAGGGCTTTCTCGATTTCAGACTTGATGGTGCCGCTCATGGCCGACATCAACAGGCCCAATTCAACATCAATGCGCAGCGATTCATCGGCGACTAACACCGTGCCTTTAACCCCCGAACGCTTGAGGTTCAGGCTATCGCCCGACCACGATGACTCCAGGCCATATTGCTCCTTGAGTTTGTGCGCCAACTTCTCGGCCTTCGCGCGCGCGCCTTCTTTACCCAGGGAATGTGCACGCTCAACGGTAATACGGGCCATTGCAATGACTCCTCTTTATATCGACTCAGAACACCTGCCATGCGGCAAAAGGTCTCGATGAACACCTATCTTACCTTCAGCCTTGCCAAGACAAAGCAGGCGGTGGGGATTATCATGTCCCGCATTCTCTTTTGGTGACAGCGATATGACTGATCAGCGCAAAGGCAGCGATGCCGAACCCACCACTCACTTCGGCTTCAAGAACGTTCCGGAAAGCCAGAAAGCGGAAAAAGTCGCTGAGGTGTTCCACTCCGTTGCGGCCAAGTACGACCTGATGAACGACGTACTCTCGGGCGGCATGCACCGCCTGTGGAAGCGCTTCACCATCGAGTTGTCGGGTGTACGCACCGGCAACCGCGTGCTCGACATCGCCGGCGGCACGGGCGATCTGGCGGCCAAGTTCTCCAAGCTGGTTGGCCCGACCGGCCAGGTCGTGCTGGCGGACATCAACGGTTCGATGCTCAAGGTCGGCCGTGATCGCCTGCTGGATAAAGGTGTGGCCGGCAATATCGAGTTCGTCCAGGCCGATGCGGAAAAGCTGCCGTTCCCGGACAACCATTTCGACTGCGTGACCATCGCGTTCGGCCTGCGCAACGTGACCCATAAAGAGGACGCCATCCGCTCGATGCTGCGCGTACTCAAGCCGGGCGGCCGCCTGTTGGTGCTGGAGTTCTCCAAGCCGACCAACGCGCTGATGTCCAAGGTCTACGACACCTACTCGTTCGCCTTCATGCCGCTGATGGGCAAGCTGATCACCAATGACGCCGAGAGCTACCGCTACCTGGCCGAATCGATCCGCATGCACCCCGACCAGGAAACCCTGAAGTCGATGATGGTAGAAGCCGGTTTCGACCGCGTGACCTACCACAACATGACCTCAGGCATCGTCGCCCTGCACCGCGGCATCAAGCCCTGATGCTGTTCGCAGGCCTCCTCGCCAGCGTCGAACACGGCATCAACCGTGTCCTGCGCCTGGACAGCACCGCCCTGGCGCGGCTTGCGCACTTGAACGGCAAGGTCATTGCCGTCGATTGCACCAGCCCCGCCCTGCAGCTGTTTATCCTGCCCAGCGATGAAGGCCTGCTGCTCGCCGGCGATTGGGCCGCCGAGGCCGACTGCACCCTGCGCGCACCCGCCTCGAGCCTGTTGCACCTGGCGCTGAGCCGCAACAAGACCGCGATCCTGCACAGCCCCGACGTGGAGCTGGAAGGCGACAGCGCCGTGCTGATGGACCTGGCCGCCGTGCTGCAAGACCTGGAACTGGATTGGGAATACGAGCTGTCACGCTGGATTGGTCCGGTGGCCACCCAACTGATCAGCGGGCACCTGCGCAGCCGCTCGCGCTGGTACCAGCAAGGGTTCGCCAGCCTCAACCAGAACCTCGCCGAATACCTGAGCGAAGAATCGCGCACCCTGGTCGGAGAACGGGAAGCGCAAGCGCGCTTTCGCGAACTCGACAAGGCCAAAATCGACCTGGAACGCCTTGAGGCACGCTTCGAGCGCCTGAGCCGTTCCCTTGATCCAAGCGATAACGCATGAAGCTGCTCGCCGTCCGCCGTTTGTTTCGTATCCAGCGCGTCGTAATCCGCTACCGCCTCGATGACCTGCTGTTCGCCCTGCCGTTGCCGTGGTTTTTGCTGGCCGTGCGCTATGTGTTGCCGTGGCGCTGGTTCCCGCGCAAACCGCTGGAACTGAGCCGTGGCGCGCGCCTGCGCCTGGCGTTGCAGGACCTGGGGCCGATCTTTATCAAGTTCGGGCAGATCCTCTCGACACGCCGCGATTTGCTGCCCGAAGACATTGCCGACGAGCTGATGCTGTTGCAGGACCGCGTGCCGCCGTTTGATTCCCAGCAGTCGATGAAGCTGATCGAAGAACAACTGGGCAAGAAGATCAGCGAGGTGTTCAGCCGTTTCGACGTCGAGCCACTGGCCTCGGCCTCGGTGGCGCAGGTGCATGCCGCACAATTGAAGACCGGCGAAGAAGTGGTGGTGAAGGTGATTCGCCCCGGCCTCAAGCCGATCATCGGCCAGGACCTGGCGTGGCTGTTTATCCTCGCCCGCGCCGCCGAACGTTTCTCCGCCGATGCGCGCCTGCTGCATCCGGTGGACGTGGTTGCCGACTACGAAAAAACCATCTACGACGAACTCGACCTACTGCGCGAAGCGGCCAACGCCAGCCAGCTCAAACGCAACTTCGAAGGTTCAGCGCTGCTGTACGTGCCGCAGGTGTATTGGGACTGGTGCCGTCCCAAAGTGCTGGTGATGGAGCGCATCTACGGCGTGCAGGTCACCGACCTCGCCACTCTTGCCGACCAGCGCACCGACATGAAGATGCTTGCCGAGCGCGGCGTGGAAATCTTCTTCACCCAGGTGTTTCGCGACAGCTTCTTCCACGCCGACATGCACCCGGGCAACATTTTCGTCAGCACCGTCAACCCATGGAGCCCGCAATACATTGCGATCGACTGCGGCATCGTCGGCAGCCTGACCCCGGAAGACCAGGATTACCTGGCACGCAACCTGTTCGCCTTTTTCAAGCGCGATTACCGCCGCGTGGCGCAGCTGCACATCGATTCGGGCTGGGTGCCAGCCGAAACCAAGCTCAACGAATTCGAAGCCGCGATCCGCACGGTGTGCGAGCCGATCTTTGAAAAACCGTTAAAAGATATTTCCTTCGGCCAGGTGCTGATGCGTCTGTTCCAGACCGCGCGGCGCTTCAATATGGAAGTGCAGCCGCAGCTGGTACTGCTGCAAAAAACCTTGCTCAACATTGAAGGCCTGGGCCGCCAGCTGTACCCGGACCTGGACTTGTGGAACACCGCGCAGCCGTTCCTGGAACGCTGGATGCGCGAGCGCGTCAGCCCGAAAACCCTGCTGGGCAACCTGCACAGCCAGTTCGAACAACTGCCGCACCTGGCCAACATGACCCGCGACCTGCTGGAGCGCATGTCCCAGCCCCACGCCAAAGACCCTGCACCGCCGTGGCACAGGCGCAAGGACGACTGGTTCCTGCGCCTGTTGGGCGCCGCCCATTTGGTCGGCGGCGTGATGCTGGCGATTGGCGGGCCGCTGAACCAACTGGGCCATTGGCCGGCTGGCATCATGGTCGCCGTGGGTGTTTATCTGATCGTGCGCCGATAGCCGATCCGGTTATACACTGTCGCAAATTGCCGGAGCCGAACATGAAAGACTGGCTGGACGAGATCAAGTGGGACAGTGACGGCCTGGTGCCGGCCATTGCCCAGGACTACAAGACCGGGCGCGTATTAATGATGGCCTGGATGAACCGCGAGGCCTTGAGCCTCACCGCCACTGAGCAGCGCGCCATTTACTGGTCACGTTCGCGTGGCAAACTGTGGCGCAAGGGCGAAGAGTCCGGGCACGTGCAGACCCTGCACGAGATGCGCATCGACTGTGACGCCGACGTGGTGATCCTGAAGGTCGAGCAGATCGGCGATATCGCCTGCCATACCGGCCGTCACAGCTGCTTCTATCGCGTGTTCGAAAACGGCGAGTGGAAGGTTGTGGAACCGGTGCTCAAAGATCCGCACGCCATTTATTCCGCAGGACACTGAACATGAGCGATACCCTGAACCGTGTGGCCCAGGTGCTGGAAGACCGCAAAGGCGCGGACGCCGACAGCTCCTACGTCGCAAGCCTTTACCACAAGGGCTTGAACAAGATTCTGGAAAAACTTGGCGAAGAGTCGATCGAGACGATTATTGCCGCCAAAGATGCGCAAATCAGCGGTGATTACAGCGATGTAATCTACGAGACCGCAGACTTGTGGTTCCATAGCCTGGTCATGCTCGCCCAACTGGGGCAGCACCCACAGGCCGTGTTGGATGAACTGGACCGTCGCTTCGGCTTGTCCGGGCATGCAGAAAAGGCCTCGCGCCCGTCCGCCTGAATAACTTTTACAGAGGAATTGCAGCATGGGCATTTTTGACTGGAAACACTGGATCGTCATTCTGGTGGTCGTGGTACTGGTGTTCGGCACCAAGAAACTCAAGAACCTGGGCACTGACGTGGGCGAGTCGATCAAGGGCTTTCGTAAAGCCATGAACGACGATGAAAAACCGGCCGACCCGATGGCCAATCCGGTACCACCGGCGCAGCCTGTACACCCACAGGCCACCCAGCCGATCACCGAGCGTCGTACCTTCGACGTGCAGGCTGAAAAAGTCCAAGAGCCGACCCGCAAAGACTCGTGAGCACTGACTAATGTTTGGTATCAGCTTCTCTGAACTGCTGCTCGTCGGCCTCGTGGCCTTGCTGGTACTGGGGCCGGAACGCCTGCCCGGTGCCGCACGCACGGCCGGCCTGTGGATCGGGCGCCTGAAACGCAGTTTCAACGCCATCAAACAGGAAGTTGAACGGGAAATCGGCGCCGACGAGATCCGCCGCCAGCTGCACAACGAACATATCCTGTCGTTGGAGCAGGAGGCGCGCAAGATTCTGTCGCCGGTTCAGGAGCCCGCCAAACCGGTGGAACCTGTGCCCGAAAACAGCATTGCTCCGGCCGCCGAAGCATCGCCAACCGCGCCCGCCCCGACTGAGCCAGCGCCGACGCCCGTGGCGTCGCCCGCTCCCCATGACCCTACATTGCCGCCGCGAGCCCCATGAGCGCTGATAAACCGGAAAACGACCAGCATATGCCGCTGGTCTCGCACCTCACCGAGCTGCGGACCCGCCTGCTGCGTTGCGTAGCGGCCATTTTCATCATCTTTGCCGGGCTGTTCGCCTTTACCCAGCAGATCTACACCTTCGTCTCCACGCCCTTGCGCCAGTACCTGCCGGCCGGCGCGACGATGATCGCCACCGACGTGTCGTCACCGTTCCTGACGCCGTTGAAGCTGACCATGATGGTCTCGCTGTTCCTGGCGATCCCGGTGATCCTGCACCAGATCTGGGGCTTTATTGCGCCGGGCCTGTACAAGCATGAAAAGCGCATTGCGGTGCCGTTGCTGGTGTCGAGCATCCTGCTGTTCTACACCGGCATGGCCTTCGCGTATTTCCTGGTGTTTCCGCTGATCTTCAAATTCTTCGCCGCCGCCACTCCGGCCGGCGTCGAAATGATGACCGACATCACCAGCTACCTCGATTTCGTGATGACGCTGTTCTTCGCCTTTGGCGTGGCCTTCGAAATCCCGGTTGCCGTGGTGCTGCTGGTGTGGATCGGCGTGGTCGACGTCAAATACCTGAAGAAAGTGCGCCCCTACGTGATCATCGGCTGCTTCGTGGTCGGCATGATCCTCACGCCGCCGGACATTTTCTCGCAGACCCTGCTGGCCGTGCCGATGTGGATGCTGTTCGAGATCGGCATCCTGTTTGGCAGCCTGATCAGCAAGCGTGGCGACCACCCGGATGACCAACCCGTCGACGACGACCAGCCGCCAGCGACGCACCCGTGAACCTGCTGTTGCTTGAGGGGGCCGACTTTATCGCGGCCGACCGGGTGATCCTGCGTGATCGGCGCCTGGTGCATATGCAGGAAGTCCACCGCGCGGTGGTGGGCGACAACCTGCGGGTCGGGCGAATCGGCGGGTTAATGGGCAACGCGCAATTACTGCGCCTGGAAGCCGGTGAAGCCGAGCTGCACGTGAGCTTCGACCAGCCGCCACCGACCAAACTTCCGCTGACCCTGCTGCTGGCCCTGCCGCGTCCAAAGATGCTGCGCCGGGTGCTGCAAACCGTGGCGGCGATGGGCGTGCCGAAGGTGGTGCTGGTCAACAGTTACCGGGTCGAAAAAAGCTTCTGGCAAACCCCGTTCCTGGAACCGGAGGCCGTTCGCGAGCAACTGATCCTCGGCCTGGAGCAGGCACGGGACACGGTGCTGCCCGAGATCAGCATCGAAAAGCGCTTCAAGCCGTTCGTCGAAGACCGCCTGCCAGCCATGACCGCAGGGACTCTGGGCCTTATCGGCCATCCCGGCGATTACCCGGCCTGCCCACGTGGACTGGACGAACCGGTGACCCTGGCCATCGGCCCGGAAGGCGGCTGGATCCCCTACGAAGTGGAGCTGTTGGCCAAGGCCGGCTTGCAACCGGTGCAACTGGGTGCGCGCATCCTGCGCGTAGAAACCGCCGTGACCGCCCTACTCGCCCGGTTGTTCTGAACCCCGACCCGCCCCGAAAACATGTGGGAGCTGGCTTGCCTGCGATTGCATCACCTGGGTATGCCTGATGTACCGAGGTGCCTGCATCGCAGGCAAGCCAGCTCCCACATTGGTCCTGAGCACCTACAGAAATTTCCTACGCTGCCGATAGCCTCTGAATAAGTCCAAGCCTTGTTCCAAAGGAGATCGCAGCATGTATCGTTGGTTAGCCGAAAAACTGGGGAATGTGAGCGTCAATCGCAAGCTGAGCATAGGCTTTGGCTTGGTGTTGATCCTGACGCTGTTGATCACCTTCACCGGCTGGACCGGCTTGGGCGACGTGATCAGTCGCGGCGACAAACTGGGCTTTATCTCCAGCCTCAACGGCCTGACCAAAGACCTGCGCCTGGCGCGCCTGGACTTTGAAATGCGCCGGGGCGAACAAGGCACCGATGCCGTCAACGGTCTGCTGAAGCAACTGGACGATGGCCTCAAAACCGCCCAAACGCTGATTGAACAACCCGGCGACAAAGCCCTGGTAGAGCAACAGCTGGAAGCCTTGGGCCAATACAAAAAAGCCTTTGGCACAATGGTCCTGGCCGGCCTCAAGCGTGAGGGTGCACGCAGCAAACTCGGCGACACCGCCGACAACGCCGTGGCCAAGATCAATGAAATCGAAGCGAGCCTGCTGCAAGGCGACAGCGTCACGCAGTTCAACAGCGTGGTCGAGCTGAGCAAGTTGATCCAACAGTCGCGCTTCCAGGTGCGCGGTTATACCTACAGCGGCAAGACCGAGGCCGAGCAACCAGCCCTGGATGCCATCGACAATGCCCTGAAGAAAATCACTGACCTGCAAGGCAAGCTGCCTGAGCAATACCAGGCCAACCTGCAAGAGGCCGGCGTGTCACTGCAAGCCTACCGCGCCGCGGTCAGCCAGTACCGTGACTCCCAAGTGGCCAGCGCCGCCGCGCTGAAAATCATGACCGCCCAAGGCGATATCCTGCTGGGGCACAGCGAAAAACTCACCACCTCCCAGACCGCCGTGCGCGATGCCGATGCCGCGCAGGCTAAACAGCTGTTGCTGCTGGCCACCGTGCTGGCGCTGATCTTCGGCATTCTCGCCGCCTGGGCTATCACCCGCCAGATCGTGATCCCGCTTAACCAGACCCTCACAGTCGCCGAGCGTGTGGCCTCGGGCGATCTGAGCCATAACCTCAACTCCGCCCGCCAGGACGAGCTGGGCCAACTGCAACGCGCCATGCAGAGCATGACCCTGGGCCTGCGCGAGTTGATCGGCGGTATCAGCGACGGTGTCACCCAGATTGCCAGCGCTGCCGAACAACTGTCGGCCGTGACCGAACAGACCAGCGCCGGGGTTAACAGCCAAAAGGTTGAGACCGACCAAGTGGCCACCGCCATGAACGAAATGGCCGCCACCGTGCAGGAAGTGGCGCGCAACGCCGAAGAAGCCTCCGAAGCTGCCGTTGCAGCGGACCAACAGGCCCGTGAAGGCGACAAGGTAGTCGGTGAGGCCATCGCGCAGATTGAGCGCCTGGCTACCGAGGTCGGTAATTCCACGGTGGCCATGGGCGATCTCAAGCGCGAAAGCGACAAGATCGGCAGCGTGCTCGATGTGATCAAGTCTGTCGCCCAGCAAACCAACCTGCTGGCGCTGAACGCGGCGATTGAAGCGGCGCGTGCCGGTGAAGCCGGTCGCGGCTTCGCGGTGGTGGCCGACGAGGTGCGCAGCCTGGCCCAGCGCACACAGAAGTCCACCGAGGAGATCGAAGAGCTGATCGTCGGCCTGCAAAACGGCACTCAGCAGGTGGCGACCATCATGGACAACAGCCGGGGGCTCACCGACAGCAGCGTCGAGCTGACCCGACGTGCCGGCAACGCGCTGAGCAATATCACGCGCACGGTCTCAACCATTCAGGCGATGAACTCGCAGATCGCCACTGCCGCCGAGCAACAAAGCGCTGTGGCCGAAGAGATCAACCGCAGCGTGTTGAATGTGCGCGACGTGTCTGAGCAGACCTCCTCGGCCAGTGAGGAAACTGCCGCATCGAGTGCCGAACTGGCACGCTTGGGGATCTATTTGCAGTCTCTGGTCGGGCGCTTCCGCATCTGACCCGCCCCCACACGGCGGCCAGAGCAAGGCCGCCGTAACTTGTGAAATTTCCTACGCGGTTATCAGCCCGCCACAACCTCGAATCGATTTAGCGTTTCAGCTGTTGCGAAATGCTTCCTCAGATTTGGAGGTTCACCATGTTTCCTCGGCTGACCCGCTTGCTGGTCAACGCCAGCGTCCGTCTCAAACTCGCACTGGGTTTCGGCCAAGTGTTGATGTTAAGCATCCTGATTGCCGCGACCGGCTGGCAGGCCTTGAACGACGTGCTTTATCGCTCACACAGCCTGGCGATCCTGGGGCAATTGGCCCTGGACGCCGAGTCCATGCGCGCCGACAGGATCGTGTACCGGACCCTGACGGACGCCAGCAGCCTGGCCAAAATGAACACGCAGACCGAAAAGATCGACCAGCATCTGGCCGACCTTTCAAGCCGCCTCAAACACCCGGCCGACTTGCAGCGACTGCAGGAAGCAACACGCTTGGTGGCGAGCTTCAAGACAGCGCTGGCGGCCTTGCCCGCTTTGATCGAGCAACGCGAAAGCATCCGCCCGACCCTCAAGAAAACCGCGTTGCAAGCCAGCGATACTCTCGCCCAGTTCGCCAGCGACTTACCGAACCAGGAAGACGAAAAGGCTTTGGATGCTATCGAAAACCTGCGCCAGGCCATGGAGCAGGCCGAAGATCGCGCCCAAAGCCCCGCCTGGGCGGCCGAGTCGCTGCAAGCCTACACCGACGCACTCACCCAGGCGCTCGAAGCCCTGAACGTGGCACAAGCAGCGGTGACCGCACTGCCCGTGGACGCGGCCCTGCTCAAAGCCGACCTGGCCAACTATCGCGAACAATTGACCAAGCTCAAGGACGCACAGCTCAACACCGAAACCCTGCAAAACCGCTTTGAACAGCAACTCAATGATTTACGCGAGCAAAGCCATCAACTGAGTGACGGCCAGAACAGCAAGCGTGACAGCGAAGCCGAGCAGACCCACACACGACTGCTGAGCGTCACCGTGGCGGCCTTGCTACTCGGTGTACTGGCCGCCTGGTGGATCGCGCGGCAAATAGTCGTGCCTTTACGCGCGATCCTCACCGCCGCCCACCGCATTGCTGACGGCGACCTGAGTCGAGACATTCAAGAGGACCGCCGCGATGAACTGGGCCAGTTGCAGCAGAGCATCGGGCAAATGACCCGCAACCTGCGCAACCTGATCAGCGGTATCGGCGACAGCGCCCGGCAGATCGCCAGTGCCGCAACGCAGCTATCAGCCGTCACCGAGCAGACCCGCGCCGGGGTCAATGACCAGAAGGAGGAAACCGATCAAGTGGCCACGGCGATGAATGAAATGCTCGCCACCGCCCAGGAGGTCGCCCGGCATGCCGAGCAGGCTTCCGTCGCGGCCAATGAAGCCGACCAGGAGGCCAGCGCCGGCGAAAAAGTGGTGACCCAGGCCGTCGAGCAAATCGGGCACCTGGCCCATGAGATGGCGCGTTCGAGCCAGGCGATGATTGCGCTGCAACATGAAAGCCAGAAAATCGGCAGCGTGCTCGACGTGATCAAATCAGTGTCCCAGCAAACCAACCTGCTGGCCCTGAACGCTGCCATCGAAGCGGCGCGTGCGGGCAGTGCCGGCCAGGGTTTTGCGGTAGTGGCCGACGAAGTGCGCAGCCTGGCCCAGCGCACCCAGGAATCCGCCGAAGAAATTGAAGGTTTGATTCTCGGCCTGAATACCGGCACCCAGCAGGTCGCGGACATCATGGACAACAGCCGCAGCCTGACCGACAACAGCGTCGGCCTGACCCGCGATGCCGGCGATGCCTTGGCAGCGATTACGCGTACCGTGTCGATCATCCAGGAAATGAACCCGCAGATTGCCGCCGCCGCCGAGCAGCAAAGTGCGGTAGCGGAAGAGATCAATCGCAGTGTGCTGAAGGTGCGCGATGTCACCGAACAAACCGCTGCGGCCAGTGAGGAAACGGCCGCTGCGAGTGTTCAGTTGACCCGATTGAGCCTGGATTTGCAGACGCTCGTGGGCAAATTCAGGCTTTGATACTCACGGCCCTTGTGGCGAGCGAGCTTGCTCGCGCTGGGCTGCGAAGCAGCCCTAAAACCTGCCAACGCGTTCTGCTGGATAAATCGCGGTGATTTTGTTGGGGCCGCTTCGCGCCCCAGCGCGAGCAAGCTCGCTCGCCACAGGAAGCTCGGCCTTCAATTACAGAACCTGGCGCAGGAACGCTTGGGCGCGCGGGTCTTTGGGCGCATCGAAGAACTCGGCCGGGGCCGCATCTTCGAGCAATTTGCCGTGGTCGAAGAACAGCACGCGGTCTGCCACTTCACGGGCAAAGCCCATCTCGTGGGTGACGCAGACCATGGTCATGCCTTCCAGGGCCAGGGTCTTCATCACGTCCAACACTTCGCCGACCATTTCCGGGTCCAGCGCCGAGGTGGGCTCATCAAACAGCATTACCTTGGGTTCCATGGCCAACGCACGGGCAATGGCTACCCGTTGTTGCTGGCCGCCGGACAAGCGTGATGGAAACTCGTTGGCCTTCTGCGCGATACCGACCTTTTCCAACAGTGCCAAAGCCTTGGCTTCACGCTCTTGCTTGCCGCGTTTGCGCACGACTTTTTGCGCCAGGCACAGGTTTTCCAGCACGGTCATGTGCGGGAACAAATTGAAGTGCTGGAACACCATGCCGACTTCACGGCGGTAGGCATTCACGTCGGTTTTCGGGTCGGCCAGTTGCAGGCCATCGATGCTCACCGAGCCCGAGTCGAACTCTTCCAGGCCGTTAAGGCAGCGCAGGAACGTGGACTTGCCTGAACCTGACGGGCCAATCACCACCAGCACTTCGCCCTTGGCGACTTGGGTGGTCACGTGGTCTACCGCGCGCACCACCTGGCCACGGGTGTCGAAGACTTTTACCAGATCGCGGACTTCAATCACTTTGCGCGAGCCTCCGCTCAAGCCGGCTGGCCATTTTCGACAGCGGCAGGTTGATCAGCAGGTACAGGCCTGCCACACAGAACAGGATTTCAAAGGGCGAGAACGAGGTGGTGATCACTTCACGACCACTTTTAAGCAGCTCGGTAATCGCGATCACCGAAACCAGCGAAGTGTCTTTCACCAGGCTGATAAATTGCCCAGCCAATGGCGGCAGCACGCGTTTGAACGCTTGCGGCAACACCACATGACGCATCGACTGGCTGGCGCTCAACCCCAGGGAACGGGCGGCCTCGTTCTGACCACGGGTGATGGACTGCACGCCGGCGCGGACGATTTCCGCCACATAGGCGCCGGTGAACAGCGACAACGCGGCAATACCGGCGAATTCGCGGGACAGGTTGAGCACCGTGCCGATGAAGAAGTAGAAAATAAAGATTTGCACCAACAGCGGCGTACCGCGCACCAGTTCGACGTAGATCGTCGACAGATCGCGCAAGGTCGGGTTGCTCGACAAACGGCATAAGCCGGTTGCCAGGCCAATCGCCAGGCCGAGGATTCCGGAGACCACCGACAACCACAAGGTCGTCCACAAGCCCCACATCAGCGGGCCCAGCGCCCAATGCCGGGTTACGCCAATAACATCGCCTTCGGCCACGTCATCGCCACGTGACACTTGCAGGCTGTTGTCGGCCACGGTCAGCTTTTGCTCGGCGCCTGCGTCGTTGCGCAAGGTGACTTCGGCCACATCGCCTTTGCGCACCAGCTCAATGACAGTGGAGATGTCGGCGGCGCGCTGGGAGGTTTCGGCCTGATAGGCGAAGTACTGCGGCACGCGGTTCCAGCGCCACTCGTAGGACATCAACGAGGTGGCGTAGTACAACGCGCCGGCCAGGCCAACCAGCACGACCACGGTCAGCAGGTGCCAGGGCCATTGGGCTTTTTTCTGTTTCATTTCACTTTCCGAAGATGTATCGCCTGGCATGCCGTCATCGCGGGCAAGCCCGCTCCCACAAGGGAACGCATTTCAACTGTGGGAGCTGGCTTGCCTGCGATGAAGTCGACTCGGTGTCAGCCCTTATTCCATGTCCTTGAGCCACTCGGAGCTCTTGAACCACTTGTCATGGATGCGATCGTAGGTGCCGTCGTTGCGGATCTGGTGCAGAAAGTTGTTGATATAGTTGAGGCTGTCGTAATCGCCTTTTTTCAGGCCGAACGCCAGGGGCTCGAAGGTGAAGGGTTCTTCCAGGAACACCAGCTTGCCATTACCGACTTTCTTCTCGGCGACCACGTTGTAAGGTGCGTCATACACAAAGGCATCGGCCTTGCCGTTGACCACGTCCAGCACGCCTTCCTGCTCGTTGTCATAGCCGTGGTACTTGGCTTTGGAGATCAGTTTCCTGGCAACCATCTCGCCGGTAGTGCCGAGCTTGGAGGTCAGGCGGTATTTCTCGTCGTTCAAATCTTTGTAGGACTTGATCGTGCCTTCCAGGTCCTTGCGAATCAGCAGGGTCTGGCCGACCACGATGAAGGGTTCGCTGAAGTTCAGGCGCAGGTTGCGTTCCTGAGTCAGGGTCATACCGCTGCCGATCATGTCGAACTTGCCGGTCAGGAAGGCTGGGATAATGCCGTCATAGCCGGTGGACACCAACTCCAGCTTGACGCCCATGGACTTGGCCATGGCCTTGAGAATGTCGACTTCAAAGCCGATGATTTCACCGCGCTTGTCGGTCATCTCGAACGGCATGTAGGTCGGGTCCATGCCGACTTTCAGCGTGCCGCGCTTGACCGCATCGTCGATGGCGCCCGCATGCGCCGCAGTGGCCGCGACCAGCGCGGTGACGCCGAGCATCAGCATCGAAAGATACTTTTTCATCATCAAGTCCCCTGAAAGATTCTTATAAGGCCGGCGCGCAAAAGGGCTGCACCCATTCGGGGTGCGATCCTAACCCACTCGTTGCCCGTCACAAAGGTTTCACGGGTAAATGTTATCGGCGCATGTCGCAAAAGCCCCACAATGGTGCATCACTGCGCAGGGGCTAGACACATCAGCGCAACAGGCCGGCAATTCATTGATGTGTAAGCAGTTATGACGCTTAGTCGATCTCCGCCATCCAGTCCGTGTCCTTGAACCACTTGTCGTGCAGCCGATCGTAGGTGCCATCCTGGGCAATTTGATTGAGGAAGTGGTTGATCCAGTTGAGGCTGTCGTAGTCGCCTTTTTTCAGGCCAAACGCCAGAGGCTCAAAGGTAAACGGCTGCTCAAGGGCAAAGAGCCGGTGGTTTTCCGGCCTGGCCAGCGCAATCAGGTTGTAGGGTGCGTCATGGACGAAGGCGTCGGCCTTGCCCTCGACCACTTGGCGCACGCCTTCTTCCGGCGTGGTAAAAGTGCTCAGGCGCGCCGCGCCCAAAAACCGCTGCGCAGCCGCTTCGCCGGTCGTGCCTTCAGTCGCGGCGATGCGGTAACCCGCCTCGTCGAGATCTTCGATGCTGGCAATCTTGCCGGCCAGGCTGGGGTTCAGCAGCACGGTCTGGCCGACCACAATAAAGGAGTCGCTGAAGTTCAGCTTGAGGTTGCGCTCCTGCGTCACCGTCATGCCGCTGCCGATCAGGTCGAACTTCTTCGCCATCAGCCCCGGCAACAACTCGGTATACGGCACCGCGACCAGTTCAAGCTCGACGCCCAACGCGCGGCTCATCGCCTGCAGCAAATCGATTTCGAAACCGACGATGCGGCCCTGCTTGTCCTTCATTTCAAAGGGCACATAGGTGGGCGTGGTGCCGACTTTAAGCACACCGCGTCGAACCGCCTCATCGAGGGCACCAGCGCTCAACCAGCCTGCGTAAATCAATGCGATGACGCCGCTCAGCACCGCCAAACAATACCTTTTGATCATTAATCCCCCTGCGACCTAGTCAATTTGGGGGCGATGCTACCCCAGCGACAGGCACGGCAATACGCTTCGAACAAAGGTCTTTTGTTTCGAAATAACAAGGGGTTAGCGTTACCAAGAAGATGTTCTAAACGCTGTAGGACCAGCGCATCTAACGCCCCCGAGGTGAGCCCTCGGGGGCGTCGGAATCAGGCCGGTTGGGCCTGGGAAGACAGCGGTTGCAGCGGCAGCAATGGCGCGTGCGGATCAGCCTTGACCGAAGCACGCCAGGCACCGAGCCACTCGGCGTGACCTTCAGTCCACACCTGCTGATGCAGGCGAGCCAAGGCTACCGGGTCGCTGAGCAATGCCAGGCGCTCGCCGTTGTTGAGGCCGGCGGGGCCGACTTTCAGCGCGTGGCGCACACGTTCCTGACGCAAGTGCTCGATGGGCTCCGCCTCACGGTGACGCGAGGTCGCCAGGGCGCAGGCCAGGGCGTTTTGCTGCGGGTCGACCACCGAGCGCACAAACCCGTCATTGAGGGCGTGCCAACGGTTTTCGTGGGTGTATTGCTCAGTCGACAGCAAAGCTTGCGGCGGGTTGTATTCCTCAGGGATCAGGAACAGGCTCTCGTCGCGAGACTTGAGGCCCAGCTTGACCCGGCTGGAGATCACCGACACCGGAATCGACAGCATCAGCGAGCCGACGATCGGAATCAGCCACCACAGGAAGCTTGGGTTCAACCACACCACCAACAGTGCCCACAGAAAGCCCAGCAGGGTCTGTGGACCGTGGCGCTTGACTGCCTCGCTCCATGGCGTGGAGTCGTCGTCACGCTGCGGCGAGTTCCAGGTCGCAGCCCAGCCCAGGAACGCGGCGAGCACGAAACGGGTGTGGAAGATCATGCGCACCGGCGCCAGCAGCATGGAGAACAGCATCTCCAGCAGCATCGACAAGGTCACCTTGAACTTGCCACCGAACTCTTTCGCGCCCTTGGCCCAGATCAGGATGATGCTGAGCAATTTAGGCAGGAACAACAGCACGATGGTGGTGGAGAACAGCGCCACCGCCTTGTCCGGGTGCCATTGTGGCCACAGCGGGTACAGCTGGCGTGGCGCCATGAAGTACTGCGGCTCCATCAAGGTGTTCACCGCCAGCAACGCCGTCGACAGCACCAGGAAGAAGAACCACAACGGCGCCGACAGGTAGGACATCACGCCGGTCAGGAACACCGCACGGTGCACCGGGTGCATGCCTTTGACCAGGAACAGGCGGAAGTTCATCAGGTTGCCGTGGCACCAGCGACGGTCACGCTTGAGTTCATCCAGCAGGTTCGGCGGCAGTTCTTCGTAGCTGCCCGGCAGGTCATAAGCAATCCACACGCCCCAGCCGGCACGGCGCATCAGCGCGGCTTCAACGAAGTCGTGGGAGAGGATCGCACCGGCAAACGCGCCTTTACCCGGCAACGGCGCCAGGGCGCAGTGCTCGATAAACGGCTTCATACGAATGATGGCGTTGTGACCCCAGTAGTGGGATTCACCCAACTGCCAGAAGTGCAGGCCAGCGGTAAACAGCGGGCCATAAACACGGGTGGCGAACTGCTGCATGCGCGCATACAGGGTGTCCATGCCCGACGCACGTGGCGCGGTCTGGATGATCCCGGCATCCGGCGTGGCTTCCATCAAGCGCACCAGGCTGGTGAGGCATTCACCACTCATCACGCTGTCGGCGTCGAGCACCACCATGTACTTGTATTCACCGCCCCAGCGACGGCAGAAGTCGTCGAGGTTGCCGCTCTTGCGCTTTACGCGACGGCGACGGCGGCGATAGAAGATCTTGCCGAAACCACCGGCTTCGCGGCACACATCAAGCCAGGCTTGCTGTTCAGCGATGCAGATATCGGCTTCGTTACTGTCGCTGAGCACGAAGAAATCGAAACGGTCCAGGTCGCCAGTGGCGGCTACCGATTCGAAAGTAGCGCGCAGGCCGGCAAATACCCGGGGCACGTCTTCGTTGCAGATCGGCATCACCAGCGCGGTGCGGGCATCCTTTGGAATCGGCTCGTCACCAGCACTTTTACCGGAGATCCGGTATTTATCGTGGCCGGTCAGCAGCTCCAGGAAGCCCATCAGCGCGGTCCAGAAACCGGCCGAGACCCAGCAGAACAGAATCCCGAACATGATCAGGATGCTGGTTTGCAAGGCGTAAGGCAGCACCTGGGTGGCCGTTTGCAGCAGGGTCTGGTTGCGGATTTCGTCGAAGTCGACCAGCGACCAGCCCTGGTACGGCATGATGCCTTTCATGTACCAGCCGGCCACAATGGTCTGGCCGAGCATCAGCACCAGCAGGATATAGCGACGGATCGAACCCACGGTACGCCAGCGTGCTGCCGGCAGTACGCGCTCATCCTTCGGCGGGGCCGGAGGGTTGGTGCGACCGGTCATCCGGCGCCAACCACGCACCAGGATATTGGTACGCCATGGCTCCGGCACCACTTTGGTCCGACGGATCGGCGGCGTGGCCTTCAGGCAAACCCGGCCGTTGGCGTCAAGCGCCAGCATCTCGGCGTCTTGCAGCTCTTCGGCGGTATTGAGCGTCAACCGGCGGCCGACCGAGGCTTGGGCGGCCTCGGTGGGTGCGTCGAAAGTCTTTGACGACAAGCGTTCGTGCAGCTCGCTGAAGGAGGTGCAGCCCGCCAGTTCGGCGCGCTGCTCTGCGGTCATCGGGAGGTGCGCCAGGTACTCGGACAGGGTCTCTGGCGTGGCTTGAGAATTACTCATCGGCAGGCAACTGATAGCTCCAGGTTTCGGTCAGGACGTGTTCGGTCTTTTCCGGCTCCGGATTGGCGGGGGCAGCCTCTGGCTGCTTGGCGTCCTTGTCTTTCGCTTCCTTGGCGTCTTTCCTGGCCTGTTTTTCGTGTTGCTTGGCCAGCAGCTTGTCGGCCTTGAGCACCTGGGTCGAAACCTTCTCAGGCTCAGGCTTCACGATGTCCTCAACCAGCGCGGCACGCATTTCGGTGGGCTTGCCTGCGTCCTTGATCTTCATGCGCAGGGTCAGGCGCCAGCCTTTGGTGTGCTCGTTGTAGCGCACGCTGTTTTCAACGATTTCGGCGTTGTCGCCCACGCTCACCTGGCTACGTACTGGCGCATCCGGTGGCAGGTTCTTCAGGGACGGGCCTTCGAAGTCCACCAGGTAGGCCACACTGCCGTCAGGCTGGCGGATCAGGTTGGATTGCTTCACGTCACCGGTGGAGCGCAAGGTCTGCTTGACCCAGGCGCTGTCGGCCGGGTGCAGGTCTTTCTCGTCCATGGTCCAGTGCAGGCGGTAGCTGACGTCCAGCGGCTCGCCGACTTTCGGCAGCTCGGCCGGGCTCCAGAACGCAACGATGTTGTCGTTGGTTTCGTCGGCGGTCGGAATCTCTACCAGGTCGACAGAACCCTTGCCCCAGTCGCCTTCAGGTTCGATCCAGGCGCTTGGGCGCTTGTCGTAGTTGTCGTCCAGGTCTTCGTAGTGGCTGAAGTCGCGGCCACGTTGCAGCAGGCCGAAACCACGCGGGTTTTCAACGGCGAAGTTGCTGACCGACAGGTGTTTAGGGTTGTTCAGAGGGCGCCAGATCCACTCGCCATTGCCGGCATGGATCGACAGGCCGCTGGAATCGTGCAATTCACGACGGTAGTTGAGCACCTTGGACGGCTGGTTTGCGCCGAACAAGTACATGCTGGTCAGCGGGGCGATGCCCAGCTTGCTGACCTTGTCACGCAGGAACATCTGGGATTTGACGTCGACAATGGTGTCGGTGCCCGGGCGCAGGGTCAGGCGATAGGCGCCGGTTGCGCGTGGCGAGTCCAGCAGGGCGAAGATCACCAGCTGTTTCTCGCCCGGTTTTGGGCGCTCAATCCAGAACTCGGTGAAACGCGGGAATTCTTCACCGGACGGCAATGCAGTGTCGATCGCCATGCCACGGGCCGACAGGCCATAGGCCTGGCCTTTGCCGACGACGCGGAAGTAGCTGGCGCCGAGCATGGTCATGATTTCGTCTTGCTTGTCGGCCTTGTTGATCGGGTACAGCACACGGAAACCGGCATAACCCAGCTGTTCGGTGGCTTTAGGATCAAATTTCACGTCGCCGAAATCGAAACGATTTGGGTCGTACTTGATTTCCTGGACGCTGTCGGCGGTCACTTCGTTGATTTTCACCGGCGTGTCAAAGTGCATGCCCTGGTGATAGAAGGACAGCTTGAATGGCGTGTTCTGATCGGCCCACTCGGCTTTTTCGTTGCGGAAACGAATCTTCTGATAGTCCGCGAATTTCATTTCGCGAAATTCGTTCGGCAGATTGCTGCGCGGAGCTTCGTATTTCTGCCCGGCCAGCTCTTTTGCCTTGGCCGACACATCATCCAGACTGAATGCCCACAGTTGACCCGCCCCGAACAGGCAAAACAGGGCAGAGCCCGTTACCAGTGCGTTTCGTAACCGTTTGGCAGACAATTTTGGTGCATTACAGGGACTAACAATCACGAGCAACCCTCGCCGAAAACAGATCAAAAAACCAACGGCCAGCTATCTATATGCCAGGTTGGCGAGCATTGTTCCGACTCCTCTGGGTCAAAATGATTCCCCAAAGGCCGTCGGACAAGTCTCTACCTAAGTCAAAAATGGACCAATTTACGCTGATCCCCATAGCGCGCGATTATCTAGTAGCCCGCGAAACAACGCATCAGGGACAACGAAGTATTTGTAGCGAAACCCTGCGTTTTTAGGCATTAAAGTCGTTTTTAATACATTCATGTCTGTAAGAGGAAGGTCACAGGGCCATCATTGACCAAATGCACCTGCATATCAGAGCCAAAACGCCCCGATGCCACCTTGCCATGCAATTGTTGCGCTTGTAACAACAAGTGTTCAAAAAGCGCGGCTCCCAGGGCCGGTGGGGCCGCTGTGGAGAAGCTGGGCCGCAACCCGCTTTTGGTGTCCGCCGCCAGGGTGAACTGCGATACCAGCAGCAAACCACCGCCAATGTCCTTCAAGGACAGGTTCATCTTGCCCTCATCGTCGCTGAACACCCGATAGTTAAGCAGCTTGTGCAACAGTTTGTCGGCACTCTCGGGCGTATCTGAAGGTTCCACGGCGACCAGCACCAGTAATCCCTGGTCTATCGAGCCTACGACTTCACCCGCCACCTCGACCCGGGCGCCACGCACCCGTTGCAACAGGCCCTTCATGCTTCTTCTGGCGGCAGATCAAGCAGGCGCCGTGCCATCTCGCCGGTCGCACGCACCAACGCATCGGTGATGCCCGGCTCGGATGCCGCATGGCCAGCCTCGCGAATCACCTGCAGCTCACTGTTGGGCCAGGCCTGATGCAGCTCCCAGGCGTTGTCCAGCGGGCAGATCATATCGTAGCGGCCATGGATGATGACGCCAGGCAGATGGGCGATCTTGTGCATATCGCGAATCAGCTGGTTGGGCTCCAGGAAAGAGTTATTGGTGAAGTAGTGGCACTCGATACGCGCAATCGACAGGGCGCGCTGCGGCTCGGAAAAACGCTCGACGTGCTGAGGGCTCGGGCACAGGCCGAGCATGCGCCCTTCCCAGCCGGACCAGGCTTTGGCTGCGTGCATCTGGGCGATCTGGTCGTTGCCGGTGAGGCGCTTGTGGTAGGCGGCAACCATGTCGTGGCGCTCGTCCGCCGGGATCGGGGCAAGGTAGTCCTGCCAGTAATCCGGGAACATGCGGCTCGCGCCTTCCTGGTAGAACCAGTGAATATCCTGCGGGCGGGCCAGGAAGATGCCGCGCAGGATCAAACCATGCACACGCTCAGGGTGGCTTTGCGCATAGGCCAGCGACAGGGTCGAGCCCCAGGAACCACCAAACAGCACCCATTTGTCGATGCCCAGGTGTTCGCGGATGCGCTCGAGGTCGGCGACCAGATCCCAGGTGGTGTTGTTTTCAAGACTCGCGCGCGGCGTGGAACGCCCGCAGCCACGCTGGTCGAAGGTAACGATGCGGTACAGGTTCGGGTCGAAATAGCAGCGGCTCTGGGCATCGCAACCGGAGCCGGGGCCGCCATGGATGAAGACGACAGGCAAACCTTCGGGGGAGCCACTTTCATCGACGTACAGCGTGTGGGTGTCATCGACTGCCAGATCGTGCCGGGCGTAGGGTTTGATCTGCGGGTACCAAGTCTGCATTGCGCGCTCCATAGGGTGTCGGGTTCATCCCTGAGGGGACGTCTATTATTCTTGCCGTCTGGCATCATAAACCCGAATTGTGCAATGAGCATGTCCTTGAATACTTAGACCTGTGTCAGCCCTTCGCTCCTGAGGTAATGCAGCAGATAGTTATAAAGCTGATCCACCTCCGGGGCCTGGCCGCGTGCGCGCAAGCAACCGTGAACCAGACCTTTGCCGGGATACAGCACGGCGGGCACACCGGCCTGTTGCAGCCGTTCGGCATAGAGCATGCCGTCATCGCGCAACGGGTCGAACTGGGCCACGGCGATCAACGCCTTGGGCAAGCCGCCGAAATACTCGGCCAACAAAGGCATGGCATAGGCCGATGGCGTGCGCGCAGCATGCAGGTACATTGCCAGGTAGCAGTCGGTGTCGGCAGTACTGAGCAGCGGCGCGTCCATGCAGTCACGCCGCGAGGGCAAATCGGCAGGCCCGCCCAGGCCGGGGTAAATCAGCACCTGGGCCACGGGCAGCGACTGGCCGTCGTCGCGCAGCCCCAGGCACAGCGCCGCCGCCAGATTGCCGCCCGCGCTGTCGCCCATCACCACCAGGCGTTGCAGGTTGATGGTGTGCGGCCCCTGCGCGGCCTGGATTGCCTGCCATACGGCGCGACAGTCTTGGTAGGCCGCCGGGAACGGGTACTCCGGCGCCAGACGGTAGTCGATGGCGATCACCAGGACCTGCAACGCGCTCGCCAGTTCGAAACAGATAAAGTCGTGGGAGTCCAACCCGCCGACCACCCAGCCGCCACCGTGCATATAAAGGAGACAGGGCCAGCCCTCCGTCGGCGCTGGCGCCGTGGGTAGGTAACTGCGCACGCCTACACCGCCCAGGGAAAAGTCCGACAGTTGCAGCCCTTCAGGCTTCGGTGGCGTGAAGGCCTGGCACATACGGTCGTAGTTATGGCGCAAGCCCGCCAGCGAAGAGTCGTCACTGGTGAAGGATTCGGTTTTGGCGATGAAGGCGGCAAGCTGCGCTGAAATCGGATACATGCTCAATATCCCTGAGAATGGAGATCTAAACGTGGGAGCTGGCTTGCCTGCGATAGCAGTGTGTCAGTCACCTCTTCATTCACTGATACACCGCTATCGCAGGCCAGTCGAATCGTCGCACCGCAGCTCCCGCATTTTTTGCCCGGCGGTGTTTTCAGGGTTTGAGGCTGGCCTGCACTGCCGCCACGCCATCGCTGCCATCAAACGCCTTGACCCCGGCCAACCAGCGCTGCAAATCCTCTGGGTGGTCACGCAACCATTGCCTGGCCACCTCCTGCGGCGACTGGCGCTCCATGATCGGCACCATCAACTGGCTTTCCTGGGCGGCGGTGAAGGTCAGGTTTGCCAGCAGGCGGTTGGCGTTAGGGCAGCGTTCGCCAAAGTCCGGCGCGGTGACGGTGGAAACCGTGGCGCGACCTTCGTTCGGGCCGAACACATCTTCACTGCCGGTGAGGTAGGCCATTTTCATATTGATGTTCATCGGGTGCGGGGTCCAGCCGACGAACACCACGAACTCCTTGCGGTTCACCGCTCGCTGCACCGCTGCGAGCATGCCCGCTTCACCGGAAGCTACCAGTTTGAAGCCGCCCAGGCCGAAATGGTTGGTGTCGATCATCTTTTGGATATCGGTATTGGCGCCACTGCCCGGCTCGATGCCGTAGATCTTGCCGCCCAACTTGTCCTTGAAGCGGGCGATGTCGGCAAACGTCTTCAGCCCGGCATCCGCCACGTATTGCGGCACGGCCAGGGTGGCTTGGGCGTCGGCGAGGCTGGGCGTGTCGAACACCTTGACCTGCTTGGCGGCCAGGAACGGCGAGATGTTGTTATCCATCGCCGGTTTCCAGTAGCCGAGGAAGATATCCAGGCGTTTGTCGCGGATGCCGGCAAAAATGATCTGCTGCACCGCGCTGGTCTGCTTGCTGTCGTAGCCCAGGCCATTGAGCAGCACGTCGGCCATGCCTGAGGTAGCGATGACGTCGGTCCAGCTGACCACGCCCATGCGGATGGTTTTACAGGATGCAGGTTCTGCGGCCATGGCGTTGGCGCTGATCAAAGCCGCGCCGGTGAGGATCAACAACAGTCTTTTCATGGATGAGGTCTCACTGGGCAGCTTTTATTGTGGGAAGTGGCGTCTGGTGCGCCGTACCCACAACCTTACCCAGCGGAACCTGTGCTGACACGAACTGTGGCGACCGGCAGTTGCACTGGGGCGACCCGGAAGGCCCCATCGCAGGCAAGCCAGCTCCCACATTTTGATCTGTGAATACATCCAAATGTGGGAGCTGGCTTGCCTGCGATAGCGATATCAGCCGTAGCGCTTCTGCCCCCAGGCTAACAACCCTTCCAGCAACTGCTTCAACACAACCTGGGTCGGCGCAGCCAAATCAGGGCGATACCGGAACGGCTCAACCTCTTCCATATACGTGCTCTGGCACAGTTCCAACTGCACCGCATGAATATCCTGCGCCGGGTCGCCATAGTGGCGAGTGATATGCCCGCCCTTGAAGCGCCCGTTCAGCACATGGGTGAACTGCGGATGCTGAGCGCAGATGCCTTCCAGCTGGCTGGCCAGCTCGGGGTCACACGCCGCGCCGTTGAAGGTGCCGAGGTTGAAGTCCGGCAGCTTGCCGTCGAACAGGTGCGGGATTACCGAGCGGATCGAGTGCGCATCAAACAGCAAGGCGTAGCCGAACTCGGCCTTGAGGCGCGCCAGCTCTTCTTGCAGGGTGCGGTGGTACGGGCCCCAGATTTTTTGCAGGTAGGTTACGCGTTCTTCTTCGGACGGCACCTGCCCTTCACGGAACAACGGCACGCCATCGAACAGGGTCGCCGGGTACAGCCCGGTGGTGGCGCCGGCGTAGAGCGGTTTGTCGTCGGACGGCCGGTTCAGGTCAATCACAAACCGCGAGTACTCGGCCGACAAGGTGCTGGCGCCCAATGCCTCGGCAAAGTCATACAGCGTGGGGATGTGCCAGTCGGTGTCCGGCAGGCTTTGCGCCTCGGGGATCAGCCCGGCTTCGACCGCAGGCGTCAGGCGCAACCCCGCGTGGGGCATGCTGATCAGCAGCGGCACACGGCCTTGTTTGAAACTCAGAACCTTATCCACAACAATACTCCTCAGACGGTGACGTCGACGCCATGGCGCACGACGCGTTTATCCAGCTCGCCGCCCAGCCAGTAAGCCAGGTCGGCGGGGCGATCAATCTGCCAGGCGACGAAATCCGCGACCTTGCCCACTTCCAGCGAACCGTGGGTGTCACCCATGCCCAGCGCGGTGGCCGCATGTTGCGTGGCGCCGGCCAAGGCTTCTTCCGGGGTCATGCGGAACAGGGTGCAGGCCATGTTCAGCATCAGGCGTACCGACAGCGCCGGCGAGGTGCCGGGGTTGAGGTCACTGGCGATGGCGATTTTCACGCCGTGCTTGCGCAGCGCATCCATCGGCGGCAACTGGGTTTCACGCAGGAAGTAGAACGCGCCCGGCAGCAACACCGCGACAGTGCCGGACGCGGCCATGGCGATGGCGTCTTCTTCGGTCATGAACTCCAGGTGGTCCGCCGACAGTGCGTGGTAACGCGCCGCCAGGCTGGAGCCGTGCAAAGAGGACAACTGCTCGGCGTGCAGTTTCACCGGCAAGCCCAACTGCTGGGCGACCTTGAATACACGCTCCACTTGTTCGGTGGAAAACGCCAGGTACTCACAGAAGGCGTCTACCGCATCCACCAGCCCTTCGGCCGCGAGCGCCGGGAGCATCTCGGTGCAGATGTGGTCGATGTAGTCGTCAGCGCGATCCTTGTACTCCGGCGGCAGCGCGTGAGCCGCCAGGCACGTGGCGCGCACGCTCACCGGCAGCACCTGGCCAAGGCGCCGCGCAACCCGCAGCATCTTGCGCTCGTTGGCCAGGTCCAGGCCGTAGCCGGACTTGATCTCCACCGTGGTCACGCCGTCACGCAGCAAACTGCGCAGGCGCTTTTCAGCGCTGGCAAACAATTCATCTTCCGTGGCGGCACGGGTGGCGCGCACGGTGCTGGCAATACCGCCGCCCTTGGCGGCGATTTCGGCGTAGCTCACGCCTTCAAGACGCTGCTCGAATTCACCGCTGCGATTGCCGCCGAACACCGTGTGGGTGTGGCAGTCGATCAGCCCGGGGGTGACCCACGCGCCTTGCAGGTCATGCACCTGGGCGTAATCCGCCACTGGCGCCTGGCTGCGGGGGCCGATCCACTCGATCAGCGAACCCGCGGTGACCATGGCGGCATCCTCGATGATCGAGTATTTGCCCTGGGCCATAGTTGCGACGTGGCAGTGTTGCCAAAGCGTTTTCATCAACGCCTCCCTAAGTTATCGATGAGACAAAGCCGGGTCGTAATGGACCTTGGCCCCCTGCCCGGCAGCGGGCTTGACCCACAGCAGGTAGGCGAGGACCAGCAACACGATCCAGACGGCGCCGACCAGCAAAGCGGCCTGGGTGTCCGGGAAGTAACCCAGCACGCCAAACACGAACAGCATGAACACAATGGCCGCCGCTGGCGCATACGGCCAGAACGGCACCGGGAATTTCAGTTCGGCCACCTGTTCCCTGGTCATCGAGCGGCGCATGGCAACCTGGGTAAACAGGATCATCAGCCACACCCACACGGTGGCGAAAGTGGCAATCGAGGCGATCAACAGGAACACGTTTTCCGGGATCAGGTAGTTGAGCACCACGCCGCCGAGCAACGACGCGCCCATTACCAGTACGGTCATCCACGGCACGCCTTGCTTGGACAGCTGCGCAAAACCCTTGGGCGCCTGCCCTTGCTGGGCCAGGCCATACATCATGCGGCCGGCGCCAAAAATGTCGCTGTTGATGGCCGAGACGGCGGCCGAGATCACCACGATATTGAGGATGGTCGCTGCCGAGCCGATGCCAAGGTTGCTGAAGATCTGCACGAACGGACTGCCCTGGCTGCCAATCTGTGGCCACGGGTAGATGGCCATCAGCACAAACAGGGTCAGCACGTAAAACAGCAGGATGCGCAGCGGCACCGCATTGATCGCCTTGGGGATCACGCGCTGCGGGTCTTTGGCTTCACCGGCGGTGATGCCGATGATTTCGATGCCGCCAAACGCAAACATCACCACCGCGAACGAGGCGATCAGGCCGCCAATGCCGTTAGGCATGAAGCCGCCGTGGGCCCACAGGTTGCTCAAGCCGCTGGCCTGGGTTTCGCCAGCAGAATGAATGCCAAACAGCATGATGCCAAAGCCGCCGAGGATCATCGCCACAATCGCGCCGACCTTGAGCAGCGACAGCCAGAACTCCATTTCGCCAAACACTTTGACGTTGCACAGGTTCAGGCCGCCGATCAAAAACACGATACCCAGCACCCAGACCCAACGCGCGACCTCGGGAAACCAGAAGCCCATGTAGATGCCAAAGGCGGTGACGTCGGCGAGGCAGACGATGATCATTTCAAATGCGTAGGTCCAGCCGAGCACAAACCCGGCCATAGGCCCCAGGTAGGTGCTGGCGTACTGGCCGAAGGAGCCTGACACCGGATTGTGCACGGCCATTTCACCGAGAGCACGCATCACCATGAACACGGCAGCGCCGCCGATCAGGTAGGCCAGCAGCACGGCAGGGCCGGCCATTTGGATGGCAGAGGCGGAACCATAGAACAACCCGGTGCCGATCGCGGAACCGAGTGCCATGAAGCGAATATGTCGGGCGCTCAACCCGCGTTTCAAACCCTTTTCTTGCTGGTGCATTTCTCGTCCCTATTATTTTTATGAGGAGAAGATCGTTCCCACGCTCCGCGTGGGAACACATCCTGTGACGCTCCGCGTCACGACTCTTAAAGCGGACGCGGAGCGTCCAGGGCAACATTCCCACGCAGAGCGTGGGAACGATCGTATGTCAGTCACACATGTTTCAACTGACAGATAGCTATCGCAGGCAAGCCAGCTCCCACACTGGGTTGCGTTGCGGTTACAAGCTCGGCAGGAGCTTGGCCGGCACCAGCTCATTCAGGCAGCGGCTGGCGAGCAGTTCGCTGGCGGCATTGATGTCCGGGGCAAAGAAGCGGTCCTTCTCATAAAACGCCACTTTGTCGCGCAGGATCCCGCGGGCTTTTTCCAGCTTGGTCGAAGTCTTCAAGCCATCGCGCAGGTCCAGGCCCTGGCATGCCGCCAGCCACTCAACCGCGAGTACACCACGGGTATTTTCAGCCATTTCCCACAAACGCTTGCCCGCAGCCGGAGCCATGGACACGTGGTCTTCCTGGTTGGCCGACGTCGGCAGGCTGTCCACGCTATGAGGATGCGCCAGCGCCTTGTTCTCACTGGCGAGCGCCGCAGCGGTGACCTGGGCGATCATGAAACCGGAGTTCACCCCGCCATTGCCGACCAAAAACGGCGGCAGTTGCGACATGTGCTTGTCCATCATCAACGAGATACGACGCTCGCTCAGCGAGCCGATTTCGGCGATGGCCAGCGCCATGTTGTCGGCAGCCATGGCCACCGGCTCGGCGTGGAAGTTACCGCCGGAAATCACGTCGCCCTCGGCAGCAAATACCAGCGGGTTATCCGACACGGCGTTGGCCTCTACCACCAGCACGTCGGCAGCCTGGCGGAACTGGGTCAGGCAGGCGCCCATGACTTGCGGCTGGCAACGCAGGGAATACGGGTCTTGCACCTTGTCGCAGTTCTGGTGCGACTGGGACACCTGGCTGCTCTCGCCGAGCAGGTCGCGATAAGCCGCGGCCGCGTCGATCTGACCACGCTGGCCACGGGCGGCATGGATACGTGCATCAAACGGCGAGCGCGAGCCCAATACCGCTTCCACGGTGAGGGCACCGCACGCCAGCGCACCGGCGAACAGGTCTTCGCCTTCGAACAGGCCGCGCAAGGCATAAGCGGTGGATACCTGGGTGCCGTTCAGCAGCGCCAGGCCTTCTTTGGCCGCCAGCGTCAGCGGCGTCAGGCCGGCAACTTTCAGCGCTTCGGTGGCTTCCAACCATTCGCCCTTGTAGCGCGCCTTGCCTTCGCCCAGCAGCACCAGCGACATATGCGCCAATGGCGCCAAGTCGCCGGAAGCACCGACCGAACCTTTGAGCGGAATGTGCGGGTACACCTCGGCGTTGATCAGTGCGATCAGCGCGTCGATCACCTGGCGACGAATGCCGGAGAACCCACGGCTCAGGCTGTTGACCTTGAGCACCATGACCAGCCGCACCAGCGCGTCGCTGATCGGCTCACCGACGCCGGCGGCGTGGGACAGCACCAGGGAACGCTGGAGGTTTTCCAGGTCTTCACTGGCAATGCGGGTCGAGGCCAGCAGGCCAAAACCGGTGTTGATGCCGTAGGCGGTGCGGTTCTCGGCGAGAATCTGCTCCACGCAGGCCACACTGGCTTCGATCTGCGCCGTGGCGCTGTCATCCAGAGTGAGGGTTACCGGCTGCTGGTAGATGGCTCGCAGTTGGGCAAGGCTCAGTTGGCCTGGAATCAAATTTAGCGCAGTCACATTCATGCTCCTTTGAATTGTTCTTTTGAATAAGTGTTTAGTGCAAATGGGGAATTGCTGAGCGCAGCAAAGCGGTGTCTTTGAGCAGCGCGGCGGTGGCGGCAATATCTGGCGCCAACCAACGGTCTTGTTCGTAAGGTGCGACCTTTTCGCGTAGCAGACGCCAGGCGCTGTCAGTACCCGCGCCGAAACGCTGGCCCTTCAAAAACTCGAACGCCTGGGCTGCCAGCAGGTACTCGATGGCGAGAATCTGCGTGACGTTGGCCAACAGCTGATGCAGCTTGAGCGCGGCATTGGTGCCCATGCTCAGGTGGTCTTCCTGCAGGCCCGAGGTAACGAAATTGTCGAGCACCGCCGGTTGCGCCAGCTGACGGTTTTGCCCGCACAGCGAGGCGGCGACGTACTGCACGATCATCATCCCGGAGTTGACCCCAGGGTTGCTGACCAGGAACGCCGGCAAACCACTGACGTGCGGGTTGATCAGGCGGTCCAGGCGACGCTCGGCCACCGAGCCGATTTCGGCCATGGCGATGGCGAGCATGTCGGCCGCCAGCGCCACAGACTGCCCATGCGGGTTGGCCTGGGACACCACGCGGTAGTTGTCCGGCGTGCCGAGCACCAGCGGGTTGTCGGTGGCACTGTTGAGTTCGGTCTCGATCTGGCGCGTGGCGTGTTCAACCTGATCACGCGCCGCACCGTGAATCTGCGGGATCGAGCGGATGCTCAGCGCGTCCTGGGTGCGGATGCCTTTGCTGCTGGCGATCACTTCACTGCCGTCAAGCAAGGCACGCAGGTTGATGCCGACTTGCTGCATGCCTGGGTGTGGCTTGAGGGCGATGATGGCTTCGTCAAAGGCGTCGATCTGACCACGCTGGGCTTCGAAACTCATGGCGCCGATCACGTCGGCCCATTGCAGCAGGTGATTCGCGTCGGCCAGGGCCAGGCAGCTCAGGCCGGTCATGCACGGCGTGCCATTGACCAGGCACAGGCCGTCTTTGGCGCCGAGCACCACAGGTTGTAAACCTTCGGCTTTTAAGGCGGCTTGCGCCGTCACGATCTGGCCGCGATAGCTCACATCGCCAACCCCGAGCAAGGCCACGCCAATGTGGGCCATGTGAGTCAGGTAGCCCACCGAGCCCTGGGACGGCACTTGCGGCGTGATGCCATGGTTGAGCAGCGCCAGCAACGAATGCACCACCTGCGGGTGCAGGCCGGATTTGCCGTGGCTGTAGTTGATGATGGCTGCGCAGATGATCGCGCGGGTCTGTTCGTCGCTCAGCAGCGGCCCGACGCCACAGGCGTGGCTCAGCAGTGTGTTGCGCGACAACTGGCTGAGTTGTTCACCCTTGAGCGACACATTGCACAGCGCGCCCAGGCCGGTATTCACACCATAGGCGCGTTCGCCGCTGGTGACGATGCGTTGCACGATGGCCTGGGCATTGTCGATACGCGCCCAGGCGTGGCCCGAGAGTTCGAGCACGGCGCCGTGGCGGGCGACGGCGACCACGTCCTGCCAACGCAGTGGAGCGTCGGCGATGATGATTTTTGTTGCCTGGGACATCTTCATACCTTCTTCAATGCTTGTGCAGCTTCACTGGCCCTATCGCAGGCAAGCCAGCTCCCACATTTGAAATGCATTCCCCTGTGGGAGCTGGCTTGCCTGCGATGGCGCCAGCCGGTTCGCCACAAGATCCGGATCAGACCACCGCCGCCCGGCGCTGAACAAACCGGTCCACATACTCATCCGCCGGCGAATGCAGAATCTCGCGCGGCGTGCCGACCTGGATCAGCTTGCCGTCCTTGAGAATCGCAATGCGGTTGCCAATGCGCACCGCCTCGTCGAGGTCGTGGGTGATGAACACGATGGTCTTGTGCAGGGTCTTTTGCAGCTCCAGCAACTGGTCCTGCATCTCGGCGCGGATCAGCGGGTCGAGGGCGCTGAAGGCTTCGTCCATCAGGATGATGTCGGTATCGGCTGCCAAGGCGCGGGCCAGGCCTACACGTTGGCGCATGCCACCGGAAAGCTGGTGCGGGTATTTGTTTTCGTAGCCTTTGAGGCCCACGGTTTCGATCCAGTGCAACGCACGTTCGGCGCACACCTGCTTGGTTTCGCCGCGCACCTTGAGGCCGTAGGCAACGTTGTCGAGCACACTCTTGTGGGGCAGCAGGCCGAAGCTCTGGAACACCATGCTGATCTTGTGGCGACGGAATTGGCGCAGGGCCTCCATGTCCAGTTGCAGGATGTCTTCGCCGTCCACCAGGATCGCGCCGCTGGTTGGATCGATCAGGCGGTTGAAGTGACGCACCAACGTGGACTTGCCCGAACCCGAAAGGCCCATGATCACAAAGATCTCGCCCGTGCCGATGCTCAGTGACAGGTCGTTCACGCCGACCACGCAACCGGTCTCGGCCAGTACCTGGTCCTTGGTCTTGCCCTGACCAACCATCGCCAGGGCTTCCTTGGAGCGGTTGCCGAAAATCTTGAAGACGTTTTTAACTTCAATTTTGCTGACAGTAGTCATTTGCTCGCCTCATGCCGTGGACGACCATAGGCCTGGGTAATGCGGTCGATGACCACTGCAAGAATCACAATCGCCAGCCCTGCTTCGAGGCCACGGCCGACGTTGAGGGTCTGGATGCCGACGAGCACGTCTTCACCCAGGCCTCGGGCGCCGATCATCGAGGCGATCACCACCATCGACAACGCCATCATGGTGGTCTGGTTGATACCGGCCATGATGCTCGGCAATGCCAGCGGCAGTTGCACGCCAAACAGTTGCTGCAAGCGGTTGGCACCGAAGGCGTTGATGGCTTCCATGACTTCGCCGTCGACCTGGCGAATGCCCAAGTCGGTGAGGCGAATCAACGGTGGCGCGGCGTAGATCACCGTGGCGAAAATCGCCGGCACCTTGCCCAGGCCAAACAGCATCAGCACCGGGATCAGGTACACAAAGCTGGGCATGGTTTGCATGATGTCGAGCAGCGGCATCAATACCGACCGCAGGCGATTGCTGCGTGCAGACAAAATGCCCAACGGAATGCCGATCAGCACCGAGATCACCGTGGCGACCATCATCAGTGCCAGGGTTTGCATGAGCTTGTCCCACAGGCCAACCGCACCCACCAGGAACAGCAGACCGACGATCACCGCCGTGGTCACCACCTTGCGGGTGGCATGCCAGGCGATGCCGCCGACAATGGCGAGCATCAGCCACCAGGGCGCTGCACGCAGCAAGCCTTCCAGGTTGACGATGGCCCATAACAGCGTGTCGGAGATGTGCCGGAACACATCGCCGTAGTTGGTGACCAGTGAGTCCACCCAACCGTTGACCCAGTCGGCGATGGAAAACGTAAAACTCTCAGGAAACATAGCGTGCTCTCGATCCAGTGGGTTGTGGCCGGGTGCCCGGCTGGCCCTTGAGGGTAGCCGGACACGCTTGACCTACAAGGCCGCGTCGATTTTCTTGGCTGCGTCGTCGCTCACCCATGCGTGCCAGACTTCAGGATGTTCCTTGAGGAAAATTTTCGCCAGTTTTGGCGACTCAATCCGCTCTTTGGCCATGCGACCGAGGTTCTGGTTAAGCAGGTCGATGGGCAGGTTGACCTTCTCCAGCACCGCCACGAGTTCAGGCGCTTGCTCGTGGAAGGTTTTGGACAGGCCGACCTTGATGCTCACGCTTTTATCCACACCGGGCTTTTCCTGCAGCTTGACCAGATCGACCTGGCCCATCAGCGGGGTTGGCGACCAGTAGTAGAACAGGATCGGCTCGCCACGCTTGTAGCTCGACAGCACGGCGGCATCCAGCGCCGGGCCGGTGCCAGGGCGGAAGTTGGTGTAGGTGCTTTCCAGGCCATAGCTTTTCAGCATTTCGCTGTTATCCAGCTCACAGGTCCAACCGGCCGGGCAGTTGTAGAAGCGGCCCTTGGAGGGCTCTTCCTGGTCCTTGAACACCGAGGCGTATTTGGCCAGGTCGGCGATATTTTTCAGGTCTGGTGCCTTGGGTTCCAGCTTGCGCTTGGCGTCGCCTTCGATCACATAACGCGGCACATACCAGCCTTCCACGGCGCCGACCACCGGCGCACCAACACCGACAACTTTGCCGGCCTTCTCGGCCTTGTTCCAGACCTCGCTGCGGCCTACCCACTCTTCGGCGAAAACCTGGATGTCGTTGCTGCTCAGGGCGTTTTCCATGGTGATGGAGTTGCCCGGCAAGCTATCGGTTTTGCAGCCGTAGCCTTTCTCCAGCACGGTTTGCAGGATGTCGGTGAGCAACATGCCGCTTTCCCAGTTCAGCCCGGCGAATTTCACCGGTTTGCCGGACTCGCACCAACCCGCCGCCTGGGCGCCGGCAGAGGCCAGCAAGCCTGCAGATAACACGGTGGCCAGCAAGGTTTTATTCATCTTCATTGTTGTGACGCTCCCAATCTTGAAATGGATTACGGCAGTCAGTAGGCGTCCTGCCCTGTCCACGTCCCATCAGGCCTGTGCAGCCAGCCCGTTTGTCGTTGGTGCAGCGCCCTGCTCTATTGGCAGGATCAGTTGATCGGGCACCGTGCCGTGCCATTTTTTCGCACATACGTAATACAAGGCCGCTGGCAGTACCAGGCCGATGATCCAGGAGATATCCACATCACCCAGCGCGGCAACCAAGGGGCCGGTGTAGAACTTGGTAGAGATGAACGGCAACTGCACCAGCACGCCGAACACATAGACGCTGATACCGAGCAGGTTCCAGCGACCGTAGCGGCCATTCGGGTCGGCCAAAGCCGGGACGTCATAGCGCTCGCGGGTGATGCAGTAGTAATCCACCAGGTTGATTGCACTCCACGGCGTAAAGAACGCCAGCAGAAACAGGATGAAAGACTTGAACGCACCGAGGAACGAGTGCTGGCCGAGCAACGCGATCAGGGTTGCAGTGCCGACAATCACCAGCACGAACACCAGACGCTGCAGGCGGGTGACCTCAAGGCGACCACGGAAGCCGCTGACGATGGTCGCAATGCACATGAAGCTGCCGTAGGAGTTCAGGGTAGAGATGGTGACCTTGCCGAACGCGATGCTGAAGTACAGCAGCGCAGCGGTGGCGCCCGTACCACTCAACCCAACGATGTAGGCGACTTCGTGACCGGCAAATTGCCCGTTGGACATGGCCGCGGCAAACACGCCAAGGACCATCGCCACCTGAGCGCCAATGACCGAACCTGCACCGGCGGCGAAAAAGGTTTTCAGCGAAGATGTCTTGCTTGGCAGGTAACGTGAATAGTCCGCCACGTAAGGGCCGAAGGCGATCTGCCAGGAGGCCGCGAGCGACACCGCCAGCAGGAAGCTGCTCCAGCTGAAGTGACGGATCTGCAAAAGCGCGCCAACGTCGGTCTGGCTCATCAAACGACTGAACAGATAGACAAAGGCAATCACGCCAATGACGCTGGCGACCCGCCCAATAAAGTGGATCACCCGGTAGCCCAGCACGGTGACCAGTACGATGACGCTGGCAAAAATCAGGATACCGACGCTGTCGCTGACCCCGAACAACTGGCCCAGTGCCTGCCCCGACAGCACAGTCCCGGTCGCGGTGAAACCGAGGTACATCAGACAGACCAGCACAATTGGGATGGCTGCACCGTAAACGCCGAACTGCACACGGCTGGAAATCATCTGTGGCAGGCCAAGCTTTGGCCCTTGCGCCGCATGCAACGCCATGACGCCGCCGCCGATGAGTTGGCCGATCAACAGACCGATCAACGACCAGAACACATCACCGCCGAGCACCACGGCCAAGGCCCCGGTGACAATCGCGGTGATTTGCAGGTTGGCACCCATCCACAGGGTGAACTGGCTCAATAGACGACCGTGTCTTTCCGCTTCCGGGATGTAGTCGATCGAACGCCTTTCGATCAACGGTGTGGTGTCATTTGCAGCCATGTTGGTCAACCTCTGATGGATTGTTCTGGGTGTGCAGATTGCGGGTTCTACTGTGGGAGCTGGCTTGCCTGCGATGGCATCCCCTCGGTTCTGCCGAGAGACCGAGTCGCCCGCATCGCAGGCAAGCCAGCTCCCACACAAGCCAGCTCCCACAGGAACCAGGCCAGCCGTTATTTGATCATCGGCAGGTTCAGGCCCTGCTCCTTGGCGCAATCGATGGCGATCTGGTAACCGGCATCGGCGTGACGCATCACCCCGGTGGCCGGGTCGTTGTGCAGTACGCGGGCGATCCGCTCAGCCGCTTCATCGGTGCCGTCGCAGACGATCACCATGCCCGAGTGCTGGGAGAAGCCCATGCCCACGCCGCCGCCGTGGTGCAGCGAAACCCAGGTCGCGCCGCTCGCGGTGTTGAGCAAGGCGTTGAGCAGTGGCCAGTCGGACACGGCGTCGGAGCCGTCCTGCATGGCTTCGGTTTCGCGGTTCGGGCTTGCGACCGAGCCGGAGTCGAGGTGGTCACGGCCGATCACTACGGGTGCCGACAGCTCACCGCTGCGCACCATTTCGTTGAATGCCAGGCCGAGCTTGGCGCGTTGGCCCAGGCCAACCCAGCAGATACGTGCTGGCAGGCCCTGGAAGCTGATGCGTTCGCGCGCCATGTCCAGCCAGTTGTGCAGGTGCGCGTCGTCCGGGATCAGCTCTTTGACTTTGGCGTCGGTCTTGTAGATGTCTTGCGGGTCACCTGACAGCGCAGCCCAGCGGAACGGGCCGATGCCACGGCAGAACAGCGGGCGGATGTAGGCCGGTACGAAGCCTGGGAAGTCGAAGGCGTTTTCTACGCCTTCTTCCTGGGCCATCTGGCGGATATTGTTGCCGTAGTCGAAAGTCGGGATGCCTTGTTTCTGGAGTTCCAGCATGGCTTTGACGTGCACGGCCATCGACTGCTTGGCTGCCTTGATCACGGCAGCCGGCTCGGTTTTGGCGCGGGCGCGGTATTCGTCCCAGGTCCAGCCGGCAGGCAGGTAACCATTGAGTGGGTCGTGGGCGCTGGTCTGGTCGGTGACCATGTCCGGGCGCACGCCGCGCTTGATCAGTTCCGGCAGGATTTCGGCCGCGTTGCCCAGCAAGGCAATGGAGATGGCCTTGCCTTCCTTAGTGTATTTGGCGATGCGGGCCAGGGCATCGTCGAGGTCGGTGGCTTGCTCGTCGACATAACGGCTGGCCAGGCGGAAATCGATGCTGACCTGCTGGCACTCGATGTTCAGCGAGCAGGCGCCAGCCAGCGTCGCGGCCAACGGCTGAGCGCCGCCCATGCCGCCGAGGCCGGCGGTAAGTACCCAACGGCCGGTCAGGTCGCTGTTGTAATGCTGGCGGCCGGCTTCTACGAAGGTTTCGTAGGTGCCCTGCACGATGCCCTGGCTACCGATGTAGATCCAGCTGCCGGCGGTCATCTGGCCGTACATGGCCAGGCCCTTGGCATCCAGTTCGTTGAAGTGTTCCCAACTGGCCCAGTGCGGCACCAGGTTGGAGTTGGCGATCAGCACGCGCGGGGCGTTGCTGTGGGTCTTGAACACGCCGACCGGCTTGCCGGATTGCACCAGCAGGGTCTCGTCGTCATTCAGGTTGGTGAGGCTCTCGACGATCTGGTCGTAGCACTCCCAGTTGCGCGCCGCACGGCCGATACCGCCGTACACCACCAATTCTTTCGGGTTCTCGGCCACTTGCGGGTCGAGGTTGTTCATCAGCATGCGCAGCGGTGCTTCAGTCAGCCAGCTTTTGGCGGTGAGCTTGTTACCGCGGGCGGCACGGATTTCGACGTCACGGTATTTTGTAGGCTTAGCTTTCGAAAAATCGGTCACAGCTGGACTCCTCGGCATGGTGCGCGAACATTGATGGTGCGAAGGAGAGTCTTACGCACACATCTTTACTTGTATGTACAAGCATATGCAATCAAGCGGCCAACTTGGTGAGAGAGCGGGTGAGATTTTTTTGGGAGGTGCGTGAAAGCCTCAGAAATTAAGGCTTTGAGGCTTGGTGAATTTTCTTACAGAGGGAGTTTGCGGACGAGGACATTGTTCAGGACGGCCTGGCATCGCGCCAAGCTGGGGCGTTCGGTAACAAATTGGTGCGCGGCTGGAAACAGCTCTTATGAGCAATGAAAAGCAAATGTGGGAGCTGGCTTGCCTGCTCCCACAGTTTTTTAACCGCGTGCGGTCAGTTCGATTACGCAGCAGCGGCCGGTGACAGAAATATCCAGCAGGTCATTGTTACCGTCGATTTGCAGGCAATCGTGATGGCCGAGCTTTTCACCCAGCACCTTCACTTCATCCGCCACACTGAACACCAACACCGTGTGCGCCGTGCTGAAAAACCGCTGCACACCATCCATCCACTGCAACCGTGCGTGGTAACGCTCGGGCGAATAAATCAGGTTGAAATCGCGGATCGGCCCGGTGATCAAGCGGCAGGACACTTCACTTTCACCCTTGAACGCAAACGGCTGCAGCGGTAACAGCCCGCGCTGTTCCTCGCCATCCACGGTCAGAACCATGCCCGCACCTTTGATCACGGTGATCACACGCTGGTAGCCGGCAAAGGTAGAAAACCCACCCGATTCGGCTATATCGGCAATCGACAAGCGCCAGCCAAAGCCATCCAGGCCAATGCCTGCGTCACGGGTGATTTCTTCGGTGCTGCCGCCGCCGTTTTTCCATGGCATGCGGATGTAGTCGGCGGCGCGCCAGACTTTCACTTCACTCATTTACTGAAACGTCCTTCCAGGCTATGACGGGAACCGGGGTGGATCAAACGCGCGGCGGTCACCGGCTGGCGGCCGGACCAGGTGCGGCGGCGAATCAACAGGCAAGGCTCGCTTGGCTCGATCTGCAACAGCTTGCACTCGGCAGCGTCGGCGAGGATGGCTTCAACCACATGCTCGCCCTCGGTCAGTGGTGCGACCTGGTTGAGGTAGGCGTACGGCGTTTGCTGGGTGAAATCCTGTTGCAAGTATTCCGGCGCGACCAGAGCGTTGACGAAGCGGTCTTCGATTTGTACGGGAATGTCGTTTTCAAAGTGCACGATCAACGAGTGAAACACGCGGCCGCCTTCGCGCATTTCCAGGGCCACAGCACGTTCGGAGCCGGCGGCCTCTTCGCCCAGGTGAATAACCTGGCAGGTATGCCGATGACCGCGGGAGGCGATCTCATCGGCAATGTTGTGCACTTCAAACAGCGCCGATTGGCTCTTGGGCTCGGCGACGAAAGTGCCAACGCCCTGCATGCGCACCAGCAACCCTTCGGCGGTGAGCTCACGCAGGGCGCGGTTGATGGTCATGCGGCTGAAGCCTAACTGGCTGACCAGTTCGCTCTCGGACGGCACGCGGTAATGGGGCGGCCAGTTGCCGTTGAGAATCTGCTGGCTGATCATCTGTTTGACGCGGGCATACAAGGGCGCCGGACTTTCGTCCATGTGGGCAGCCAGCGAAGACTTGGCGGGCGGAGTCGGCACAGGGAATCCTTGCAGGGGGAAAAGATGCATAGATTGCCGGAGTTTACCGAGCAGGCAAACGTCTGTATATGTATATACAAATAAACACACGACCGGGGTGCCTTGATCATGTCCGCTTTCTTTGCCGAACGCGCGCTGCTGCCTAATGGATGGGCCAACGATGTACGCTTTGAAGTCAGCGCCGATGGCGTGCTGACCCAGGTTGAGCCCAATGCCAGCGCAGACAACGCCGAACGGCTCAGAGGCCCGGTTTTGGCGGGCATGCCCAACCTGCACTCCCATGCGTTCCAGCGCGCCATGGCCGGGTTGGCCGAAATGGCCGGCAACCCGAATGACAGCTTCTGGACCTGGCGCGACTTGATGTACCGCATGGTCGGCAAGATCACCCCGGAACAACTGCAGGTCATCGCCCGCCAGCTTTATATCGAGATGCTCAAGGCCGGTTACACCTCGGTGGCCGAGTTTCATTATGTGCACCACGACGTCAGCGGCCAGGCGTATGCCGATCGCACGGAGCTGTCGCGGCAGATCAGCCAGGCGGCCGCCAACAGTGGGATTGGCCTGACATTGCTGCCAGTGCTCTACACCCATTCCGGCTTTGGTGGCCAGGCGCCGAATGAAGGCCAGCGGCGCTTTATCAACAGCACCGAAGATTACCTGGACCTGCAAGCACGCCTGAAGCCCATTCTGGCGGCGCAGCCAGCGCAGCAACTGGGCCTGTGTTTCCACTCATTGCGTGCCGTCACACCCGAACAGATCAATGAGGTGCTGGCCGCCAGCGACAAGGCATGCCCGGTACACATCCACATCGCCGAGCAGCAAAAAGAAGTCGATGATTGCCTGGCCTGGAGCGGCAAACGCCCGCTGCAATGGCTGTATGACAATGTTGAAGTGGATGAACGTTGGTGCCTGGTACACGCCACCCATGCTGACGCCGATGAAGTCACGCGTATGGCCAAGAGCCGGGCAATCGCCGGCTTGTGCCTGACCACCGAAGCCAACCTGGGCGACGGGATTTTCCCGGCGGTGGATTTCCTCGCTCAAGGCGGGCGTATGGGTATCGGTTCCGACAGCCATGTGTCACTGAGCGTGGTGGAGGAGTTGCGTTGGCTCGAATATGGCCAGCGCCTGCGGGACCAGCGACGCAACCGCCTGTATCGCAGTGATCAACCGATGGTTGGCCGCACATTGTTCGATGCTGCGCTGGACGGCGGCGCCCAAGCGTTGGGGCAGCCGATTGGTCGATTGGAAGTCGGCAAGCGGGCAGATTGGATTGTGCTGGATGGCAATGACCCGTACCTGGCGACGGCGACCGAGGATGGCATTCTCAACCGTTGGTTGTTCGCCGGTGGTGATCGCCAAGTGCGCGATGTGCTGGTCAACGGCAAATGGGTGGTGCGCGATGGGCATCATGCTGGCGAAGAAGAAAGCAGCCGGGCGTTCACCCACGTTCTGAGAGACTTGCTGGGCTAACAGCCGACACAAAACAAATGTGGGAGCTGGCTTGCCTGCGATAGCATCACCTGGGTGTAACGGATACACCCAGGTGTCTGCATCGCAGGCAAGCCAGCTCCCACACAAGCCAGCTCCCAATTCAAGCCAGCTCCCACATTAGATTGAGGGTGACCTCAGGTTACTGCGAGGTCTTCGCCATCTGCTTGTCCGACGTGCGGAAGATCAGTCGCGTCGTGTCATACCCTTGCTGGCGCGCCCTGCTCAGCAGGTCTTCGCGGGTGTCGGCGCTCACCGTCGGTGTGCGCGACAAGATCCACATATAACGCCGGCTCGGGCTACCGACGATGGCGGTCTTGTAATCATCACTCACGTACAGCACCCAATAATCGCCCTTGGCGACGCCTGGCAGCAGCGCGGTGAACCAGTTATTGAATTCCACCCAGAGCTTGTCGGTCTTGCCCGGCACTTGCGGCGTGGCCGTGCCCTTGGCTTCTTCCCACTTCCACTCTGTGGTCAGGCAGCGGTTAAACACCGACATATCGCCATCCGGCAGCAGGGTGTAGCGAGCCTCGGACTGCGCGCAGTTACGCTGGAAGTACATCGGCAATCGGGCCAACTCATACCAGGTGCCCTGGTAACGCTTGAGGTTGACGTTGCTCGCGGTCTTGGGTTGCAGATCATCGCCAGAATGGCTGGCGCAGCCCGCCAAAAACAGACTGGCGCAAAGAAACAAAACAAAACGCATCATTCTTCTTCTCCCGCAGGCTCGCGCCCCGGTTTACTTCAGGCCTTGCCCGGAAAACATCAGAACTTTGTCACCGGCGTACTGCACGCTGATAAAGCTGTTTTTATCGCCCCACGTGCAACTGGACATGCCCAGCGCACCGGAACAATCGGTCGGCTTACCCAGCAACGACTCCACCTCGGCCTTGGCCATGCCAGCCGACAGCTTCGCGTAGTTTTCTTGATTGACCTTGCTGCACGCGGCTAACAGCACGCAAAAAGCCAGCAGGGAGAGACGGCGTAAAGACATGGAAAAGCTCCTGGAGAGACAAAGCAGCTGGGGTATCTGCCAGAAGCTTAGAAGGGAAAAGAGGTGTCTGGTTCCCGATGGGCAAAAACAAAAAAACCCCGAAAACGCTGAAACGTTTCGGGGCTTCTTCTCATTCAAAACTTCAAGTCTTGAATGCTTCTGTGGCGAGGGAGCTTGCTCCCGTTCGGGTGCGCAGCGCCCGCAAGCTTTTTGGGGCCGCTTCGCCTCCCCAACGGCGCAAACCCCCCCCGCCCACAGGGTTTCTTTTTGTGGTAATCCGCTCCACACCC
>NZ_WKDV01000046.1:0-52767 GCF_021605825.1 Pseudomonas sp. PA-6-3C
CCAGCTTGGTCATGACACTGGCTGGTGCTTGTTTTTCAAACCGTTCTAAAACCTTTTCCCACATAGCTTCGTCGTCCTGACTGAATTGATTAGGGGATTTTAAACCAAGACCTTGAAAGGCATGGCTGTAAGAGCGGAACCATAGGCCGCCGTTACCGCAGCAACGGATATGTACTCAGCAACCCTGAGCCAGCCCAAGACTTCAAACTGCCCCGGCACTCCCCGGTCACAAGGAAAAACCGGGGTGCCTGTCGCGAGGGCCGGCTCCTGCACCCCGGTTGCACCAACACTCAGTCGGCAGAAAACTTGAGCACAGTGTTCTGGCTATAAGTCTGCCCAGGATTCAACCGAGTCGACGCAAACTTGGGCTGGTTGGGCGCATCGGGAAAATGCTGGGTTTCGAGGGTAAAAGCACTCCAGTGCTGATACGTCTTGCCCGCTTTGCCCTTCACCGTGCCATCGAGAAAGTTACTGGTGTAGAACTGCACCCCAGGCTCGCTGGTGTAGAGCTTCAAACGCCGGCCAGACGCAGGGTCGTGTACTTCGGCGGCGAGTTGCTTGATATCGCCCTGGGTGTCGAGCGTCCAGTTGAAGTCAAACCCGCCTTGTTTCGGCTCGGCAAATTTGAGCTGCGGATGCTCGTCCTTGATGTGCTGGCCGATCGGCGTGGGTTTGAGAAAGTCCATCGGCGTGCCCTTGACCGGTGCCAGCTCGCCGGTCGGAATCAGGGTGGCATTCACCGGTGTGTAATGGCTGGCATGCAAGGTCGCGACCTGCTTGAGAATGTCGCCATTGCCCGCGCCCGCCAGGTTGAAATAGCTGTGGTTGGTGAGGTTGAGCACGGTGGGTTTGTCGGTGCTGGCTTTGTAGTCGATATGCAGTTCGTTGTTATCGTTGAGGCTGTAGGTGACCTCGGTTTTAAGGTTGCCAGGGAAGCCCATTTCACCGTCCTTGGACAGGTAGCTGAGCTTGACGCCGACCGAGTCCTTGCCCTTGACGGGTTCGGCTTGCCAAACGTGCTTGTCAAACCCCTGGGCGCCGCCGTGCAGCGAATTTGGCCCGTCGTTGAGCGGCACCTGATAGCGCTTGCCATCAAGCTCAAACGCACCGCCCGCCAGGCGGTTGCCGAAGCGCCCGATGGTCGCGCCAAAAAAGGCCGTGCCGCTCTGATAGCCCTGCACGTCATCAAAACCCAGTACCACGTCATCGACCTTGCCGTTTTTATCCGGCACGTGCAGTGACTGCAACACGCCGCCGTAGGTGATCACCGTGGCTTGCATGCCGTGGCTGTTGCGCAAGATGTACTGCTCGACGGCGGTGCCTTCATTGGTTTTACCGAAGGGTTTGTGTTCGCTGGTGAGGCCCGCAGCCTGGGCGCCGCCGCTGGCAATCAGCAGGGACAAGGCGAGGCCGGAAAGCAGGTGACGAGGGTGCTTCATGGTCGAACTTCCTTTTGTTGTTTTCAGTGGAATAGTTCTACTAATGTGCGATATTTTGTCGTTGCAGCAGCAGATTTATAGCCTTTTACGGCCTGTTTGCAAAATAAAATAAGACTAATTAAGTGAGGCAACCTTTATATGACCACTCAGCAGGCTGTTTACCCCGACCTTGAGGGTAAGACCGTTCTGGTTTCCGGTGGTGCCTCAGGCATCGGCGAATTCCTGGTGCGCGCGTTCGCCGCGCAGGGCGCCAGGGTGGGTTTTGTGGACCGGGCGCAAAGCCAGGGTGAGCGGCTGGCCGCGCTGCTGCATTCCCAGGGCTACAAGGTTGAGTTCGTGTGTTGCGACATCACCGATGAAATCGCCTATAAAGCGGCGATCGAACGCTTTGAGCACTCGTTGGGGCCGATCACCGTACTGGTCAATAACGCGGCCAACGATGTGCGTCACACCCTGGAAGAAGTCGATTCGGCGATGTTCGACAGGCTGATCGCGGTCAACCTCAAGCACGCGTTCTTTGCTGCCAAGGCCGTGGTGCCGATGATGAAACGCGCTGGTGGCGGGGCGATCATCAACCTGGGCTCGGTGGGGTGGATGATGGCGTCTGCTGGCTACCCGGTGTACGCCGCCAGCAAGGCGGCGGCCCATGGCATGACCCGCGCCCTGGCACGTGAGCTGGGGCCGAACCATATTCGCGTGAATACCCTGGTGCCCGGTTGGGTCATGACCGAAAAACAATTGGCAATGTGGGTCGATGATGCGGCCAAGGAGCTGATCAGCCGCAGCCAGTGCCTGCCCGGCAGCGTACTGCCGGAACACATCGCCAATATGGCGTTGTTTCTCGCCTCCGATGCCTCGGCGATGTGTTCGGCGCAGAACTTTATTGTGGATGGCGGCTGGGTCTAGGCCTGCTACTCGATGGGGTAGCGCTTGAACGCCGGGTGCTGTTCCAGTTGGTCGGCGTGACGTTGCAGGTTAGGGAATGCCTTGGGGTCGAGCACCGACGGCAGTTTGAGTTGGGTGAACGACCACGCGACTGCCGCGGTCAGCGCCGCCTGGGTCAGTGGCGCGTCGGTGGTTTGGGCAAGGTGCTTTTCCAGCAGCGAATAGGCGGCCAACAGTTGACCGGTCACGCGGTCTATCCACGGTTCATGGCGTTTTTCTGCCGGGCGCAGATTGTCCTCATAGACGATCTGCACGGTTTTCTCGCAGGCCGCCAGGGCCAGCCCGAGCAGGTGCAGTTCGTGGGCGCGGGCGCCCGGCGCTTGTGCCAGCAGCTTCTTGTCGGTGGGGGCCTGGGCTTCGAAATAATCCAGGATCAGGCTGGAGTCCATCAGCAAGGTGCCGTCGTCCAGCACCAGGGTCGGCGCCTTGACCACCGGGTTGATCGCGTGGAACTGCTCGAAGGTGCTGAACACCGACACCGACTGATGTTCAAACGCCACGCCGTACAGGTCCAGGGAAATTGCCACGCGGCGTACGTAAGGCGAGTCCAGCATGCCTATCAGTTTCATGAAGCCTCCGTTGCTTTCAGGTGATGGGATCAGGAGATTAAGGGCACATGATTGTCCTGCGCAATGGCCTTGCGCAGTTGCTGATAGGCATCCACTAACTGCTCCAGGTTGAACGCCAAATTGCGCCCGCTGGGGTTGGGCAACACCCATACCGCTGCGCCGCCCAACAACAGCGGCTGCAACCCCCAGGCAACCTCGCGTTGGCCGGACACGGCGCTATAACCGACCTTGCCCAGAAAGGCCACGAAGCGTGGCTGACAGCGGCGGATTTTTTGCTCAAACGCAACCGCCGCGTCGTTGAATTCATGCCGCGCCAATTCCCCCGCACTCGCCGTCGGACGCTCCACCAGTGTGGTCAGGCCGCAGTGGTAGTCGAGCAAGGTGCGCCCCTCTTCGGGGTGAATTTCATGGGGCGTGAAGCCGGCCAGGTGCAACGTGCGCCAGAAGCGGTTGCTGCGGTTGGCGAAGTGCAGGCCCAAGGCGGCGGAGCCTTTTCCGGGGTTGATGCCGCAGAACACCACGTTCAAGTGCTCGGTGAGGATGTCTTCAAGTCTGTCGCTCATGTCGGGTCTATCTGCAAACGCATCAGCAGCCATTCGGTAAAGCTGCGGGCCAGTGGGTCGTTTTCACTGTCACGGTGGGTCAACAGCGCCCAACTGGGACCGCGAATGGTGGCTTCGACCAGCGGCGTGAGCAAACCATCGGCCTGGGCCTGGCGGCTGAGCAGTTGGCTGACCAGGCCGATGCCCAGCCCGCTGCACACGGCATCCAGCAGTAAACCTGGATCGGAAAAATTCAGCCCGTGGTCCTGTTGGCCCACATCAATACCGGCCTCCACGGCCCAATGGCTCCAGTCCATCTCTCGCTCGCCGTGCAACGTGGTGCGCTGCGCCGCAGGCACAGACAGCAGCTTGGGATGGCAAGCCGGAAACAGGCGGTCGGCATGCAGCACCTTGAAGCTGCATTCGGCCTGGGAGCTGATGTCGTCACGCACGGCCAGGTCGATGGTCTGGCTGGCCATGTCAGGCACTTCATCGGTGCTGAAGATCCACAGGTCTACCTCCGGGTGCCGCTGACGAAAGTCCGCCAGGCGTGGCAGCAGCCAGTGACGAGCAAAGGTCGGCGTGGTGTTGAGCACCAGTTGATTGGGTTTGCGGTACTGCCCCAGGCGTCGCACGCCCACCGCCAGTTGTTGCAGCAGCGCCTGGGTGGTGCTGAGGAAGTCATAACCTGCGTCGGTGAGGCTCACGCTGCGCCCGCTGCGTAAAAACAGCGGCTGCTCCAGGTAAGCCTCCAGGCTGCGGATCTGCTGGCTGATCGCCGATTGGGTCAGGTGCAGTTCTTCGGCAGCCTTGTGGAAACTGCCTAGCCGGGCGGCGGCTTCAAAGCCGCGCAGGGTGCCGAGGGGCGGCCAGTGGTTGAGCATATCGATAAGCTCCGCTAATCAGTTTTCTACAAAATCCATCGTTTGTTTGGCCTTTTCAGCCTACGTAGCATGTGCGCCAAGACTCCGTGGGCAGTTTTCACTGAACACAATGACTTAACTCAAAGGTGCTTGTCATGCAGCGTAGTGAAATTTTAAGCAGTGGTTGGTGTATGCCCGCGGAGTGGTCCCATCATGTGGCGACCTGGATGGTCTGGCCACATAACCAGGCGCTGTGGGAAAGCACCTGGGGTGTGACTTTGGCATTGGTGCAGCAGGATTTTGCGCGGGTCGCCAATGCCATCGCACGTTTTGAGCCAGTAAAAATGATTGTCGACCCTTCGGCAATCGCCAGTGCCAAAGCCCTGTGTGGCCCTGGCATCGAGTTGATCGCTGAGGCCGTCAATGACAGCTGGTGCCGCGACTCCGGCCCCACCTTCATTTGTCACCCGCAACAGGGTGCGGCAGGTGTGAGCTGGCGCTTCAACGCCTGGGGCGGCAAGTCGGCCCATGACTTGGACGAAAGCCTGGCGCGCCGGGTGCTTAATCACCTGGGGCTGGAATGCTTCGGCACGCCGCTGAGCAATGAAGGCGGCGCGATCCATGTGGACGGCGAGGGCACCTTGATCACCACCGAATCGGTGCTGCTCAACCCCAACCGCAATCCCGGTATGACCAAGGCCGAGATGGAAGAGGTCTTCGCGCGCCTGCTGGGGATCAAAAAGACTATCTGGCTGCCCGGCGACCCGGATTACGTCACTGGCGATATGACCGACGGCCACGTCGACGGCGTGTGTGCCTTCGCCCGCCCTGGCCTGCTGCTGGTGGATGCCACCCACGATCACCACTCGACCTACGCCCAAGTGGTACGCGAAAACCGTCGCGCCCTGGAACTGGCCACCGACGCCCATGGCCGCCGTTTCGAACTGATCGAACTGTATGAGGCCACCGACGCAGTGGACACCGATGCAGAAGTGTTTTGCGCCTCCTACACCAACTTCTACATTGCCAACGGCGCAATCATCATGCCGGCCTACGGCATTGAGGCTGATCAGGTAGCGGCCGAGGTGCTGGCCCAGGCGTTCCCGGGCCGTGAAATCGTGCCGGTGCAGATCAACCACTTGGCCCACGGCGGCGGCGGGGTGCATTGCATCACGCAACAGCAACCGGCCTGGCCGTTAAAGGGGTAATGCCATGACTGTATTGACGATTGCTACTACCCAGATGCCGTGTACCTGGGACTTGCCGGGTAACCTCGACCGCGCCGAGCGGTTGGTGCGCGATGCCGCCGCACAGGGCGCCCAGGTCATCCTGCTGCAGGAGCTGTTCGCCACGCCGTATTTCTGTATCGAGCAGCATCACAAACATTTGGCACTGGCCGAGGAGTATCAGCACAGCCGCGTGCTCAAGCGTTTCGCCGCATTGGCGAAGGAACTGGGCGTGGTGCTGCCGCTGAGCTGGTTCGAAAAGGCCGGTAATGCCTACTTCAATTCCCTGAGTGTGGCCAATGCCGATGGGCAGTTGATGGGCGTGTACCGCAAGACTCATATTCCCAACGCCATCGGCTACCAGGAGAAGGAATATTTCAGCCCCGGCGACACCGGTTTTCGCGTCTGGGACACGGCGTTCGGGCGCCTGGGTGTCGGTATCTGCTGGGACCAGTGGTTCTCCGAAACCGCCCGCTGCCTGGCGTTGCAGGGTGCTGAAGTGTTGTTGTTCCCCACGGCCATCGGCTCGGAACCCGGCTGCGCGGCGCTCGACTCCCGTGACCACTGGCAAATGACCATGCGCGGTCACGCCGCCGCCAACCTGGTGCCGGTAGTGGCGGCCAACCGCGTAGGCCGTGAAGTGGCGACAACGGATGCGAGCCTGCAAATGGATTTCTATGGCTCGTCGTTTATCTGCGACCACAAAGGCAAGCTGCTGGTCGAAGCTGATCGCGAATCCACTGGCGTACTCGTGCACTCCCTGGACCTGTCTGCGATGCGCGAAGAACGCCGGACCTGGGGCATCTTCCGCGACCGCCGCCCGCACATGTATGACGCACTGCTGACCCTGGACGGACGCCCATCATGAGACTGCTTTTGAGCTGTGCCCTGATCCTCACCAGCGCCTGCGCCACGGCCGATGACAAGACGCTGAAACTCTACAATTGGGCGGACTATTTTGCGCCGGACACCTTGTCGGCTTTCACCGCCGAGACCGGCATCAAGGTGATCTACGACGTGATGGACGGCAGCGAAACCCTGGAAGCCAAGTTGATGGCCGGCGGCAGCGGCTACGACCTGATCTTCCCCGGCGACACCGTGGCCGAGCGCCTGATGCGCGCCGGCAGCCTGCAACCGCTGGACCCTGCCAAGCTCACTGCGCTGGATGATATCGAGCCGGGTTTGCAGAAGTTGCGCAGCCACTACGTCAACTCGAACAAAGCCACGGTGCCCTACACCTGGGGGACTATCGGCCTGACCTACAACACCGCACAGATTAAGCAGCGCTTGCCGAACGCGCCGGTCAACAGTCTCGACCTGCTGTTCAAGCCCGAATTTGCCGCCAAGTTCGCCGACTGTGGCATTTCGCTGATCGATTCACCGGATGAAGTGCTGGCCGTGGTGCTCAACTACCTGGGGCGCGACCCGCGCAGCGCCAAACGTGAAGACCTGGCCGCTGCCAGTGACTTGCTGCTCAAGCTGCGCCCGTATATCCGCAAGTTCCAGTCGCAACCGGTGACCGACTTGGTCAACGGTGATTTGTGCCTGTCTCTCGGCTACAGCGGTGACATGACCCAAGCCCAGCGCGCCGCCGATGCGGCCGGCAAATCGGTGACCTTTGGTTATCACATCCCTCGCGAGGGCACCACGGTATGGATGGATACCATGGCCATTCCCGTCGACGCCCAGCACCCGGAATACGCCTATGCTTTTATCAACTTCGTGATGCGCCCGCAGAACATGGCCGCCATCACCAACTTCACCGGCTACCCTACGGCCAACGCCAAGGCCCGCCCGGCGGTGGAGGCAGCCATGCGTGATAACCCGCAAATTTACCCGGATGCAGCCACCTTCGAGCGGTTGATTGCCGGCAAAGACATCCCCCAGGCGGATATGCGTGCGCGCATGCGCATGTGGACTAAATTCAAGACAGCGACCACCAAGTAGAGACCCCCATGCCAACCCGTCGAACCTTCATCAAACAAGCCAGCGTGGTCTGTGCCATGACCTTACTCACCACCCATGTACGTGCCGCTGTCAAAGGCCGTTTCTACATGCCCGACGAAGGCGAAAAACACCGCCAAGCCTTTATCGCCTTTGGCGCCCAGGACGCTATCTGGGAAGACTTTACCGCTGATGTGCAAGCGGCCCTGGGCCGTATCGCCAGGGCGATTGCCAACTATGAGCCGGTCACTGTGTTCTGTCGCGAAGACGAGCGCGCATTGGCGGAAAAACACTGCGGCACGCGCAATATCACCTTTGTCGAAACCGAGTTGGACGATATCTGGATGCGCGACACCGGCGCCAATTTCGTCATCGATGGCACCGGTGGCGAAGGCGCAGTGGATTTCAACTTCAATGGCTGGGGCAACAAACAACAACATGCCGATGACGCGCAGTTGGCGGCGCTGGTGGCCGAAGAAACCGGCGCGCGCCACATTCGCAGTGAGCTGGTGGGCGAGGGTGGGGCAATCGAAGTGGATGGCCTGGGCACCGGCATCATGACCGAAAGCAGTTGGATCAACCGCAACCGCAACCCCGACTGGAGCAAGGCCGACGTGGAGGCCGAACTTAAGGAACGCCTGGGGCTGCGCAAGATCATCTGGCTGCCGGGCATCAAGGGCAAGGACATCACCGACGCCCACGTCGACTTCTACGCCCGGTTTGTGTCGCCCGGCGTGGTGCTGGCCAACCTCGATACCGACCCCGAGTCCTACGACCACAAAGTCACCCTTGCGCACCTGGAAATCCTCAAGAACGCCACTGACGCCGACGGCCGCCCGTTGCAGGTGCACACCGTATCGCCGCCGCTGAACCCGCGCAAAAACAAGTTCAGCAAGGGTAACGAGGACTTCGCCGCTGGGTATATCAATTATTTTGTGATCAACGGCGCGGTAATTGCGCCTGAATTCGGCGACCCGGAGGCGGACCGCAGGCATTGGACCTGCTGTCACGGCTCTACCCGAGCCGCAAAGTGCTGCAACTCAATATCGATGCGATTGCCGCGGGCGGCGGTGGCATTCACTGCGTCACTAACCACCAGCCGATGGCTTAATCGTCCTTGGCCAGCAGGGTGCGGGCAAATTCGTCGGAGGCGATAAAGTCCAGGGTCTGGCGCAGTTGCGCCGCCGCTTCACGGCCGAATGCCTGATCGAAGCGTTCGGCCATTTGCGTGGAAATACGCTTGGCCGCCAGGTGGGTGCGCTTGCCTTGTTCGGTCAGCAGCACGCGCCGGGTACGCCGGTCGAGTTCGTCCACGCGCAGCTCCACCAGGCCGTCACGTACCAGCGGTTTGAGCGTGTGGCCGAGCGCGGACAAATCCATCACCAGGGTTTGTGCCAGCTCGCCCATTTTCGGCGTGCCGGCCTTGGCGATGCGGTTGAGCAGCGCGTATTGCGTGGCTTTGAGCCCGCAGGGCGCGAACGCTTCGTCATAGATCTGGCCCAGGCGGCGCGAGGTGCGGCGCACGGCACCGTTGACGCAGGCGCTGGGGCTCTCGGAGCAAGGCGGGGCAGATTTCAAGGGCAGATACTCTCTGATACAAAACACGACGCGGCTGATTATGCCTGCGCGACCTGTCAGGACAAGGCCTTTCGGACCGAACTGACGTTCCAGATGAAAACTGAGACAGCTTGAAACAAATTAGTTGCGTATGCCACTAAGTTCGATATCGTGGCATATGCCTCTTTGTGACCGGGATGTCGTTACAAAAACCCCAGGACGTGCATGGGGCGAGGCGGGAAACGGCATGGCGCAGCCTGCTTGACCGACCAATCTCCTGTCTGGATCACCTCCTATGCTCAACCTCGTGCGCATCGCCTTGCTGCGCCCCTATACCTTTTTGGTATTGGCCATTTTCATCCTGATCGTCGGGCCGCTGGCGGCCTGGCGCACGCCGACGGACATCTTCCCGGAAATCCGCATTCCGGTGATTGCGGTGATCTGGCAGTACACCGGTTTGCCGCCGGACCAGATGGCGGGGCGCATCACCTCGCCGTTCGAGCGGGTGCTGACCACCACCGTGAACGACATTCGCCATATCGAAGCGCAGTCGATGAACGGCTACGGGATTGTGAAGATCTTCTTCCAGCCCGGCGTCAACATCAGCACCGCCAACGCCCAGGTGACGTCGGTGTCCCAGGCGATCCTGCGGCAATTGCCGCCCAGCACCGTGCCGCCGCTGGTGCTCAACTACAGCGCCTCCACCGTGCCGATTGTGCAGCTTGCACTCTCTGGGCCGGGCCTGAGCGAACAGCGCCTGGGTGATATCGGCCTGAACCAGGTGCGCCTGATGCTCACCAGCGTGCCCGGCGCGGCCCTGCCATACCCGTTTGGCGGCAAGAGCCGGCAAGTGCAGATCGACCTCGATTCGGCGCGCATGCAAGCCCGTGGCCTGTCGGCACAGGACGTCGCCACTGCCCTGGCCACGCAGAACCTGATCACCCCGGTAGGCACCCAGAAGATCGGCAGCTACGAATTCAACCTGCAACTGAACAACTCACCTTCGGACTTCCATGACCTGGAAAACCTGCCGATCAAGACCGCCGACGGCACCACCGTGCTGATCCGGGACTTGGCCACCGTGCGCGACGGCAACCCGCCGCAAACCAACATCGTGCATGTGAACGGCAACCGCTCGGTGCTGCTGCCGGTGCTCAAGACCGGTTCGGCATCGACCTTGGGCGTGATCGCGGGCATCAAGGAAAAGCTTGCCGACAACAAGGCTGCGTTGCCGCCCAACTTGAATATCGATTTGATCGGCGACCAGTCGCTGTTCGTGCGTTCGGCCATCAGCGGCGTGGCCCGTGAAGGCTTGATCGCGGCGGCGCTGACCAGCCTGATGATTTTGCTGTTCCTCGGCAGTTGGCGTTCGACGGTGATCATTGCCACCTCGATTCCGCTGGCGATCCTGGCCTCGATAGCCACGCTTTCGGCGCTGGGCGAAACCCTGAATATCATGACCCTCGGCGGCCTGGCGCTGGCCGTCGGTATTCTGGTGGACGATGCCACGGTAACCATCGAGAACATCAACTGGCACCTGGAGCAGGGCAAACCGGTGCAGACGGCAATCCTCGACGGGGCGGCGCAGATCGTGACCCCGGCGTTTGTCTCGCTGCTGTGTATCTGCATCGTGTTTGTGCCGATGTTCTTCCTGGAGGGTGTGGCGCGCTTCCTGTTCGTGCCGATGGCCGAAGCGGTGATCTTTGCCATGATCGCCTCGTTCCTGCTGTCGCGGACCCTGGTGCCGACATTGGCCAACTACCTGCTCAAGCCGCATCTACACGGCGACGACGGGCACGCACCGTCGCGCAACCCGCTGGTGAATTTCCAGCGCGGTTTCGAAAAGCGTTTTGAAGCCTTTCGCGAGCGTTACCACAGCGTATTGCACAGCGCCTTGCACCATCGTCGCGCGGTGGTGATCGGCTTGCTGGCGTTTGTCGCCGTGTCGTTTGCGTTGGTGCCGTTCCTGGGCCGCAACTTCTTCCCCGAGGTCGATTCCGGGTTGATCCTGTTGCACGTCCGCGCTCCGGTGGGCACACGGGTGGAGAGTAATGCGCACCTGATTGCCGACATCGAAAACGCGATCCGGCGCAAAGTCCCGGCCCAGGAACTTAAAGCCTTGGTCGACAACATCGGCCTGTCCATCAGCGGTATCAACGTGGTGTACAACAACACCGGCACCGTGGGTTCCCAGGACGCCGATATCCAGATCAGCCTCAACGAAGGCCATCGCCCGACCGCCGAGTACATGCGCCAATTGCGCGAAACCCTGCCACGGGAGTTCCCTAGCGCGGTGTTCTCGTTCCCGGCCTCGGACATTGTCGGGCAGATCCTCAACTTCGGTTCTTCGGCACCGATCGACCTGCAAATCACCGGCAATAACCTCGCGGGCAACTTCACCTATGCCAGCGCGCTGCTGCGTGATATTCGCCGGGTGCCGGGGGTGGTGGATGCGCGCATCCAGCAGTCGCGGCAATTGCCGACGTTCAATATCGACGTGGACCGCACCCGTGCGCAGTTGGTCGGCCTCACCGAGCGCGATGTCACCAACAGTCTGGTGGTCAACTTGGCGGGCTCCAGCCAGGTGGCACCGACGTTCTGGTTGAACCCGGCCAATGGCATTTCCTACCCGATCGTGATGCAAACCCCGCAATACAACCTGGAAAGCCTGGCCGCACTGCACAACTTGCCGCTGAGCGGCAGCAATGGCGCGGCCACCGACCAGACCTTGGGCGGCCTGGCGAATATCCAGCGCAGCCACAGCAGTTCGGTGTTCAGCCAGTCGGATATCCAGCCGGTGGTTGAGGTGCTGACGGCGATTCAGGACCGCGATTTGGGTGGCGTCGCTGCCGATATCCAGAAAATCATCGCGGCCCACGCCGGTGAAGTGCCGACCGGCTCCAAGGTGATTTTACAGGGCCAGGTGCAGACCATGAACGCGGCCTTCAGTGGCTTGCTGTTCGGCCTGTTGGGCGCGGTGGTGCTGATCTACCTGCTGATCGTGGTCAACTTCCAGTCCTGGGCCGACCCGTTTGTGATCATCACCGCGTTGCCGGCGGCACTGGCGGGCATTGTGTGGATGCTGTTTGTCACGCATACGCCGCTGTCGGTGCCCGCCTTGACGGGGGCGATCATGTGCATGGGCGTGGCCACCGCCAACGCCATCCTGGTGGTGAGCTTCTGCCGTGAGCGCCTGGCTGTGCATGGCGATGCCGTGCAGGCCGCGCTGGAGGCCGGTTTCACGCGGCTGCGGCCGGTGTTGATGACCGCCATCTCGATGATTATCGGCATGGCGCCCATGGCTTTGGGCCTGGGCGAGGGCGGTGAGCAGAACGCGCCGCTCGGGCGTGCGGTGATCGGCGGGCTGGCGTTTGCCACCATCGCCACGTTGATTCTGGTGCCATTGATTTTCAGTCTGGTCCACGGGCGTCGCCAACACGCCACGCTGGCGACTACCGTTTCCCAAGGGGTTTGACATGTCCGTTTCCATTGCTGAAAAAAAGTCGTCCCGTGGCCTGCTGTGGCTGATCGTGGGCGGGGTGACGGTGGTGGTCATCGTCGGTGTCGGCCTGAGCGTGCGTGCCAGTGAATCCCGTGACCTCAGGACCTGGACCGACGCGCAGGCGCTGCCCAGCGTCAACCTGGTCAAGCCGGTGGTGCAAGCGCAAGGCCCGGTACTCAACTTGCCGGGGCGCATGGAAGCCTATTCGCGCGCGTCGATTTTTGCCCGGGTCAATGGCTACCTGAAATCCTGGAATGTCGACATCGGCACGCGCGTCAAAGCCGGCCAGGTATTGGCCGAAATCGACACCCCGGAACTCGACCAGCAACTGCTGCAAGCCCGCGCCACCCTGGCCTCGGCCCAGGCCGATGAGCACCTGGCCGAAACCACCGCCAAACGCTGGCAGGCGATGCTGGCGACCGACTCGGTGTCGCGTCAGGACGTCGACGAGCGCACCGGCGACCTGACCGCCAAACAGGCCAAAGTGACGGCGGCCAAAGCCAATGTCGAGCAGTTGGTGGCGACCAAGGGCTTCCAGCATCTGGTCGCGCCGTTTGCCGGTGTAGTCACCGCGCGCAGTACCGACGTGGGCGCGTTGATCAGCGCCGGGGGCACCGCCGGCAAAGAGCTGTTTGCGGTGGCCGATGTCAGCCGTCTGCGCGTGTATGTGCAGGTGCCGCAGACCTTCTCGCCACAGATTCGCGAAGGCACTACGGCGCGCCTGAGCGTGCCGGAGTATCGCGGCGAAACCTTTACCGGCAAGGTGATCGCCACTGCCGATGCGGTCAACGCCGCGTCCGGCAGCACCTTGGTGCAACTGCTGGTGGACAACCCCGGCGGCCGCCTGCTGCCCGGTGGCTACACCAGCGTGCAGTTTGATTTGCCGGTGCAGGCCGACGTGCTGCGCGTACCGTCCAGTGCCCTGGTGTTCGATGACAAGGGTATGCGCATCGCCACCCTCGACAGCCAGGACCATGTGCACTTCAAGACCGTCACCATCGCCCGTGACTTTGGCGACAGTGTGGAGATCGCCAGCGGCCTGCAAGCGGCCGACCGCGTGATCGATACGCCGCCGGATGGCCTGGCCGATGATGATTCGGTGCAATTGGCTGCCGCTTCCGTCGAGGCCAAACCCCATGGCTAAGCGCAACTTGCTGGGCCTGCTCGCCAGCTTGAGCCTGGGTGCCTGCTCGTTGGCGCCGCCGCTTGAAGTGCCGCAAACACCTGTCGCCGCGCAGTTTTACACCCAAGGCCCATGGACCGTCGGCGCGCCCGACGACCAGGCCAACCGAGACGGCTGGTGGCGCATCTACAACGACCCGCAGCTGGATGCGATGCAGCAGCAGTTGCTGAAAAACAACCCGGACCTGAGCGCGGCATTCGCGCATTACCAGCAATCCCAGGGGTTCCTGGCCCAGGACCGTTCGGGGCTGTTCCCCAAGCTCTCGGCCATCGGCAGCGGCCAGCGTATTCGCCAGTCGGACACCAAACCGCTGCGCTCGGCCACCTCGCCGGACGTCTATAACTCCGCGACATTGGGCCTGGAGGTGGATTATGAAGTCGACCTGTGGGGCCGCGTGCGCGACACGGTTGCGGCCGGCATCAGTGACTCGGAGGCGGCCAGGGCCGACCTGGCGTCGGTACGCCTGAGCCTGCAAGCGCAATTGGCTGACAGTTACATCCGCCTGCGCGGTATCGACTGGCAGAACCAACTGCTGGAACAGACCCGCGACGCCTACACCAAAGCCCTTAGCCTGACCGAAGGCTTGCACGGCGGCGGGATCGTGTCCGGGCTGGACGTGGCGCGGGCGCGCACGCAGCTGTCGACGGTCAAGTCGCAATTGAACCAGAGCCTGGTGCAACGGGCGGTGTTGGAGCATTCGATTGCGGCGATGCTGGGGGAGTCCGCCTCAACCTATACCGTCGCCGTGAATGTGGCGCCGATTGCCTTGCCCAACGTGCCCACGGGCGTGCCGTCGAGCCTGCTGCAACGCCGCCCGGATATTGCCGCTGCCGAGCGTCGCATCGCGTCGGCCAATGCGCGGATCGGCGTGGCCAAGGCCGCATGGTTCCCGCAGATCACCTTGAGCGCCCAGGGCGGCTATCAGAGTGATGAGTTTGCGCGTTTGCTCAGCGCACCCAACCTGTTCTGGGCCATCGGCCCGTCGCTGGTCGGCACAATCTTTGATGGCGGCGCGCGCCAGGCCCAGGTGGATATTGCCAAGGCCGCCACTGACGAAGCCGCGGCTAAATACCGCGGCGTGGTGCTGGGCGCTTTCGAGCAAGTGGAAGACAACCTGTCGCAGATCGCGGGCCTGGGCAGTGCCCTGGATGGCCAGCGTGACGCGGCCGCTGCCGCGCAATACGCCGAAGACCTGTCGACCTCGCGTTATCGCCAGGGCGCCGTGGCCTATCTGGATGTGGTCACCGCCCAAGTGGCTGCGCTGGAAGCCAAGCGCAGTGTGCTGCAACTGCAAACCCAGCAATTAAGCGCTAATGTGGGCCTGATCAAGGCGCTGGGCGGCGGATGGAACGTGGCCCAACTGGCTGCATCGAACAGTACTCAAATCAAGGAGAAGTGAGCATGACCGACTACCTACCCCCGAAGGTGTGGACCTGGGACACCGAAAGTGGCGGCACTTTCGCCAGCATCAACCGACCCATTGCCGGTGCGACCCATGACAAAGCACTGCCGGTCGGCAAACACCCGTTGCAGCTGTATTCCCTGGCCACGCCGAATGGGCAGAAGGTCACCATCCTGCTCGAAGAACTGCTGGCCCTGGGGCACAGCGGCGCGGAATATGACGCGTGGCTGATCAAGATCGGCGATGGCGACCAGTTCGGCAGCGGCTTTGTGGCAGTCAACCCCAACTCCAAGATCCCGGCGTTGATGGACCACAGTGGTGACACGCCGATTCGCGTATTCGAGTCGGGTGCGATCCTGCACTACCTGGCCGAGAAATTTGGCGCGTTCTTCCCCACCGAGCCTGCTGCGCGGGCTGAGTGTTTGTCGTGGCTGTTCTGGCAGATGGGCAGCGCGCCGTACCTGGGCGGCGGCTTCGGGCATTTTTACGCCTATGCGCCGAGCAAGATGGAATACCCGATCAATCGCTTCGCCATGGAAACCAAGCGTCAACTGGACGTGCTCGACCAGCGCCTGGCGGTGAGTAAGTACATTGCCGGCGATGAGTACACCATTGCCGATATTGCGATCTGGCCGTGGTATGGCGGCTTGGTCAAGGGCCGTTTGTACGGCGCGTCAGCGGAGTTTTTGTCGGTGCACGAGTACAAGCACGTGCTGCGCTGGGCCGAGGCGATTGAAGCACGTCCGGCGGTGCAGCGTGGGCGGCGGGTGAATCGGGTGTCCGGGGCACCTGAGGAGCAACTGGCTGAGCGCCACGACGCCACCGATCTGGACTGAAACCCGGGCAAATTGTGGGAGCTGGCTTGCCTGCGATGACGGAGTGTCAGTCGATAAATTTGCAACTGACCCACCGCTATCGCGGGCAAGCCCGCTCCCACCTTTGGACCTCCATATTCTTCCAAACTATTTGTAGCGCTGCTCGAACTGCACCCACACGTTGCGCTGGCCGAGGCGGTTGAAATACACCGATTTTGGACTGAAACTCGATCAAACTGTGGGAGCTGGCTTGCCTGCGATTGCGGTGGGCCAGTTTTTGATCGTTGTGTATCAGTTGGACAGGTTCTCCGAGGTCACGATCTGCGGTGGGATATGCACTCTGTGCCGCAGTGGATCGAAGGCCTCGGCGGCCTGCAACTCCACCAGTAATTCGATCAGCGCGGTCGCCGTCTGCCGAGGCTGCGAGTCCATCACCACATCAATCAAACCTCGGCTCAGCGCCTCACGCGACAACGCGGTGGACTCCTGCAAAATGCAGCACAGCGCCGGCCGTTTGGGCAGCTGCGCCAGGGCATTGATCACGCCGTCGCCGCCGCCGCCCACCACGCACAGGCCGCGCAGGTCGGTGTGGCGGGTGAGCAGGTCGAGGGTGGCTTCTTCAGTGATGTCGCTGTTGTCCAGGTTGATCAGCGGTTCCAGCGGCTTGAGCCCCGGCGCATGCTCGGCCAGGTAACTGTGCAAGCCTTCAACCCGCGCCTGGTGGCCGAGAAAACGATGGCCGCCCAACAGGATGCCGACGCTGCCTTTGCGTGCGCCGCAGGTGCGCGCCAGCAGCCAGCCCATGGTGCGCCCGACCACGTGGTTATCCTGGCCCACATACGGCTCCAAGGCTTGTTCGTGGATATCCGACAGTAACGCGACCACCGGCACGCCGGCTTTGCGAACCTGCGCCAGTGTGGCGTTGATCAACGGGTGGGCGAAGCTGACGACGGCGAGCGCGTCGCATTGCACCGCCAGTTGCTCGATTTGCGTAGCGATGGCACTGGGCGTGCGGTCGAGAATGTAGTCGAACTGGCAGGTCAGGTTGGCTGTAGCGTGCTGCTGCGCGGCCGTGCTGATCGACTGCGCCAGGTTGGCGTAAAACGCTTGGGCGGTGCCCAGCAGCAGGATGCCGAAACGGTAGGTGGGGCGCCGCTCACGAATGCGTTGGCCGATCAGCCGTGCGGCAAAATAACCCACGGCTTCGGCGGCCTGGAATACTTGCTCGGCGGTCTGCGGATTCACCGGCGCACGGGCATTGAGCACACGGTCGACGGTGGCCACACTCAAGCCTGCCTGGGCGGCGACAGTGGCGATGGTCGGGCGTTTATTATTCATGACAGGCCTCTCAAGCGTCTTGATAGAAAACTATCAAGCCTCGCTGGGCCTGGATGATAGCTTGATAGGGAATGGATTCAAGGCCTTGAGGCGGATTTATCCGCGCTCTATGGTTGGTTCGCAAAGCACCTGTTACCCAACGCTTGCGGAGAACAATAACAATGCCTGAACACACGCCTCACCGCGCCCGGCGCGACTACAGCCTCACCGGTCCGGAAGCTGCCCGCGCCGCAGAGAAGGGGCTGGTCTCGGCCAGTTGGTATCAATCGCCGATCTCGCGTAAACGCATGAAAGAACTGATGCAGCGCCGCGACGGCCCGGCGTTGCTCGATACGGCCCTGTGGGTGTCGGCGCTGCTGGTTACGGGGTTTGGCGGCTACTGGTTCTGGGGCTCGTGGGCCTGCGTGCCATTCTTTATGGCTTACGGCGTGCTCTACGGCACCGCGTCCAACCCGCGTTGGCATGAGACCGGCCACGGCACCGCTTTCAAGACCCGCTGGATGAATGATGGGCTGTACCAGGTGGCGAGCTTCATGTGCATTTTCGAGCCGCATGTATGGCGCTGGAGCCATGCGCGGCACCACACCGACACCATCGTGGTCGGGCGTGACCCGGAGATCGTCGAGCCGCGCCCGCCGAGCCTGTTGATGATGGGCCTGAGCCTGTTCAACCTGCCGCTGGCCTGGAAAACCTTCAGCGGCGTGGCGCGCCATGCGATCGGCAAGATGAGCGCCCAGGAACAGGACTTTATCCCCGAGTCCGAATGGCCCAAGGTGTTCCGTGCTGCGCGGATCTGGGTCGGTATTTATGCGCTGGTGATCGGCACCGCGTTGTACCTGCACAGCTGGCTGCCACTGATGCTGGTCGGCCTGCCGAGCCTGTATGGCGCCTGGCTCGGCTACCTGTTCGGCCTCACCCAGCATGTGGGCCTGGCCGAAGATGTGCTGGACCACCGCAGCAACTGCCGCACCATCTACATGAATCGCGTGCTGCGCTTTATCTACATGGACATGAACTACCACCTTGAACACCACATGTACCCGATGGTGCCGTACCACGCGTTGGCGCAACTGCACGAAGAGATCCGCAGCGACTGCCCGCCGCCGTACGCGAATATTCTTGAGGCGTACAAGGAAATCCTGCCGACGATCTGGAAGCAGCGCAGCGACCCGAGCTATTTCGTGCAGCGCCCCACTCACAGTGGCGAGCGAGCTTGCTCGCGCTGGGCTGCGCAGCAGCCCCAATAAAAACCACCGCATTCTTTCAGACAATACTCGACTGCCGACCTTGGGGCCGCTTCGCAGCCCGGCGCGAGCAGGCTCGCTCGCCACAAGGAAGGCCATGCATAGAGAGAACAACGCCATGAACGATCAATGGATCGACGTCTGCGCCGTGGGCGAAATTGACGAAGAAGACGTGCTGCGCTTCGACCATGGGCCGCACACTTACGCGGTGTACCGCTCGGCCGAGAATGAATTTTTTGCCACTGCCGGCCTGTGCACCCACGAGAAAATACACCTGGCCGACGGCCTGGTGATGGACCACGTGATCGAGTGCCCCAAGCACAACGGGCGCTTTGATTACCGCTCCGGCAAAGCCCTCGGCGCGCCGGTGTGCGTCAACCTCAAAACCTACCCGGTGCGGGTCGAAGCGGGGCGGGTTTTACTCGCCGTGACGGCGTGAGCATGAACGCCCCCCTGATCATCGTCGGCGCCGGCCATGCCGGTGGCCGTGCGGCGCTGACCTTGCGCGAAGAAGGCTACACCGGGCGCCTGATCCTGATCGGCGATGAACCGCACTTACCCTACGAGCGCCCGCCATTATCCAAGGGCTTGCTGCAAGGCAGCACGGACCTGGCGGGTTGCAGCCTGTGCGACAGCCAGCGCATGGCCGCGCTGGGCATCGAACATATCGCCGGCAACCCGGTTACGCGCCTGGAGCCGCACCAGCACCGGCTGCAACTGGCTGACGGCCAATGGCTGGACTTTGCCGGTGTGCTGCTGGCCACCGGCGGCCGGGCGCGACGCTGGCCTGTGGAGCAGGCGAGCGTGCTTTACCTGCGCACCCATGATGAGGCGCTGGCCCTGCGCGACGCCTTGCGCCCCGGCACGCGGCTGGTGGTGGTCGGCGGTGGTTTTATCGGCCTGGAAGTGGCGGCGACCGCGCGCGGCCTGGGCTGCCAGGTCACGGTGCTTGAAGCAGGCCCACGCTTGGCGGGCCGGGTGTTGCCGCCGGTGATCAGCGAAGCGCTGCTGGATTTGCACCGCCAGCAAGGCGTTGAGGTGCGCTTGAATGTGGCACTCGAATCCATCGACGCCGACGCGGTGCAACTGGTCGATGGGCAGCGCTTGCCGTGTGATCGGGTGGTGGTCGGCATTGGCATGCAACCCAATCTCGAACTGGCTGCAGCAGCGGGGCTGGAAGTAGGGCAGGGCATTCGCGTCGATGCGCAACTGCGCACCAGTGCGCCGAACATTTATGCGGCGGGCGATGTGTGTGAGTTTCGCCTGGGAGGCCTGTATCAACGCCAGGAAACCTGGCGCAATGCCGAAGCCCAAGGTCGCCATGCTGCGCTGAATATGTTGGGGCGTGAGTTGCCGTTCGAGGCCATGCCGGGTTTTTGGTCCGACCAGTACGACTGGGGCTTGCAGACCGTTGGCGTGATGACCCCGCTGACGGTCAGCCGCGCACTGCCGGGCGGTGGTTTGCTGTTGTTCCACCTGGATACCGACGGGCATTTGCAAGGCGCTTGCGGCTGGGCGCTCGGCAATGGCGTGGCCAAGGACATCAAGCTGTGCGAACGCTTGATCAGCGCGCGCATTGCACTCAATACGGCCGACCTGGCCAACCCGGACGTTTCCCTTAAACACGTGCTGCGAGGCTGATATGCACCAATTGCTGGTGTTCCAATCCCTCTGGGCCATGCAGACCGAACCGGGGCCGCTGGAAGCTCAGCTCGATCGCATCGCCGCCGCCGGCTTCGACGGCATCACCGATCATTACTGGAAACCCGCCGAGGTCGCGCGCCTGCACGCTGCTGCCAGCGCCAGGGGCTTGCAGATCGAAGGCCAACTGTTCCCGCAATCGGTGGATGACCTGGCCGCCGTGCTGGATGTGATCAGCCGCTACGGCTGCCACCACCTCACCCTGCAGGCCGATGTGCGCCCGCGCACGCTGGCCGAGGCGGCCCGCCTGGTCGAAGGCTGGCAGCGCCTGGCCGAACAGGTGGACTTTCCGATCCTGCTGGAAACCCATCGCTACCGCCTTACCAACGACCTGCTGTTCACCCTCGACCTGCTCGCACAGATGCCCGACCTGAAACTGCTCGCCGACCTGTCCCATTACGTCGTCGGCCGGGAGTTACCGGAACCGGGCGCGTTCGAGGACGACGAGCAGATACGCACGATATTGCGCCACAGCTGGGGCTTTCACGGGCGAGTGGCCAGCAGTGAACAGGTGCAGGTCTCTGTGGGTTTCCCCCAACACCAGGCCTGGGTAGAACGCTTTACCGGTTGGTGGCGCTACGGGATTGAAGACTGGCTGGCCCGGCCCGATGCGCCCAATAGCCTGTCGTTCACCTGTGAGCTGGGCCCGCCGCCCTATGCAATCACGGATGCAAACGGCGGTGAAATCAGCGACCGCTGGGCCGACGCGCTGAAGCTGAAGACCCTGATTCGCCAGGTGTGGGAGAGCTGCCAGCGATGATCTGCTAATCTGCGCGGGTTAAAACCGCCCTTAGCCTGTGGACTTTCATCATGAAGACTTGCCCTGTTCAGCCACCTCTTGAGCCGCAGTCCGTCTGCCATCCCATCACCAGCAGCGCGATCTTCATGGTGGCAACCGTCGCTCCCGGCAGTGAAGACCAGGTGCGCGCCTGGTGCGGCGATATCGCCGGGCTGGTGCGTTCGGTGGGCAAGCGCGTGCCGGCGGGCAACCTGACCTGCGTCTGCGGGTTTGGCTCGGATGCCTGGAGCCGGCTGTTCGGCGGGCCACGCCCGGCGGCCTTGCACCCGTTTCGCGAGTTCGGCGTGCCAGGGCGCATGGCTCCGTCGACGCCCGGCGATATCCTGCTGCATATCCGCGCCGAGCAGATGGACCTGTGCTTCGAATTGGCCACGCAGTTGATGGTGGCCCTGGGCGACAGCGTCAAGGTGGTGGATGAGGTCCAGGGTTTCCGTTACTTCGATATGCGCAGCATCATCGGTTTTGTCGACGGCACCGAGAACCCGGTGGGGCGCAAGGCCGTCGGCTTTACCATCGTCGGCGATGAAGACGCGGAATTTGAAGGCGGCAGCTACGTGCTGGTGCAGAAGTACCTGCACAACATGAGCGCCTGGAACGAGCTGACGGTGGAAGCCCAGGAGAAAGTGATCGGGCGTACCAAACTGGCCGACATCGAGCTGGATGAAGAGACCAAGCCGAGCAACTCCCACAGCGCCCTGACCGTGATCACCGACGAAAACGGCGAAGAAGTGAAAATCCTGCGCGACAACATGCCCTTTGGCCGCCCAGGCGCCGGCGAGTTCGGCACCTACTTTATCGGCTACGCGCGCTCGCCGCAGCCCTTGGAGTTGATGCTGGAAAACATGTTCGTCGGCCGCCCGGTCGGCAACTACGACCGCTTGCTGGACTTCAGTACCGCCGTGACCGGCGGCCTGTTTTTTGTGCCTTCGGCCGATTTGCTTGAAGAGCTGGCCGACCGTCAACCGGGGGCTTAACTGAGCAACCCGGTGCTGACCGCCACAATCAAGAAGACTCCCAGCAGCGCGCGATAAATCACAAACGGCCAGGTGGAGAACCGCTCCAGGAACTTCATCAGGCCCCAGATCGCGAAGAACGCCGAGATACTTGCCACCACCAGGCCGAAGAGCAAATGCGGCCAGGCGTGGGCGGGCATGTCGGCGTGCAGCAGCACCCACAGCTCTTTCAAACCGGCCAGCGCGATGGCGGGCAGGCCCAGCAGGAATGAAAAGCGCGCGGCTTCTTCACGCTTGAAGTTGAGGAACAGCGCAGCGGTCAGCGTCGAGCCCGAGCGCGATACGCCGGGAATCAGCGCGCCAATTTGCGCAACCCCGACAATCAGTGCATCGCGCAGGCGCATCTGGCCCATGTCCCGGGTGTGACGTGCGCGCACTTCGGCCACCGCCAGCAGTACCGCCATCACCACACAGGAAATCCCGATCACCATCAGGCCGCGCAACGGCGAGTTGCAGCTATTGAGGGTCGAGGACAAGGCCAGGCCGGCAATGCCGATGGGGATGGTCGCCAGCACAATCGCCACCGCCAGCTTGAACCACGGGTCGTTGTAGTCGCCCCGGCGTACCGCACCGATGCTGCCCGTGGTGACCTGGCGCACATCGCGCCAGAAATAACTGACCACCGCCGCCAGCGCCGCCAACTGCATCGCCGCCGAAAACGCCGAGCCGGGGTCTTGCCAGCCGAGCAGGGCGGGCACCACACGCATGTGGGCGGTGGACGACACCGGCAGCAGCTCGGTAATGCCCTGGATCACACCCAGGATGAAAATCTGCAGGTAATCCAGGGAGGCAAAGCCCACATCCAGGCCGGCGGAACAGACGTTGGTCAAAATAGAGGTCCTTGAGGAAAAGGTCGAAGCTGACGAAGTTTATTCTAAATGTTTCAGGAATTTCGGTTGGACGGGGCAAATCCGCAATCGGTTCAGCAAACAGAAAGGTTATGCAATGTATTGGCCTGCGCGCGTGTTTTGTGAACAATGGCGCCCTGCGTTTTGTCACCGAGAGCCCCATGCCTGAAACCACCGTTGAACTGATCCAGACTGGCCCCGAAGCGTCCGAGTTGATCCGCAACCTTTACCAGTATTACGCCTATGAGTCCTCGGACTGGGAACAGGAAGATGTCGAGGCGGATGGCCGCTTCTACATCCACGATGAGCACCTGACCCGTTACTGGCACGACCCGCAATGGAGCGCCAACCTGCTGCTGGTGGACGGTTATATCGCCGGCTTCCTGCTGATTGAAGGCAGCGAACTGCCAGGCATCGACGCCCTGGAACTGGCCGACCTGTTCATTCTCAAGCGCTACCGCCGCAAAGGCATTGGCCGTGCCATTGCCACCCAGGTGTTGAGCAGCGGCCAGGCCGATTGGCTGGTGCGTTTCTATGACCAGGATGAAGTGTCCCAGGCGTTCTGGCGTGCGGTGCTGGATGATTTGCCGCGCCCGGTGCAGACCCTGGAGCTGGAGGATGACCCGCAGTTGGTGAGTTACCTGATTACGCGAGCGGTCCTGCATTAAGCGAGCGCCTGCGGGCGCACGCTGGTTTACACCCACAGAGGCTTCGGCCTCTTTTTTATTGCGCTGAAAAACCATCATCGGTTGAAGAATAGAAGGTTTTAATGTTTTTAAGTACTTAAAAAAACATTTACAAGCCGACTCCATGCTGTGAGTATGTCCGGGCGAATTTAAAAAAACAAAAACATCCGCGGCACTGATCCCGTTCAGGCCATAACAACAACGACCTCAAACAGGCTTGAAGCCGGCTCCTGCCCCAGGCCGCTTCTGTGCGAAGGAGAACATCTCCCTTGAATCGCTTACTTAATGGCACGCTGTGCGTCACCCTCGTACTCGGCGCCGGCTTTGCGCAGGCCCAGACCACCTTGCGCGTCGGCTTGAACGCCGACATCCGCAGCACCGAGCCGGGCGTCAACCGTGACGAAAATACCGACACCGTGATGCTGCACATCGTTGAGGGCCTGGTAGCCCACCGCGAAGACGCCTCGGTTGGCCCGTTGCTGGCCCGCGAGGTGCAACGCGCCGACGACGGCTTGACCTACACCTTCAAATTACGCGAAGGCGTGCACTTCCAGAACGGTGCGACATTAACTGCCGATGATGTGAAGTGGACCTGGGAGCGCTACCTCAACCCCAAGACCCAGTGGCGTTGCCTGGCCGAATTCGACGGGCGTGGCGGGGCGAAAATCACCGCCATCGACACGCCGGACCCGCTCACCGTCGTGTTCCATCTCGACCAGCCCAGCGGCCTGTTCCTGGCTTCGATGGCGCGCCCCGATTGCGCCGGCAGCGGCATCCTGCACCCCGATTCGCTGGCCGCCGATGGCAGTTGGAAAGCCCCTGTCGGCACCGGCCCGTTCAGCCTCACCGAATGGAAACCCGGGCAATACGTGGTGCTGTCGCGCTTTCACGACTACAGCCTTCGTGACGACGCTGCACCGGACGGCTTTACCGGCAAGAAGCAGGCCCTGGTGGATGAAGTGCGCTTTATGGTGATCCCCGACCCGTCGTCGGCCAAGGCGGCATTGATGTCCAACAACATTGACCTGCTGCCCAATGTCAGCGCCAGCGATGCGCAGGAGTTGAAAACCACACCGGGTGTGCAGATTTCATTCAGCCCGATCATGGCCATCTGTGGCTTGTTGTTCCAGACCAACGATCCGCTGCTCAAAGATGTGCGCATCCGCCAGGCCATCGCCCATTCTCTGGATTACGGGCAAATGGTCAATGCGCTGTCCAACGGCACCTCCGAGCCGAACAACTCGGCCATCGCACAAACCAGCCCCTTCTACAGTGCCACCGCCAAGCAGGGCTACCGCTACGACCCGCAGCTGGCCCAGCGCCTGTTGAAAGAGGCCGGTTACCACGGCCAGCCGATCAAGATGATCGTCAATAAACGCTATTCGCAGATGTTCGACATGGGCCTGCTCAGCCAGGCAATGGCGGTGGCCAGTGGCTTGAACATCCAGATGGAAACCCTGGAGTGGGGCACCCAACTGGAGCGCTACCAGAGTGGCAATTACCAGATGATGGCGTTCTCTTACTCCTCGCGCCTGGACCCCGCTACCAGCTTCGATTCGCTGATGGGTGACAAGAGCAAGGAACCGCGCAAGGTCTGGGATAACCCCCAGGCCCAGGCGGTACTGCGTGAGGCGGTGCGCGAGAGCGACACGGCCAAGCGCCAGGCGCTGTTCGACCAGTTGCACTCGATGATGATCCACGACACGCCCATGGTGATCATCTACAACGGCACAGTAGCCGCGGCGCTGCGCGACAGCGTCAAGGGCTTCCATTCCTGGCCGGTGTCATCGCCAAGGCTGTGGGGCGTCAGCCTCGCGGCCCACTAACGAGGCCTGAGCATGTTGCGTTTTATTTTGCAAAAACTCGCGATGGCGATTCCGACACTGCTGCTGATCTCGGTGATGGTGTTCGCACTGATTCGCCTGATCCCGGGCGACCCGGCGCTGTTGATGCTCGGTGATATGGCCGACCCGCAAAGCCTGGCCGATATGCGCCACACCCTGGGCCTGGATCAATCGCTGGTCATGCAGTTCCTGATCTGGTTCAAGGCCGTAATGAGCTTCGACCTGGGTGTATCCATCAGCACCAAGCAGGCGGTATTGCCGCTGATCCTGGACCGCTTCAGCGTCAGCGCCACCATCGTGCTGGTGGCGGTGTTGTTTGCCACGTTGATCGCCGTGCCGATTGGCTTGATCGCGGCCTGGAAACAAAACAGCGCGCTCGACCTTGGGTTGGTGTCCGTCGCCACCTTGTTGCTGTCGATTCCCAGTTTCTGGCTTGGCCTGTTGCTGCTGCATGCCTTTGGTATTCAACTGGGCTGGTTGCCGGTGGTGGGCTACGTGAGTTTTGCCCAGGCGCCGTGGCAAGCGATCAGCTACATGGTGCTGCCGGTGGTGACGCTGACCCTGGTTGAAGTGGGCGCGATTACCCGCATGGCGCGTGCCAGCACCATCGAAGTGCTGCGCCTGGAGTACATCGCCCACGCCCGCGCCAAAGGCCTGTCGGAACGTGCGGTGCTGTGGAAACACGCGTTGCCCAATGCGTTTGCGCCGACCTGGACGCTGGTCGGGCTGATCCTCGGCAACCTGCTGGGTGGAATCGCTGTGCTGGAAACGGTGTTCACCCTGCCTGGCATCGGCCGCTTGATGGTCGATGCGATTTTTGCCCGCGACTATCCGGTGCTGCAAGGCTGCCTGTTGTTGATCACCTTTATCTATGTGCTGGTCAACCTGTGTGTGGATCTGCTCTATCCGCTGTTCGACCCAAGGGTGAAGTTATGAGTTCGACTATTGCCGTGCCCGTAGCGGCCAAGCGCCGACGTGGGTGGGCGCCGGCCAATGCCGTGATCGGCGGCGGGCTGCTGGTGGCGTTGATCGCGCTGGCGTTGATGGGGTTGGTGTGGTCGCCGTTCGATCCGCTGAAGATCGACTTGATCGCGCGTTTCCAAGCACCATCAGCGGCCCATTGGTTGGGCACCGATGAGTTTGGTCGCGACGTGTTCAGCCGCTTGCTGATCGGTGCCCGCACCAGCCTGTGGGTGAGTTTGCTCACGGTGACGGTGGCGGTACTGGCCGGCACCGTGATCGGCATGCTCGCCGGTTACTTGCGGGGTTGGACCGACCGCGTGTTGATGATGTTCAACGATGCGCTGCTGGCGTTTCCCGGCATCCTCATGGCGCTGGGCATCATGGCGATTATCGGTGCCAGCAAATACGGCATCGTGTTGGCCCTGGGCATTGCCTACACGCCCTCGGTGGTGCGGGTCGTGCGCGGCACGGTGTTATCCCTACGTGAGCTGGAGTACATCGAAGCCTCGCGGGTCATCGGCAACTCCGAGCTGTACACCATGCTGCGGCACATCGCCCCCAACTGCCTCGCGCCACTGTGTGTGCTGGCCACCAGCATGTTCGGTTGGGCGCTGCTTTCGGAAAGCGCCCTGAGCTTCCTCGGCCTCGGCGTACCGCCACCGGCTGCCACCTGGGGCAACATGCTTGCCAGCAGTCGGCCGTATATCGCCTCGGCACCTTGGCTGGGTGTGTTTCCGGGGCTGTTTATCTGCCTGACGCTGTTGGCGATCAACTTGTTTGGCGACGCACTGCGTGACCGTCTCGACCCCCGGATGAGGAAATGAACATGCCCGCCAATTGTGTTTTGTTGAGTGTGCAAAACCTGAAGATCCGCGTCGGGGAACATGGCCCGCTGGCCGTCGATGACCTGAGTTTCTGTATCGCGCCGGGCGAGATTGTGGCGTTGGTGGGCGAGTCGGGCAGCGGCAAGACCATGGCCGCTCGCGCTGCCATCGGCTTGCTGCCGTTGCCGATGCAAGTGTGTGGCGGGCGCCTGGATTTCCAGGGCCGCGACCTGGTCAAGGCCGGCACTGAAGAATTGCGCGCGATTCGTGGTGCGAGCATCGGCATGGTGTTCCAGGAACCGATGGTGTCGCTCAACCCGGCGTTAAAAATCGGCCAACAGATGAGTGAGGCGCTCAGGCTGCACACTGACCTCGACCCGCCGCAGATCCGCGAGCGCTGCCTGGCCATGCTGCGTCGCATCGGGATCAAGGCGGCTGAACGTTGCCTGGAGTCCTACCCGCATCAGTTCTCCGGCGGCATGCGCCAGCGCATCATGCTCGCCTCGGTCATGCTGTTGCGCCCGGCGCTGTTGATCGCCGACGAACCCACCACTGCCCTCGACTGCCTGGCGCAGTTGGACGTGATCGAGTTGATGCTGGAGCTGACTCGCGAACAGGGCACGGCCATTCTGTTTATCAGCCATGACCTGTCACTCGTGGCCCGCTATGCGCACAAAGTGGTAGTGATGCGTCACGGCCAGGCGGTGGAGCAGGGCAGTACCCAAGACATCCTGCTGGCGCCCAAGGCCGAGTACACCCGCCAACTGCTTGAAGCCTTGCCACGGCGTGGCGAGCTGCCAGCATTGCCGGCGAGCAGCACGCCGTTGGTGGAGATTGACCAGGTGTGCATCGAGCACCCTGGGCCGACTTCGTTCTGGGGCAAGCGCCAGTACCAGCGCGTGGTGCATTCGGCCAGCCTGGCGATTGCACCTGGCGAAACCCTGGCACTGGTGGGCGGCAGTGGCTCGGGCAAAACCACCCTGGGTCGTTCGCTGGTCGGGTTGATCAAACCTTGCGCCGGGTCGATCCGCTTCAAGGGCGTGGATATCCTCAAGGCCGCCAACCGTACCCACCGGCTGCAGTGCCAGATGATTTTCCAGGACCCGTATTCATCACTGAACCCACGGATGAAAATCGGCCAGATCCTTGCTGAACCCCTGCGCCACGAGCCCGGTTTGAATGCCGCCGAGCGGCGTGAGCGCGTCACGCAAACCCTCAAGGATGTCGGCCTGGGTGAGGAGTATGTCGAACGCTTTCCCCACCAACTGTCCGGTGGCCAACGCCAGCGTGTCGCTATTGGCCGCGCACTGGTGCGCCGCCCGCAATTGGTGGTCGCCGATGAGCCGATTTCGGCCCTGGACATGACCATTCAGAAACAGATCCTCGAACTGTTCGAGCGCTTGCAGGCGCAGTACGGTTTTGCCTGCCTGTTCATTTCCCATGACCTGGCGGCCGTGGAGCGCATCGCCCATCGCGTGGCGGTGATGCACCAGGGCGAGGTCGTGGAAGTGGGGGCACGCGAGCAGATCTTCGATTGCGCGCAGCACCCCTACACCCGCCAGTTACTGGCGGCCGCCAGCCCACTGCAGAAACTGCCGGGCGGCGGCTACCGAATACGACCGGCAATTTAACCCCCTGATTTCATCCGGCGCGCGGGCCTTCATGCCTGCGCGAGGGTGAACGTCGTGCCCAGAAAAACAATAAGACCTACTCACCGAAATGACTGCCAGGAGCCAACAACATGCCTAACAACACGCTCAACCTGATCTTAAAGGGCGCCGGTCTTATGAGCGGGGGCCTGCTGTGCGCCCCGGTCCAGGCGGACTTTATCAAGGACAGCAATGCAGATCTGGACTTGAAAAACTACTACTTCAATCGTGACTACCGCGAAGACGCCGGGCAATCCAAACGCGAGGAGTGGGCGCAGGGTTTTATCCTCAACCTCAAGTCGGGCTTTACCGAAGGCACCGTGGGGTTGGGTGTTGACGTGGTGGGCATGCTCGGCTTGAAACTCGATTCCAGCCCGGACCGCTCGGGCTCCGGTTTATTGTCGCGCGATAACGATGCTGCGCCGGGTAAACCGAGTTACTCCAGGCGTGCGCATGACGAGTACTCCAAATACGGCGTGACCGGCAAGGTGCGTGTTGCCCAGAGCGAGTTGCGCAGCGGCTACCTGCTGCCGGACTTGCCCACGTTGCAACCCAATACCAGCCGATTGTTCCCGCAGACGTTCCGGGGCACGCAGGTGACCTCCACCGATATCGCCGGGCTGGCGCTGATTGGCGGGCAGATTGACCAGACCAAACAGCGTGAGTCCACCGAGTACGAGGATATGGGGCTGACCAGTCAGAGCGGGGCTTACAAAAGCACCGCCAGAAGTGATCGTTTTCGATTTGCCGGCGGCGATTACAGGCTCACGCCGGGCATGACCCTGAGTTATCACTTTGCGCAGCTGGAAGATATTTATCAGCAGCACTTTATTGGGCTGAAAAACAGCGTTGCGCTGGGCGGCGGCCTGCTCAAGATGGATATCCGATATTTCGATGCGGACACCTCAGGTGCCGGTTCGGCGGGCAACGTGGATAACCGCGCGCTGAGTACGCGGGCGATGTTCAGCTACAAGGGGCATAGCGTGGGTGGCGGGTATCAGGAGCAGTACGGCACAACGCCGTTTACCTATGTGGACGGCACCAATACCTATCTGTTTTCCGAGTATCAGTTGAGTAACTTCTCGCAAACCAATGAACGGGTCTGGCATGCGCGGTATGACTTTGATTTTGCGGTGCTGGGGGTTGCGGGACTGACATTCTCTACGCGCTGGGCCAAGGGTGACCGGGCGCAGGTGAAGGGGTTTGCGGGGGAAGGGCGGGAGTGGGAGCGGGATATTGATGTGGGGTATGTATTCCAGTCGGGGGCGCTGAAAGGCGTTTCATTGCGCTGGCGCAATGGGTTGAGCAAGGCCAATTACCTGCGTGACATGAATGAAAACCGGGTGATCGTCGGTTACACCGTGGCGCTTTGGTGATGCACGTGTTTGCCCTGAAGACGCTGTCTCTGTGTGGTAGCTGGCTGGCCTGCGATGGCGGGCTTGCTCGCCAGAGCCATGTGTCAGGCGCTGGAAGACTTGGGTCGGGGTACATAGCCCCAGGTGGGGGTAACCGCTGCAGCGGATATGCCCCCAATCCACACGCCTCAGCTCTTGTTTCGCGCCACCCGCAACTTGCTCGCCACATCCAGATGCCGATGCAACAACGTCGACGCCCACTCATTATCGCCTTGCTCCAACGCATCCAGAATCGCCAGATGCTCCTGGCACGACACCCGGACCCGCTCCACATTGTTCACCGTGTGAAACTCGGTCAACCGTCGCAACCGGTTCTGCTGCTGGATCGCCTGCAAGATATAGCCATTACCGGAAGCCGCCGCCAGCAGCTCATGAAACTCCGCGTTGCACTCGATAAAACGCTGCCCATCAACCGTGCCCTCCAACAACTCCATCTGCCGCTCCCGGCAGCGGCGAAACTGCTCAGGGTTGATAGTGAACGTCGGCTCCAACAGCCCCGCCGGCTCCAGCAACATGCGGAAGCGGTAGCTCTCAAAGCGCGTCTTCGGGCTGTTCAGCGTTGGCAAAAACTGCCAGCCATGCCCGTGCTTGCGCTGCATCACACCCTCATCAGACAAGCGCAGCAAACACCGGCGCAGCACGCTTTTGCCGACACCGTAGCGGCGCAGCAAATCACTTTCGGAAATCTGGTCGGGCAGCACCTGGTTCAAACGGTCATCGATCAAGCGTGTGTACAGCTGATCTTCTTCGTTATGCAACGCACTGACCTGTTGCGCCAAGCCATCGCCGGCTTCCAGTGGCACACGAAAGCCCTGCTGCGCCAGCGGCTCGATGGCTTTCTGTGTGGCCAGGTACGACAGCGCGCTGCGGATCGGCGAGCGCGACACGCCCAGGCGCTGGGCCAGTTCCACTTCTTTGAGGTGCATCCCGGGTTGCAGGTCGCCGCTGGCGATGGCGGCCAGGATCTGTCCGGCGACTTTGGTCTGCAGCGAGGTGAGTTGGGGCATGGCGTGAAGTCGATCCTGTGACAAGGGAGGCAAGAATACCCGGAAAACTGAATTATAGGCGGCTCAAATACATGAAGGCCGTCGTGAGTAAAACCTTATCTGCATTATTTGAAATATAAAAACATCAAAGAGGACCGATTATGACCTACATTCCGCTGCCCAGGGCCTTGCCCCATGAACGCGGTGTCGACCCCGCCGGCATTGCCGATTTCATCCAGGCCGTGTCCCTGGCGGGTCTTGAACTGCACAGTTTCATGCTCTATCGCCAAGGTGCGGTGGTGGTCGAGGCGTTTTGGCAACCCTACTCGGCGCACCGCATGCATGTGCAGCATTCGGCAACTAAAAGTTGGACCGCCACCGCGATCGGCCTGTTGGTGGACGACGGTCGCCTGCGGCTTGACGCTAAGGTCGTCAGTTTCTTCCCCGAGTTGTGCCCGCAGCCCATCAGCGCCAACCTCGCGGCCATGACCGTGGAGGATTTACTGACCATGCGCACCGGCCATGCACGCGGGATTTCCGGCGGGGACTGGCGCAACCTGCAAAGCAGTTGGGTCGAGGCCTTTCTCAACGAGCCGGTGGACGAGCCGCCGGGCCAGGCGTTTATCTACAGCAGTGCTTCCAGCTTTATGCTTTCGGCGATTGTCACCCAGGCGACCGGGCAGACGATGCATGCCCTGCTGCAGGCGCGTGTCCTTGATTACCTGGGGCTCGACAAGCTTGCGTGGGACCTGGCGCCGGGGGGCTTCAACGCCGGCGGCAATGGCTTGAGTTGCACCAGCGAAGACGCGTTGAAATTCGGCGTGTTGCACCTCAACCAGGGCCAGTGGCAGGGCCGCCAGCTGTTGTCGCCACAGTGGGTGGCACAGGCCACGCGCAACCAGGTACAGGACGTATGGATGGGCGAGTTCGACGGCAAGCAGTATCTGCCACGGGACAAAAACAAGGGCAACGAAGCCCAGCGCGAAGGCTATGGCTACCAGTGGTGGATGACCGAGCACGGCGGCTATTACGCCTCGGGGGTGTTCGGCCAGCAGTGCATGGTGCTGCCGGAGCAGGACACGGTGATTGTCTTCACCTGCGGCCTGCGCCTGGGCGAGAAACGCTTGCACCAGGCGCTGTGGCAGCATCTGTTCCCGGCGCTGGGGCGCACTGCTGCGGATGCTCAAACCAGCCAAATGCACTTGGACGCGCTGATCGAGGGCCTGCGCCTGCCCGGGCTGCCAGGCCTGCATGCCTCGCCCGCCAGCGCCGCCATGCAAGGTCGGTTCGCCATCGAACCCAATGAGGACGGTGTGCGCGAGTTGGCCTTTGATTTCCAGGGAGAGCACTGCGATTTCACCCTGGTTGACCACCGCGGCACCCACCACATACGTGCCGGCTTGCGGCAACCGATCGAAACCACTACCAGCATGACCGGCAACTATCTGCATCACCAGTATCAACCCGAGCAAACGCAGGTGGTTGCCCAGGCGCGGTGGACGCCCGAGGGCGAGTTGCACATGGATTGGCGCTTTGTTGAAACCGCATTCGGTGACCACGTGCGCTGCCGCCTCCTGGAGGGTCGCTTGTATTGCGACCGAGGTGTGAACACCAACGCCGGCGCCTTGCAACGGCCAACCCTTTTCGGCGTACGCACACAGTCTTAAGGAGTGCACGCAATGACCTCTTCCCTATGGGCGCCCTTTACCGCGATGCGCGCCTTCAACCGTCAGCCGATGTTGTTTGATCGCGCTGCCGGCATGCATTACACCACCACCGAGGGGCGCGAGATGCTCGACGCCATGGCCGGGCTCTGGTGCGTCAACGCCGGTCACGGCCAGCCGCGTATCGTCGAGGCGATTCGGGAAGCGGCGGGGCGCCTGGACTTTGTGTCCTCATTCAAGATGAGCCACCCTGCGGCGCTGACCCTGGCTGATCGTCTTGTGGCAACCGCCCCTACGGGCCTGGATAAAGTGTTTTTTACCAACTCCGGTTCCGAAGCGGTGGATACTGCGTTAAAGATCGCTCGCGCCTACCATCAGGCGCGCGGCGACTGCCGCCGCACCAAGCTGATCGGCCGCGCCAAGGGCTATCATGGCATGGGGTTTGGCGGTTTGTCGGTGTCGGGGATTGGCCGCCAGAAGCGCGACTTCGGCCCGTTGCTGGGTGATGTGGCGCATTTGCCGCTGCCCTATGACGCGGGCTTACGTTTCAGCCCGGGTCAGCCGCAGCAGGGCGCGCACTATGCCGATGCCTTGTTGCAGTTGCTGGAGATCCACGACCCGGCAACCGTGGCGGCCGTGATTGTCGAGCCGGTCACCGGTTCAGGCGGCGTGTACGCACCGCCCCAGGGCTACCTGCAAAGATTGCGCGAGATCTGTGATCGTCATGGCGTGCTGCTGATTTTTGATGAAGTGATTACCGGTTTCGGCCGCCTCGGTCATGGGTTCGCCGCCCAGGCTTTCGGTGTTACGCCAGACCTGATGACCCTGGCCAAAGGCCTCACCAACGGTGCGGTGCCCATGGGCGGCGTGCTGGTCAGCGGCGCGGTGTACGAGGCTTTTATGCAAGGCCCGGAGCAGGCCATCGAGTTGATGCATGGGTACACCTATTCAGCGCATCCACTGGCGTGCGCAGCGGGTTTGGCGACCCTGCAGGTGCACGAGGAACTGGCTATCAACACCCATGTTCAGCAGCTTGCCCCGCTGTGGCAAGCCCGCGCGCTGGCGCTGCGTGAACAACCGTGGGTGCTGGATGTGCGTGCAACAGGTTTGCTCTGTGCGGTCGAACTTAAGCCGCGCGAGGGTGCGCCGGGTGCGCGGGCCGGGGAAGTCGCCCAGCGCTGTTACGAGGCGGGCGTGCTGGTGCGCGCGTCCGGGGACAATATCCTGCTGTCGCCGCCGTTGATCATCAGCGAGGAGCAGGTCGCGCTGGTTTTCCATACCTTGGGCGCTGCGCTGGAGGCGACGCGATGAATCACCGGGACTTTTACATCGACGGCCAATGGGTCAAGCCATTGGGGGCCGAAACCCTGGCGGTGCTCAACCCGGCCACCGAGTGCGTCATCACCCGCATCAGCCTGGGCACTGTCGCCGATCTGGACCTGGCGGTGGCTGCCGCTCGGCGCGCTTTTGACTGCTACAGCCAATGGTCACGCGAGCAACGCCTGGAGCTGTTGGCGGCGATCATCGACGGCTATCGCCAACACAGCGAAGCCCTCGCGCAGTGCGTGCACCAGGAGATGGGCGCGCCATTGTCGCTGGCGCGCAGCGCACACGTGCCGGCAGGCCTGGGCCATCTGCAACGGGCCTATGAACTGCTGAAAGACTACGCATTCGAGCGCCTCCACGGCAGCACTCTGATCAGCCGTGAGCCGATTGGCGTGTGCGGGCTCATCACGCCGTGGAACTGGCCACTGAATCAGCTGACCTGCAAGCTCGCCCCAGCCCTGGCAGCGGGCTGCACCCTGGTGCTCAAACCCAGCGAAAAGGCGCCCCTGTCGGCCCTGTTGCTGGCCGACATCCTGCATCGCGCCGGGGTGCCCAAGGGCGTGTTCAACCTGGTCAATGGTGATGGGCCGACCCTCGGCGAGGGGATTGCCCGCCATGCTGATATCGACATGGTTTCCTTTACCGGCTCGACCGGCGCAGGGGTTGCGGTGGCCAAGGCGGCCGCGCAAACGGTCAAGCGGGTCTGCCAGGAACTGGGCGGCAAGTCGGCCAACCTGATCCTCGCGGATGCGGACTTCGATGCAGCGGTGCGCCACGGCGTCAGCAGTTGCTTTCGCAACAGCGGGCAGTCATGCAACGCACCGACGCGCCTGCTGGTTCCACGGGCCATGCAGGCCGGTGCGGTACAGATTGCCCGAGAGGTGGCGGCGCAAGTGTGTTTTGACGACAGCAACCCGGCCACGGCCATCGGGCCGCTGGCCAATCAGGCGCAGTTCGAACGCGTGCAGAGTGTGTTGGGGGCAGTCGCCCAGGCGCCGGTATGCGGTGGCGTGGGGCGGCCCGAAGCGCTGACGACGGGTTTTTATACGCGGCCCACGGTGTTCGCCGACGTCGACCCGCAGTCGCCGATTGCCCGTGAAGAAGTGTTCGGGCCGGTGTTGGTGATCATCCCGTACGACAGCGAAGCGCAGGCGATCGCAATTGCCAACGACAGCCCCTACGGTCTCTCCGGTTACGTCAGCGCCGGCACCCTGGAACGCGCGCGTTTCGTGGCTCGGCAACTGCGCACGGGCATGGTCCACCTCAACGGTAGCAAGGCTGACAATGGCGCGCCATTTGGCGGGTACAAGCAGTCGGGCAATGGTCGCGAGTGGGGCGTGTTTGGCTTGGAGGATTACCTGGAGGTGAAGTCGATGTTCGGTTATGCGCCTAACCCGGATTGAACAACACCTGTTGCATGGCCTGGGGCGGTTGCCCGAAGGCACGCAGAAACGCCTGGCGCATGCGTTCGCGATCACCAAAGCCGGTTTCGCGGGCCACCACTTCGACCGGGTGACGGCTGGTTTCCATCAGCGCCCGGGCCGCTTCCACGCGCAGTGATTCGATGGCCTTGGCCGGCGTTTGCCCGGTTTCTTCGCGAAACACCCGACTGAACTGGCGCGGGCTCAGGCGGGCAACCTCGGCCAGGGCTTCGACCGAGAGGTCGTGGGTCAGGTTTTCGCGGGCATAGGCCAGGGCCAGCTGCACGCGGTCGGATTTGGGGTCCAGTTCCAGCAGGGCTGACAATTGCGACTGCTCACTGCCGCGGCGTTGGGCGATCACCAGTTTGCGGGCGATGCGCCGGGCCAGGTCGCTGCCCAGGTCAGCCTCGACCATGGCCAGTGCCAGGTCGACGCCGGCACTCATGCCGGCGCCGGTCCAGATCTGGCCGTCGACCACGAACAGTTTGTCTTCCTCAAGCTGGATGTGCGGGTAGCGCTTGCGAAAGGCGGGCGCGTGGATCCAGTGGGTGGTGGTGCGCTTGCCCTCGAGCAAGCCGGCTTCGGCCAACACGAAGATGCCCATGCACAATGAGGCCACGCGCCGTGATTGGGCGGAGGCGGCCTTGACCAGTTCGAGCAGGTTGGCTTCCGGCAAGCGAAATTCCAGATAGCCGCTGACGATCAGCGTGTCATAGCCCTGCGCGCGGATCGGCGTGGTGTTCACCGAAAAGCCTTGGGAGGTCATCACGGCACCGCCGCTTTCGGACACCAGGTGAAACTCATAGGCCGGTTCGCCGCGCAGCAGGTTCGCGCATTCAAATACCGAGCCCAGGCTGAGGCTCAGGGATTGAAAGTTCGGGTAAACCATCAGCGCAACGCTGTGCATCATTGTTCTCCAAAAAACGCGGGCCAAGGGCTCGGGAGGGGTGATTGTCGGCGCGTGCCAGGTAAACGGCAACCGGCTTTGTGGCATGTCCGGAATCCTTGCGCATCTGACATTGTTGAAGGTTTGCGTGGCGCCTAACATCCCCTCAACGAACTAGACGACTGGTCTAATCGGACGGGAAGCGTGATGAACAACCAAGCTAAAAGTACTCGGCAGGTCATTCTGGACACGGCGCAAGTGATTGTCGGCCGTAAAGGATTTTCTGCGGTGGGCTTGAACGAAATACTGCAAGCCGCCGAAGTACCCAAAGGCTCGTTCTATCACTACTTCAACTCCAAGGATGCGTTCGGCGTGGTGTTGCTCGACAGTTACTTCGACCACTACGTCAACGGCATGCAGCAGTTGTTCAATCAGCCTGAGCTGTCAGGCTTTGCCAAGTTGATGCGCTATTGGCAATCCTGGGTCGACAACCAGACCGGCTGCACCGACACGGGCAAATGCCTTGCCGTCAAACTCGGTGCCGAGGTGTCAGACCTTTCAGAGCCGATGCGTCTGGCCCTGCAGCGCGGCACTGCACGCACCATTGAATTGCTTGCCCAGGCCTTGCAGCACGGCATTGAAGACGGCTCGCTGCAGGCACAGCTACACCCCGAAAGCCTGGCCCGGCGCCTGTATGCGTTGTGGTTGGGGACCAGCGTCATGAGCAAGATCACCCGAACATCCGCGCCGTTTGATGAGGCGCTGCTACTCACACAACATCTACTGCAACCCATCGATCGAGGCACTGGAAAATGAAAGTATTAATGGTACTGACCTCTCACGACCAGCTGGGCGATACCGGTCGTAAAACCGGCTTCTGGCTCGAAGAATTTGCCGCTCCGTATTACACCTTCAAGGACGCCGGTGCCGAACTGGTGCTGGCATCGCCGGCCGGTGGTCAGCCACCGCTGGACCCGGTCAGTGACCAGCCGGATGCGCAAACCGACGATACCCGCCGCTTTGCCGCCGATTCGGCCGCGCAGCAGGCCCTGGCCAACACGGTCAAGCTGGACTCGGTGAATGCTGCCGACTTCGACACGGTGTTTTACCCAGGTGGTCATGGGCCATTGTGGGACCTGGCCGAATCGCAAGCGTCGATCGCGCTGATCGAAGCCTTTGAGCGCGCCGGTAAGCCGATCGGGTTTGTCTGCCATGCGCCGGGCGCGCTGCGTCACGTCAAGGCGGTCAACGGCGAGCCGTTGGTGAAGGGCCGTCGTGTGACGGGCTTCTCCAATTCCGAAGAAGCCGCCGTGGGCCTGACCGATGTGGTGCCGTTTTTGATTGAAGATGATTTCAAGGCGCTCGGTGGCCTGTATGAGAAGGGCGCCGACTGGCAATCCTTTGTGCTTGAAGATGGTTTGCTGGTGACCGGGCAGAACCCTGCCAGCTCCAGCGATGTGGCCAAGGCCCTGCTGAAACTCACCGCTTAAATTAACTAACCGTTGTAGGCATTGGCGGCTCTCAAGAGCCGCCAATGCTTTTGTTCGCCCTGAATTTGGACTTTTACTCATGACCATGCGTGTTTTAAATACCCCGGTAAAGCTGGGGCATCACAGCCTCAATAACCGGGTTGTGCTGCCGCCCTTGACCCGTCAACGCAGTGCGCAACCGGGTAATATCGCCACCGACCTGATGGCCGAATATTACCGCCAGCGCGCCAGCGCCGGGTTCATGGTCAGTGAAGGCACACAGATCGAACCTCGCGGCCAGGGCTATGCGTGGACGCCGGGTATCTACACGCCCGCGCAGATCGACGGCTGGCGCAAAGTCACCGAGGCGGTGCATGCCGATGGCGGGGTGATTTTCGCCCAGCTCTGGCATGTTGGCCGTGTGTCCCATAACGCCCTGCAGCCAGAAGGGTTGGCACCGGTCGCGCCCTCTGCATTGAGGGCGGAGCAGGCGAAAGCCTTTATCGAAACCGGCCCCGGCGTGGGCGAATTGAAACAGCCGCCGGTGCCGCGTGCATTGAGTGTGCTGGAGATTGAGGAGTTGGTTGGGCATTACGCACAGGCTGCGCGCAATGCCTTGGACGCCGGGTTCGATGGCGTGGAAATCCATGCTGCCAATGGTTACCTGGTCAACCAGTTCATTTCGGCTCACGCCAACCAGCGCGACGACGAATACGGCGGCTCGTTGCACAATCGCCTGCGCTTTTTGCGCGAAATCGTTGAAGCAGTGACGGCCGTGGTTGGGCCTGAGCGCCTTGGTGTGCGTTTTTCGCCGTTGTTCAGCGGCACTAATCAGGACCGCGTGTACATCGGCCTGGTGGAGGAAGACCCGCATCACACCTATATCGAGGCGATCAAGGTGCTGGAGGCGTCCGGCATTGCCTATGTGTCCATCGCCGAAGCCGACTGGGACAACGCGCCTGACCTGCCGGAAACCTTCCGCCAGGCGGTGCGCAGCACCTTCAGCGGGCGCATCATCTACGCCGGGCGCTACACCGCTGAGCGCGGTGCAAAGCTGCTGGAGGCGGGGCTGGCAGACCTGATCGCATTCGGTCGCCCGTTCATCGCCAACCCGGACTTGCCACAGCGGCTTTTCAACGGCTGGCCATTGAACCCGCTGCGGGCTGAGGGCATGTATGGCGGCTCTGAGCTGGGCTATACCGATTACCCGGTGTACGCCGGGTAAGTGCGCCAAGCCGCTGCGATGGCGGTGGTTCAGGTGGTTTATGTTTCGCCAGTGCCGCCGTCTTCGCAGCCTCGCTGGGGCTCGACAGCTCCCACATTTGAGCTTTGTCGCTGGGTGAATCTGCGTTCGATGCGATGGCCCTGCAAACCGAACCCCCAGCAACACAGCCGATTCCCTGTGGGAGCTGTCGAGCTTTAGCGAGGCTGCGAAAGCGGTGGGTCAGGCAACTTGTATGTCGCCTGTGCCGCCGCCTCGCCGGGGCTCGATTACTTCACTTGCAACACGATCTTGCCAATATGATCCCCGCCTTCCATCCGCGCATGGGCCTGGGCGGCGTCGGTGTATGCGTACACCTTGTCGATGATCGGCAGGCAGCGCCCGGCGGACAGCACCGGCCATATGTATTCGCGCAGCTGCTCAGCGATTGCGGCTTTCTCGTCCTTGGTGCGAGCGCGCAACAAGGAACCGGTGATGACTGCGCGTTTGCCGAGGATCGTCAGCAGGTCGACGTCATTGGCTTTGCCGCCGCCGAGGAAGCCCAGCATCACCAAGTGCCCGTCCATGCCCAGGGCCTTGAGGTTGTTGTTCAGGTAGGAGGCTCCCATGATGTCGAGGATCACGTCGACGCCCTGGTCGCCGGTCTTCTTGGCGATGACCTCGGCAAAGTCCTGCTCGCGGTAATTGATCGGCTCGGCGCCCAGTTTGGCAATTGCCGCGCATTTGTCGGCGCTGCCGGCGGTGGCGAACGCCTGGATGCCGAACTCCTGGCAGAGCATCAGCGCGGTGGTGCCGATGCCGCTGGTGCCGCCGTGGATCAAGGCGCGTTGGCCTGTGTGCGCGCCACCCAGGCCGAACAGGTTGGCCCAGACAGTGAAAAAGGTTTCTGGCACGGCAGCGGCTTGAATCCAATCCATGCCTTCAGGCACCGGCAGGGCCTGGCTGGCGGGTACGGCGCAGAACTGTGCATAGCCGCCACCATTGGTCAGGGCACAGACCTTGTCACCCAGGCTGTATTCACTGACGCCATCGCCCAGCGCAACCACTTCGCCGGCCACTTCCAGGCCCGGTATCGGGCTCATGCCGGGCTTCATCGGGTACTTGCCGGCGCGTTGCAGGGCATCAGGACGGTTGACCCCGGCGGCATGCACGCGGATCAGAATTTCGCCGGGGCCGGGTGAGGGCACTGCAACCTGACGGGGCTGGAGAACCTCGGGGCCGCCGAAGGTGGTGATTTCAATCTGGGTCATGTCGTGGGGCAGAGTCATGTTTACGATTCCTGTAGCGATGAGCGTATGAAGTGGGACCGCAGCCTGGGGTGGTTGATTCAACCGGGGTAGTTTGTGTGGCGCCCAGCATAGCTGGCTCTTTGCCATAAGGTCAGCACAGGCTTGCAAGCTCGGGCGCGGCTCTGCGGACACAATCGACGTCGGTTTCTTTTATGGACGTTGCAGATGAATGAATCAAAAAGTCAGGCGCTTGGGCTGCTGTTTCTGCGAGTGAGTGCATCGCTGTTCTTGCTGTGGGTACATGGGCTGCCCAAACTGCTCCACTACAGCCAACAATTGACGCTGATCGAAGACCCGTTCCACCTGGGTGCCAATGTCACGTTATGCCTGGCGATTGGCGCAGAAGTCGTCTGCCCGTTGTTGATTATCGCCGGGGTCTGGGTGCGCCTGGCCTGTTTGCCGATCCTTGCAGTGCTGCTGGTGGCTTTGCTGGTAGTGCACCCGCAGTGGTCGCTGTTTGAAGGGCAGTTTGGATGGCTGCTGTTGATCCTGTTTTCCAGCATTCTGATCGCGGGGCCCGGTCGCCTGGCACTTGATCACGGTTGAGCCTGAACGAAAAAAGGCCGGGCAAGCCCGGCCAAAGAAAGGAGAGGGTGACGCCGTTGTTTCAGCGGTTGAGGAAGGCCAGCAGGTCTTCGTTCAACTGCTGGGTGTGAGTGGCGGCAAAACCATGCGGCGCATCCTTGTACACCTTCAATTGCGCGCCTTTTATCATCTGTGCCGCCACTTTGCCGGTGGTCTCGAACGGCACGATCTGGTCGCCATCACCGTGGATCACCAGGGTCGGCACATCGACCTTGGCCATGTCCGGGCGAAAGTCGGTTTCGGAGAATGCCGTGACACAATCAACCGTCGATTTTAGCGATGCCAGCAAGGCGATCTGCAAGGTCTGGGTGAGCACGCCTGGCGAGACCTTCTGCCCCTGGTTGATGCCAAAGAACGGGGTATTGAAATCGCTGATAAATTGCGCGCGGTCCTTGAGTAGCCCGGCCTTGATACCGTCAAATACATCGGCGGGCACACCTTGCGGGTAGTCCGCTTTCTGACCAAAGATCGGCGTCACGGCACCCAGCAATACCAGGCCGGCTACGCGTGCGTTGCCATGGCGGGCGATGTAGCGAGCGACGTCGCCGCCGCCCATGGAGAAGCCCACCAGGGTCACGTCGGTGAGGTCCAGGTGTTCAATCAACTGGGCAATGTCGTCGGCGAAGGTGTCGTAGTCATTGCCGGTCCATGGTTGGTCGGACCGGCCAAAACCACGGCGGTCGAAAGCGATGGTGCGAAAGCCGCGGCTGCTCAGGTATTCCATCTGGTATTCCCACATATCCGCATCCAGCGGCCAGCCGTGGCTGAACAATACAGGTTTACCGCTGCCCCAGTCCTTGAAGTAGATCTGGGTACCATCTTTGGCAACGAATGTGCTCATGCATAACTCCTTGATTGAGGGGGATGACTGCGAGTTACTATTGCCCTGCACGTGTCGAAGGGCTTGTACACCTGTGCTTGCTTGGGTTTACCAACTGAATTTGAGCTCGACTCCCAGGTAATTGCTGTCGTCACCACCGGCCTCGCGCAGGGTGCGGCCCACCGCGTAATGCACGGCTTCGACCGCGCCGGTAAGGTTCGGTGTGAAGTCATAGTCGGTGCGCAGCTGAGTGTAGGCGCCGGTCCAGCGTTCACCTTTGCCTGCAGTGCCGGCCACGGGCAAGTTCGGTTGGGTATAGACCGCGTCTTCGGTGGTCTGTCGCCAGAGCAGGCCGATGGCAGTCTGTACGCTCAGTTTGGCAATGGGCTTGACGGTGATCGACGGTTTGACGTGGATCAGGTTGCTGTAGCCCGTATAGCCGGCCAGTGAAAAATAGTAGCCGTTGGGAAACAGCGGGTTGAACGTGCCGACGGTAGCGTCACCCGCTTTGCGGTCGCCGGAGGCGATATCCAGTTGCACGCCGAGCCGTGGTTTCCATGCCAGGCCGTCAAGCGTGTAGCCCGTACGGCTGCCAGCGGCCCACGCCCGAATCGACTTGCTCCCCACCGACCCCCTTTGCAGCATCGCCTCGATGTCCCAATCGAAGCCCCGGGCCACACCGCCCAGGCGGGCGTCGAACAGCTGGCGGGTTTCCTCGCCGTCGGCGTCCAGGTAATGCGCAGCGCTGCGTTCATACACGCCGTAGTAGGCCGACAACTCATTGCTGCCGCCCACCAGTCGCTCGACCCGCAGCAGGTGAAAGCGAGCGTCGCTGTTGGAGCGGTCGTCGAAGTGTCTCTCGTCCTGATACTGCACCGGCTGGCTGGCGATCGCGATAAAACGCCAATGGGGGGTTTCCCAGTCGGCCCAGAGCGCGTCGAACGACTGGCGCACATTCGGCCCATCCCGCGACGAGATAAAACGCTGCAAGTCGAAGGCGAAGTCCTGGCGGCCGATACGGCCCTTGAACGTCCCGCTGCTGAAGGTGTTCACGTACTCGGCAAAGGCCAGCCGCAAGTCGACACGGTTTTGATCGGCACCACCCACTGTGGTTTTGTCGTACGCCCGAGCATCTTCGAGTTGGGTGAACACCCGCCAGTTTTCGTCCAGGTGCAGGTCCGCGTGGATCTCAAAGCGCTGGATCAGGTAGCGATCACGCTTCACATCGCGCACGCCGAAGCCACTGGCATCGTTCATCTCGAAACGTTCGCGCAAGCTCGCGCCCAACGACAGGTACGTCAACGGGTTGGCGCTTGACAGCGGGATGTACTTCAAGTTGTCCAGCGGTTGCGTGCGCAGCACCGGGTCTTGCAGCACCGACCAGTTTTCCTGCCAGCGGTTGGTTTTGAGTACCGGTCGGGTGGCTTGCTCCTCTGCGTGGGCGCTGGCGGTGAGCAGCGGCCACAGCACGGCCAAGCCCCAGGGGGTATGACGATTCATTTTGTCGCGCTGAGCTGGTGAATTTCCGCGACGTATCCACCGGGAAATTCGACCATTGCGCTGCGCCGCCCTTTGCTCGCGAACGCCGGTACCAGCACAGTGGCGCCAGAGCCTGTGGCTTTGGCCAGGGTAGCCGTCAGGTCGTCGACTTGGTAACCGGTGGTCTCATGGCCGAACGGGTAGGGCAGTTGGCCATTGGTCACCAGTACGGCCATGCGTCCGAACGGCGATTGCAGGTCGACACGCCGGTAGAGGCCGCCCTGGCCGATATCGATACCCGGCGCGTGTTTGTCGTCAGCCAGGACCTTGCCATGGGAAAAACCGAGGAAAGCGTTGATAAACGCCTCGGCCCGCTCGGCTGGCAGGTATACGCGGTTTTCCGGCACCGTCTGGAACCCTGCGTAGTTCGGCGCCTGGGTGTGCCAGTAGAGCTGCATGTTCACACCGCCTGGCCACTGCACCACGGCATCGCGGCCGATAGGGTCGGGAAAGTCACTGACAATCACGGCCGCACCATTTTCCCGCGCGGCCTTTAGGGCCTCGTCCATGTCCTTGACCAGATAACCGTTGCGCTCCTGGCCAAACGGATGCGGTATGGGGGTGCTGAAGCCGAACAGTGACACCGTACCGACTGGCGTCTGCAGCAATTGCGAGGTGGTACTGCTTGGCACTGGCAGTACGTTCACCACCACTTGTGGGGTACTTTTGCCACCGAAGGTCGCGAGGAAGCTCGTGGCAAAGCGGTCCACATCAGCGGGTGCCACGTAGACGTGGCTGGTGTCGTATTGCGGTGCCACTGCCACGCTCGGCGTTGCCGCAAAAGCGCTGTTCATCATGGCCCCGACCAACAGCGTCAATGCCAGGCTTACCGTATTCGAGTTTCTACCCATGCCTGCTCTCCAGCCGTTTTTGGAAAGTCAGGAGCTTAGGCGGCCGGCACGGATGCGAATTGTACGGGCGTGCTCGATGGAACACTTGAGGCGGGAAAGTCACAGGGCATGACAGGTGCGTTTTTCAGCGCGCAGCACTGCTGTAGCTTCGAGTGATATCGCAACCCGACAAAAATCTACCTCCGTCAGGCCACCATAATAATTTTCGACACCAATTCCACCACCGTCTTGGCCTGCAACTTTCTCATCAAGCGCGCCCGGTGCACCTCCACCGTGCGGTGGGAGATCGCCAGGCGCAAGGCGATTTCCTTGGACTTGAGGCCATTGACGATGTGCATGGCGATTTCCCGCTCCCGTGGCGTGAGGTCGCCGGTGCCCTGGTGGGTGCGGTCCAGGCGTTCGAAGTGCCAGATCATCAGCTTGAACGGGTCTTTGGGCGTAAGGGTGTAGCCGTGAGACCTGGCCCAGAACACTTCGCCGTTGTGGTGCTGCATGAAACGTTCGTCGGAGTAAAAGCCGTTTTCGCTTTCCAGCAGCCATTCATGGCTGCGCTTGCCAATGGCGTGGTAGTCAGCCTGGGAAGGGTAGATCAGCAGCGTCAGCTGGTTGACCAATGCGTCGCGCGAATAGCCGAACAACTGCAGGAAAGCCTCATTACAGTCGACCATTACGCGGTTGCGGGTGACCAGTTGCGGCGCGGGGGAGAGCTGGAACGCCAGGCGTTCTATGTCGTGGAACTGCTGTGCAAACGCGTTCATTGGGCATCCTGCCTCGTCGCTTTTCTCAACTGGGGCTACTTAGCCATGTAAGTAGTTGCACGAATTGGCGCGCGCCCAACGGTGGGTCATTGTAGGTAAATGTCCGCGCCAAAAATAGAAGAAATTGATTATGCCAGCTGATTGCGTCTCCATTGTTGCTGCCGGTCATTCACGTTTTGGTCGCCTTGAAGGCACCAGCCTGGAGGATCTGATCGTACAGGTCACCCGCGAAGCCCTGAAGGACGCGGCGATTGACGCGAGCGAGATCGACGCGTTGTTCCTTGGCCACTTCAACTCCGGGTTGGTGCCCGACGGGTTCCCGGCCTCGCTGCTGCTGCAGGCCGACCCTGGGCTGCGCTTCAAACCGGCGACCCGCTGTGAAAACGCCTGCGCGTCCGGCTCGGCGGCAATCCTGGCCGGGGTCCAGGCGATCCTGTCCGGCAGCGCCGAGCTGGTATTGGTGGTGGGCGCGGAAAAAATGACCCACACCACCACCGCCGAGGTGACCCAGGCCTTGGCCGGTGCCGGTTATCAGAACGACCCGGCCGAAGCGGGCTTGAGTTTCCCGCAGCTGTTCGGCCGTGCGGCGCGCCAGTATGCCGAGCGCTACCACTGCCCGTTGGGCTCGATGGCGGCCATCGCCACCAAGAACCACTCCAACGCCATGGCCAACCCGCTGGCACAGATGCACCGGGTGATGGATTTCGAGCACTGCAACAACGTGTCCAAGAGCAACCCGTTTGTGGCCGATTCGCTGCGCCTTACCGACTGCTCGCTGATCAGCGACGGCGCCGCCGCGATCATCCTGGCCTCGCCCAAGCGCGCGCGGGCGTTCCGCCGTGATGTGCAGATTCGTACACTGACCCAGGTCAACGATTGCCTGCCGATTGCCCAGCGCGACATCCTCGCCTTTGAAGGCCCGCAACGCGCGATCCATACGGCGTTGCGCGGGGCGAATATCACCCTGGCCGACCTGAGCTTCGCCGAGGTGCATGACTGCTTCACCATCGCTGAGCTGCTGATCTACGAGGCCATGGGCCTGGCGCCCAAAGGTGAGGGGCACCGTGTGCTCGACAGCGGTGTGGTGCGCGCGGGCGGGCGGTTGCCGGTGAACCTGTCCGGCGGGCTCAAGGCCAAGGGGCATCCGGTGGGCGCCACCGGTGTGTCGATGCATGCCCTGGCGTTTCGCCAGTTGACCGGCGAGCCGATCGGCCTGGCGGTACCCAACCCCGAATTCGGCCTGGTGTTCAATATGGGCGGGATGGCCGTGGCCAACTATGCCTCGGTTCTGCACGCGCGTCGGAGCTGAACCATGAACATTGCCAACTGGCTGCACGACACCCAGCGCCGCGATCCGCTACGCCCGGCGTTGTTTGAGGGCACGCGGCAAGTCGCCGACTACGCGACCTTCACCGCCCATGTCCGTCAACGCGCTGCGCAACTGGTCGATCAATATGGCCTGGTGCCGGGCGATGCGGTAGCGCTGCTGATGAAGAACAGCTGCGACTACCTGGAAGTGCTCTACGCCGTCTGGTGGCTGGGTGGCGTGGTGGTGCCGATCAACGCCAAACTGCACCCGGCAGAAGCTGCGTGGATTGCTACCCATGCCGAGGCCCGCTTGATCTTTACCGACGGCGGCCGGGTCTTCGCGTCATCCCGGGACTTGCCTGCGCGCTGCAAGGAACTGGACGCTCACACACTGCCGCCGACCCGCGGCTGGCCGACCCTGGAGCAGCCGGTGCCGCGCCAGGATCAGGACCTGGCCTGGCTGTTCTACACCTCCGGCACCACCGGGCGCTCCAAGGGCGTGATGTTGTCCCACGGCAACCTGGTCGCCATGTCGCTGTGTTACCCCACGGATGTCGACCCGGTGAGTGCCGACGACGCAGCCGTGTATGCCGCGCCGATGTCCCACGGTGCGGGGCTGTACAACTTCATCCATGTGCGCTGCGGCGCCCGGCATGTGGTGCCGGCTTCCGGTGGTTTTGATGCCGGCGAGTTATTTGGCCTGGCTACGGAGCTGGGCAATGTATCGCTGTTCGCCGCGCCGACCATGGTCAAGCGCATGGTCGAACAGGCGCGGCGCCAGGGTTATGGCGGCGACGGCATCAAGACCATCGTCTACGGAGGCGGGCCGATGTACCTGGCCGACCTGTGCGAGGCGTTCGACACCTTCGGCGCGCGCTTGGTGCAGATCTACGGCCAGGGTGAAAGCCCGATGACCATCAGCGTATTGCCTCGCGCTGTGATCGCGGACCGCCAGCGCCCAGGCTGGTTAACCTTGGCGGCGTCTGTTGGCCATGCGCAAGCCTGTGTCGAAATCCGTATTCTGGATGCCCGGCACCAACCGCTGCCGACCGGCGAGCGCGGTGAGATCGCCGTGCGCGGTGCCACGGTGATGCAAGGTTATTGGCGCAACCCGCAGGCCACCGCGCAAACCCTGGTGGATGGCTGGTTGCTCACCGGCGACATCGGCTTTCTCGACCTGGCCGGCTTCTTGACCCTCACCGATCGCTCCAAAGACGTAATCATCACTGGCGGCAGCAATGTGTACCCGCGTGAAGTCGAGGAAGTGCTGGTGCAGCATCCCGACGTGTCCGAGGTGTGTGTGGTGGGTGAGCCGGACGCGCAATGGGGCGAGTCAGTGGTGGCCTTCGTGGTTACACGCAGCGGGCAGGCGCTGGACGAGGCCGAACTCACCGCGTGGTTTCTGCAGCGCATGGCGTCATTCAAGAAACCCAAAAAGTATGTGTTCAGGGCCGATTTGCCGAAGAACAGCTACGGCAAAACCCTCAAGACCGACTTGCGGCAGTGGTTGAAAGCAGCGAGTATCGCCGCGCTTTCCTAGCTTTTCATGGACAGAACAACCGACAAGGAGTCCCTTCGATGGGCAATACAGCGCAAGACACGCAGCGCAAGCGCCGCCGTGCATTCCTCGGTGCCACCTCCGGCCACTTGATCGAGTGGTACGACTATGGCGTCTACGGCTTTCTCGCCGTGTACATCGGCCAGGCGTTTTTCGTCTCCGACGACCCCACCACCAGCCTGCTCGCCAGTTTCGCGGCGTTTGCCCTGAGCTTCTTTATCCGGCCGTTGGGCGGGCTGTTCTTCGGCCCGCTGGCGGACAAGATCGGCCGGCGCAAAACCCTGATCATGGCGCTGGTGATGATGACCGGCTCCACTGTAATGCTGGGCCTGTTGCCCACTTATGCGACCCTTGGTATCGCCGCGCCGATCCTGCTGATTCTGGTGCGCTGCGTGCAGGGCTTTTCGGCGGGCGGCGAGATCGGCACCGTCACCAGCTTTATCTCCGAATACGCCGGCCCCGGCCGCCGCGGTTTTGCCACGTGCTGGTTGATGGTTACCGCCGTGCTCGGCCTGCTGCTGGGTGGCGCCGTGGCGAACGGCATGACCTGGATTCTGGGCGCCGACACGATGCAGGAATGGGCCTGGCGCGTGCCGTTCCTGATCGCGGCGCCGCTGGGGTTTATCTCCATGTATATCCGCCTCAAGCTCGAAGACAGCCCGGAGTTTCTGGCCCTGCAACGCGCCGGGCAAACCTCCCGCGCGCCGCTGCGCGAGGTCTGGCAGTGGAAACGCGCCATCGCCCTGGTGTTCTTCATCATTACCTTGCACAGCTCGATCTTTTACCTGGTGCTGACCTTCGCCTCGACCTACATGGCCAAGATCCTCAAGTTCGACAGCGGCACCACCTTGCTCTATGTGTTTGTCGCCAGCTTCTCGGCGGCATTCGTGATGCCGTTTGGTGGCGCCTTCACCGACAAATACGGGCGCAAGCCGTTTCTGATGGTGATCGGCACTTTGGCCACGCTGGCGATGTTCTGGCTGTTCAAATCGGCACCCACCGCCACGCCCGCGTCGTTCTTCGCGCCGTTGATGGCCGTGGCGATCCTGTTCGGGCTGTACGCCTCATCCACCTACGCGCTGATGAGTGAGTTGCTGCCGACGCGCATCCGCTCCACCGGGATTGCCGTGGCCTATAACGTGCCGGTCGCGGTGTTTGGTGGCAGCGCGCCGCTGATCTCCACCTGGCTGATCAAAGTGACGGGCGACATTACTTCACCGTGGTACTTCTACGTGGCCACCGGTGTGGTATCGCTGATTGCCCTGGTGGTGTTGCGCAAAGAAGATTTTGTTGCCAGCGGTAGCCCGGTGGTTGTGCCGCCTGCGGCTGCGGCGTTGGCCTGATTGCTCAGGGGCGCTGGGGTTTTACCGACGTCCCGAACGTATTGCCCATGCGGTTACTGGTCGCCGCCGGCGTGGCCAACCCCACCTGGTTCGGCGGCCGCTTGTGTACCGGGAGGTTCTGCGCCTCGCGGTTCTTTTGCGCGGCCTTGGCCGCGTCCGGGTCATTGCCCATTTGCTGGCTCAGGCAGCCATAGTCGGGCGCCTTGTACCCATCTACCGTGACTTCCGTGCAGCCTTTGGCAGCGGTTTCGGCGTGGGCGGCCAGTGGCAATGCGACGCACAGCAACAGGCCGGCGAATGGGGTGTAACGCTTCATCGGAGCCTCCTGGCAGGCCCGCACAGAGGGGCCGTTAGTGTTGCGAAGTGTAGTTCAGCGGGCTTGCCGTCACCGTGATGTTTTTTTTGCTATCACCGTAACATCAGGTTCATAAACGGGCCTCAGGATGACGGTTTTCAAGGACACGTCAGCCGTGCAGCGATGCCGCGTGGGGGGTGAACAGGGAGGCTGGAAGCGCGCCATGGGTGCCCTGGCCTTGCTGTTGCTGTTGGTTGGCATAACGCCCGCCAGCGCCGCGCCATCGCTGCTGACATTGGACCTGCCCGCGCAGGACCTGGAACACGCACTGCATGCCTACAGCCGCGCCACCGGGATGGCGGTGCTGGTCGACCGTGAGTTGACGCGGGGCCGGCGCTCCATCGGTGTGCGCGGGCGGTTCACTGCGCAGGAGGCGCTGGCGGTGCTGCTGACGGGGAGTGGGCTGATGGCGCGTTATGCACGTGATGATGCGGTCACCCTGCAAGTCCCGCCGACCCCGGCGCCTTTGCTGCGGGGAGCGTCAGCGCGCAATACGGCACGCATCAACACCAGTTACGCCGCCGCGCTGCAACAGGCGATCGAAGCCAGCCTGTGCCGTTCGCCACTGACCCGGCCCGGCAGCTTTCGGGCGTTGGTGCAGGTGTGGGTCAACGCTGATGGCGTGATTGAACACAGCCGGCTGGTCAGCTCCACCGGCGATGAACAACGCGATGAAGCACTGGTGCGCAGCCTTGGGACAACCCGGGTCGAACGCCCGGCACCCAGCGCGCTGCGCCAGCCGGTGACGTTACTTTTGATGCCCGACACAACAGGAATACGCATGGAATGCACAGCAGGGACGGGAGCCGCGGGCGCATGAAGAACACCGGGCACAGTGCGATGGTCAGTCTGTTTCTGGCCTCCTATGAAGACTTCAAGGTGCGCCTGCGCAAACGCTTGGGCTCGGAGGACCTGGCCAATGATGTGCTGCACGAAACCTACCTGCGGGTCGACCGCATGGACGTGCCGCCGAACCTGCAACAACCCAACGCCTACCTGTACCGCATGGCCCTGAACATCGCCGCCGACCGCCGCCAGGCGGATGCGCGCTTGCTCACCGGCAGTGAAGTCGAGGCGTTGCTGCAAAGCGCCGATGAGGCCCAGGACCCTTCGCGGGTGGTGGGTGGCCAGCAAGAGATCCAGTCGTTGGTCAAAGCCCTGTACGAACTGCCGGCGCGCCGACGCAAGATCCTGATCGCTGCGCGCCTGGAAGAAGCGCCGCACCTGGAAATCTCCCAGCGCTTCGGTATTTCCACGCGCATGGTAGAGAAGGAAATCAAGGCTGCTTTGGGCCATTGTGCCAAGCGCCTGGAAAGAAAAGTGATTCAGCGGTTCGGTCCCGGGGCCGGAAAACCGTCTTAGTGTCGAGTCCCTGATAAAACCGTGAGTATGTGCGCGCTTGAACATTTTCAGTTTCCCCTCCACCCGGCAATCGCCCGCTGACCCTGTGCACGAACAAGCCCGTGATTGGTTGCTGTTGCTGACCTCGGGCCGGGCCACCGTGGCTGATGCCAAGGCGCTGCAGGCCTGGGTCGCGCAAAGCCCGGCGCATGCCCAGGCGTTCGAGCAGGCCAAGCTGTTGTGGCGGCAATTGGGCGCGGCCGCCGAACAGTCGGCGCCGCACCGTCAGTTTGGGCGTCGTGCGTTCCTGGGTGGCGCGATTGCGGCCACGGCGGCAGTGGTGATGGTGCGTGTGGGCGTGCCGGGCGGGTTTGCCGGATTGAGGGCCGACTATCGCACCGAGGTGGGTGAGCAGCGCCAGGTGCTGTTGAGCCAAGGCGTCAGCCTGGAGCTCAACACACAGACGCGTATCAGCCGGGTCGGGCAGGGGATTGAGTTGCTTGAAGGCGAAGTCGAAGTGCTTGCACAGCTGGCGCAACCGCTCAAGGTGCAGGCCGGCGAGGGCTGGGTGACTGCGGCGCAGGCGCGGTTCAATGTGCGCAACACCGACCGCAATGTGTGCGTGACCTGTATCGAGGGTTCGCTGACGGTGGATGTTTCCGGGCGCAGTGTGCGCTTGGACAGTGGCCGGCAACTGACTTATGGCGCGGGAGGTGTGGGCGAGCCGATTGGGGTGGATGCGCAGGCGGTCGTCGCTTGGCGTGAACAGGTGCTGGTATTTAACAACGCGACATTGGCGACGGTGGTGGATGAGATCAATCGTTATCGGCCGGGGATGTTGGTGTTGCTTAACAAGGAACTGGGGCAGCGGCGGGTGCAGGCGCGGTTCAGTTTGCAGCAATTAGCGGGCGTGGCGCTGTTGATTCGGGATGCGTATGGGGCCAAGTGTACTGAGCTGCCGGGTGGGGTGGTGTTGCTCAGTTGATCGTTGCTCAGTTGATCGTTCCCGCGCTCTGCGTGGGAATGCCGCCATGGACGCTCTGCGTCCGCTTTTAAACACTGCTTGGTGTGTAGGATTTTTTCCTCGGTGATTGTAGGTGTCTTCTCGTTGTGTTTTTTCGGCCTCTTTGAACAGCTGCCCAATCCCACGGGCGGTGTTTATAGTCACTGCTGGGAAAAAGCACGGCAGGGAGCCGATCCTTCATGAATATCTGCAATAAGCATCTTCAGGGGCAGGCGGCACAGCCAACTTGTCTTGTGCATTCGGGGCACCGCCTGCGGGTGGCGCTCAAAGCGTGCGAAATTCCGCCGACGGCGTTTGCCGAGTGGTTGCGCATTAGTCCGCAACGTTTGAATAATTGGTTTTTGCGGGGTTTGCCGGATGTGCATCTGGAGGGACTGGCGAGCGCGTTGAGTTTGAGCAGGGTCTGGCTTGAGACTGGGGAGGGGGAGCCGTAGGTTGGGGGTATATCCGTTATTTGGGTAACGGCGGCTATTGGTTCCGCTCTTACAGCGGGTCACTTTTGGCAAACGCCCGGAATGCCGGCCCAGCCAAAAGTAACCAAAAGGTCTTCGCCCCACCACTCGGTGCCTCGCTTAGGCTCGGCATGCCCTCACTCCGGCTTGAATCCGTGGGCCGCCGCGATGGGCCATCCTTGGCCCAGCGCGGCTAACCCGGCGTCCTGCCGGGTTACCCACGGATTCAAGCCTGCGTTCGGCCATCGTGGTTAACGGG
>NZ_WKDV01000047.1:0-50046 GCF_021605825.1 Pseudomonas sp. PA-6-3C
ATCCGTGGGCCGCCGCGATGGGCCATCCTTGGCCCAGCGCGGCTAACCCGGCGTCCTGCCGGGTTACCCACGGATTCAAGCCTGCGTTCGGCCATCGTGGTTAACGGGGCGCCTCAGATCAAAAGCAGATCAAGATCAAAAGCAGAGCACGGCGGCCTGAAAGCCGACCTGAGTGGTTGGATCAAAAGCGAAAAGCGGATTTGCATACACTGAAGAGCTGCTTTTCTGTGGGAGCTGGCTTGCCTGCGATGCAGACACCTCGGTACATCAGACACACCGAGTTGATGCCATCGCAGGCAAGCCAGCTCCCACATTAGACCGAGTATGGCTTTGCTGTTGCTGTTGCTGTTGCTGTTGCTGTTGCTGTTGCTGTTGCTGTTGCTGTTGCTGTTGCTGTTGCTGTTGCTGTTGCTGTTGCTCTGGCCCTTACATCCTTTTCGATGACGAAGTCAGCGGTCTTTTGATCTGTGTTTTTGATCTTGATCTGAAATCGCCCCGTCAAACACGATGGCCGGAATCTGACAGGGATTTGGGGGGTAAACCGGCAGGGATGCCGGTTTAGCCGCGCTGGGCCAAGGATGGCCCATCGCGGCGGCCCCCCAAATCACTGGCGGATTGCGGGCATGCCGAGCCATAGCGAGGCACCGAGTGTTGGGGCGAGGACTTTTTGCTTACTTTTTGCTGGGCCGGCATTCCGGTCCTTCGAAAAGTGAGCCGCTGTAAGAGCGGAACCATAAGCCGCCGTTACCTAAATAACGGATATACACACCCCCCAACACCCCCCACAAACCAAACCCCGCAAAAGCGGGGCCTGATCACATCCAAACGAAACCTACTTGGGCGGCACCCAGGTCACCTCGCTGATCCCAAACTTCTCCGCCCAAGGCCGGGTAGTTTTCTTGACCTGCTCATGACCCACGCGCCCAATGCGGCTGACATGGGCAATATCAGCATCGACCGCCGCCCAATGCCACGCTTCAGCGTTATTCATCACTTCGGCGCGTACCACAAAGGACTTCGGTTGACCGTGCAGTTGATAGTGAATGGTGTAGATTTTTGCGGTACTCATGTTGCCTCCCTGTCTTGTTATAGATGGATAGGCGGGCGTTCAAAAAGGTTCACTCAAAATGACAAGTCGCACACTGGCGCGGCATAGTGACGCATCCGCCACGCGCCCAAGGATCGCGCCATGTCCCGATTGACTCACAGCCAGCTCTACCTGCAGCGTCTGGGCTACGACTCAGCCCCGCCACCCACGCTCAAAACCTTGCAAGACCTGCAGCTGCGTCACGTGTGCACCTTCGCCTTTGAGAGCCTGTCGACATTGCTGCATTCACCGGTGCCGATTGACCTGCCCAGCATCGAGCAAAAGGTCTTGCTGGACGGGCGTGGTGGTTACTGTTTCGAGCTTAACTACCTGTTCCTGGCGCTGTTGCAGGAGCTGGGTTTCGACGCCCGCGGGCTTACCGGCTGGGTGGTGATGGGCGGGCCGCCTGATGCGCGCACCGGGCGCACCCATCGCCTGAGCCTGGTGACCCTGGACGGCGTGCGTTATGTCACCGATGTCGGCTTCGGCGGCATGGTGCCCAGCAGTCCGTTGCAGCTGGATACCGAGGTGCCCCAGGCCACCGCCCATGAACCTTATCGCCTGACCTTCAACGGTGCCGATTACACCCTGTGGGCGCAGGTGGGTGAGGAATGGCGTGGCTTATATGTGTTCGACCTGCAAGTGCAGGCCGATATCGACTACACCATCGGCAATTGGTACGTGTCGACGCACCCGGCTTCCGTTTTTGTCGGTCAGCTGAAAGCGGCGCGATTGGCACCGGGTAAACGCCATACCCTGGCCAATGCCAATTACGCGGTTCACTGCCTTGACCAGCCCAGCGAAAAGCGCGCAGTCGAGAGTGCTGATGAGTTACTGGAATTGCTGCAGGGCACCTTCGGTATTCGTTTGCCAAGTCATCCGCAGCTTCGCCAAACCCTTGATGGCTTAGTAATGGAAAACTCCAGGGAGCCTTGAGCTAGAGCCTTCGCTGAACCGTTTTACCTTCATGTCAATGCAAATTAATTCGAGCCTTTGGCAAAAGCCGAGGTTCGAACCGGTTCCTGAATAATTTGCTCACCAGACAAGGAGATGTAAAACGATGTCCAAGCTATTCGGAAAATTCCTCAAGGGTTCCTCACTGCTGGCGCTGGTCACCGCGCCTGCTGTGGTGTTCGCCGCAGCACCGACTGGCCCGATTTCAGTCCTGGGCCTGCAGGGCAGCTATAACGATTTCAAACTCGAAGGTGGCAGCGACACGGTGGACCTCAAGGACCGCACCAACCCTTACGCCCCGCATTCGACTGTCCGCCCAAGCCCCCTTTGTGTCCCCCAAAACCCTCAACGCCCTGCCTTCGCTGCCTTAGTGTGCAAACAGCTTCCACTGCACAATAAGAGAGGGTGGCCATGCCCCGCACCGCGTTACTGTTGCTCGTACTCAGCCTGCTGACGGCCTGTGACGACACGCCCAAACCTGCCCCCGAACGCACTGCTGCGACCACGACCGTGCCCACCGACCCGGCACTGGCCCAGGTCTACGACACCAGCTGCAAGCTATGCCACGCCAACCCGGCGGCCGGCGCGCCGTTGGCGGGTGACAAGGCTGCCTGGAGCCCGCGCGTCGCCCAGGGCGCCGACACGCTGCTGGACCACAGCATCAACGGCTACAACGGCATGCCGCCGATGGGGCTGTGCATGCAGTGTTCCGAAGCGCAGTTTCTGGCGCTGATCAGCTTTATGGCCGGTGTTCAACTCCAATAATAAAAAGAGGTGGTGGATGGCGCTTTCACGGCGGCAACTCTTGCAACGCTCGGCAGTGGCCGGGGTTTTTCTGGCCCTGTCGAGCAACCCGGTACTGGCCCAGTTGGCCCGCGCGCCACGGTTGATCCCGTGGCGCAACTGGTCGGGCGCGCAGACCTGCCTGCCGCTGGCGCGCCTGGCGCCCAAAGACCTGGATGAATTGGTGCAAATGATTCGCCAGGCACCGAGCACTATTCGGCCCGTAGGCTCGGCACATTCGTTCAGTGCCCTGGTGCCCACCGACGGCACCTTGTTGTCGCTGAGTTACTTCAATGGGCTGTTGGACCATGACCCCGCAACCTTGCAAGCGACCTTTGCCGCCGGCACGCCGATGTCGCGCATGGGCCCGGCGCTCAAGGCCGTCGGCCAGGCGCTGCCGAACATGGCGGACATCGATTACCAGACCCTGGCCGGGGCGATTTCCACCTCCACCCATGGCACCGGCGTGGGCTTTACCTCGTATTCCGGTTGCGTCACCGGCCTGCAACTGGTCACCGCCCAAGGCGCCGTGCTGGACTGCGATGCGCAACGCCATCCCGAGCTGTTCAGCGCCGCCCGCGTGTCCCTCGGTGCGCTGGGGGTGGTCACCCAGATCCGCTCGCAGAACCGCGCACCGTACCGCTTGCGTGAGCGTCAGTGGATCGCCAAGACCGAAGAGTTGCTGGAGGATGTGCACAAGAACACCCGCGAAAACCAGCACTGGGAAATGCTCGTGGTCACCCATTCCGACTACGCGCTGTCCATCGCCCTCAACGAAACCGATGACCCCGAAACGCCTCCCGTCGACCCGGCGGAGGCGGGCGGCAATGAGTTTGTGTCGATCATCGAAAAGCTCGACAAGTATGGCAGTGATTTCCCGGGCACCCGCCGCACCTTGCTCAACAGCCTGCGTTTTTTTGCCAGCTTCCAGGACCGCGTGGCCGAGTCGTTCCAGGTCTATGCCAATGTGCGCAACGTGCGTTTCAACGAGATGGAATATTCGGTTCCTGCCGAACATGGCCCGGCGTGCCTGCGGGAAATCCTCAAGCTGATCACCGACAAGGACCTGCGCACCTGGTTTCCTATCGAGTATCGCTACGTCAAGGCCGATGACATCCCTTTGAGCATGTTCGAAGGCCGCGACAGCTGTTCGATTTCGGTCCATCAGCATTACGCCATGGACCATCACAACTTCTTTGCCGCCGTGGAGCCGATTTTCTGGAAGTACGCCGGCCGCCCGCACTGGGGCAAATTGCACACCCTTAACGCGCGCACCTTGCAGCCGCTGTACCCGCGCTGGGACGAATTCACCCGCGTGCGCCGCGAGCTGGACCCGAGCGGCAAGTTCCTCAATGCGCACCTGCAATCCATCCTGGGAGTGGCCTGATGAAACGCCGACATTTTGTGCTGGGCGCCGCAGTGGCGGCAGTGGCGGGTGGCTGGTGGCTGCGCCCCAGTGATCGCGGCGGCCCGTACAGCGAGTATTTCCGCAGCCTTAATGATGAACTCAAAGCCCATGGACCAATGCGTCCGGTGATGCTGATCGACCTGGATCGCCTTGATCACAATATCGACGTGGTGATGCAGTCGGTGCAGCGTGGTGGCAAGCATTTGCGCCTGGTGGAGAAGTCGCTGCCGTCGCCGGGGTTGCTGGCGTATATCGCCAAGCGCGCGGGTACTGCGCGGCTGATGTCGTTTCATCAACCGTTTCTGAACCACGATGCGCAGGTGTTTCCCGAGGCCGACATCCTCATGGGCAAGCCGTTGCCGGTGCGCTCGGCCGAGCTGTTTTATCAAACCCATAAAGGTCCGTTTGACCCGGCCAGGCAATTGCAGTGGCTACTGGACACGCCAGAGCGGTTGCAGCACTACCTGGCGTTGGCGCAAGGGTTGGGCACGCGGTTGCGGGTGAACATCGAGCTGGATGTGGGGCTGCATCGCGGCGGCATTAGCGATAACGCGGTGCTGGGGCGGATGCTCACGCTGATCAGCGCCAACCCGCAGCACTTGGAGTTTGCGGGATTTATGGGCTACGACCCGTTTGTGGGCATGGGCGTGCCGGGTATTCTCGGTTCGCCCCAGGCGCTGTTTGAGCAGGTGATGCAGCGCTACAACGGCCATGTTGATTTCACCCGTCAGCAGTTTGCCGGGTTATGGCGTGAGGGGCTGACGTTGAACACGGCTGGCAGCCCCAGCTATCGGATTCACGAGCAGGAAACACTCAGTACCGAGGTGTCGGTGGGTACCGCGTTGCTCAAGCCCACGCATTACGATTTGCCGTCGTTGAGCGAGCATGTGCCGGCAGCGTTTATCGCCACGCCAGTGTTGAAAAGCACCGGGTCGGTGGAGATTCCGGCGCTGGATGGCAAGTCGCGGGTGTTTTCGTGGTGGGATCCGAATCAGCGCGAGACGTTCTTTATTTATGGCGGTAACTGGATGGCGCAATTCGAGTCGCCGCAGGGGCTGCAAAGCAATGAGCTGTTTGGGCGCAGTTCCAATCAGGAGATGGTCAACGGCTCGCCAGCGGTGGGATTGAATATTGAGGATCAAGTGTTTTTGCGCCCGACCCAGAGTGAGTTTGTGTTGTTGCAGTTTGGGGATTTGCTGGGGGTGCGGGACGGGAAAATCGTCGAGACCTGGCCTGTTTATGCCTGACGCAAAGCGCTCGAAATGTGGGAGTGTGATTGTGGGGGGCTGGCTTGTGTGGGAGCAGGCAAGCCAGCTCCCACACAAGTCAGTGTTCCTGTTTCAAGTCGGGTTTTTACAGGGCAAAGGGAATGGTGAGCTTGGCCCACAACATATCGCCTTCCGGCCGGTTCTTCACATCAAACTCTTTAGCCCAGCGCACCTCTGCACTGGCGTATTTCAAGAAGGTGAAATACACCGCCGGGCCAATGGCAAACACTTGTCCCTTGACCCCATCATTCACTTCATCACCATAGATGTTTACCACCGTGCGCCCGTACTGCTTATCGTCGGTGGTCTGCTTGAGGTAATAGCCGTTGACCCCCAGGCTCAGGTTGTCGGTCACCTTGTAGCTGGCCGAGTAGTCGAAATGGAAAATCTGGCCGGAGCGGTAGTCGGTGTCGTGGTTTTCTTCGTTGAAGCTGTAGGTGGTCTTGATCGACAGTTCGGTGCGTTCATTGGGCATCCAGGTCGCCGAGACCAGCGGCTTGTAGGTGTAGAAGTTGTTGCTGGTGTTGGCCAGGCGCGTGGCGTCGTATTCGCCGGTGGGCAGGGTGATTTCCACGGCGGCGGCCAGGGTCAGGTTTTTGCCCATGTCCCACAGGATGATCGGCGCCAGGGTGGTGTCGCCCATGCTTTCGCGGGTGTCGGACATACCGAACAGCGACACCTGTTGCTTGATATACGGCTGGGCGATGTAGCCGCCCAGGCGCCCGCCGAACACACGCACGGGGCTCAGGTAGTCCAGGCGTGGGATGATCGCGTCGGACTTGATCCGCACTTGCGAGACCTTGCCGCCGAGGGAGCTGATGTCCAGTTTGCGTGCCTGGTAGTGGTTGTAATACAGGTTGAACGCGAACATATGGTCGGGCAGGTTGTTCACGTCCAGCGGCAGGATGTAGAAGCCATCGGTGCCGGGGCCGATGTTGTCGACGCCGCCTTCGGTGGCCAGGGCCGGCAGGCTGAGCAGGCTCAACAACGCCAGTTGCAGGGGGGGAAGTGCACGGGTGGGGTTCATGTCTGGCCTCTTTATTATTGTTAGGGCACCGCTGACGTTAGAAATATGCCTTCAGCGCCCGGCGGGGCAGGGTTTTGGCGGCCAGATAGGGGGACTTTGCCGGACAGGTTTCACTCAGGATGCAGCGGCTCTTGCAAGCGCCTATGATTAACAGGATGTTTCTAAAACAAGAACTGAAGTACTCAGTCGGGAACCCGTGAGCCATGCAAAGGAAAGCCGTTGACCCGCAATTTGAATTGGCGCTGGTGTCGCCCTTCCTGTTGCAGACCCTCGGGCAGGTGGTAGCGCAAAAGGGCGCGAATGCCGAAGCGTTGTGCCGAGGCCTGGGGTTTACCCTGGCCGACCTGGATGACCCGGCCCAGCGTATTTCCTATCGCCAGGCTGTGGCGATGATCCAGCGCGCACTCAAGGTGCTTCCCGATCAGGGGCTGGGCCTGTGGGTGGGGCATCAGAACGTGCTGGGCACCCTCGGCCTGCTCGGCCATGTGATCTCCCTGTGCAAAACCCTGCGCGATGCATTTGCCATTGGCGAGCGCCATCAGCACACCTCAGGCGGCATCGCCACCACCCGTACCCATGAGACCTTGGAAGAAGTACACGTCGACGTCGAATGCCTGCTGCCGTTTGCCGAGGTGCAGGTGTTTGCGGCCGAAGAGTTCTTCGCCAGCCTGATGGTGTATGGCCGCGCGCTCGTGGGGGAGACGTTTATGCCCCTGCGCATGGAGTTCGTGCACGCTGCGCCGCCTTACCAGGCTGAGTACCAACGCCTGTTTGGCGCGGATGTGCGCTTTGGCTGCCTGCACAATCGCATGGTGCTGGCCCCGCATTGGCTGGATAAACGCCTGCCTAATCACCACGCCTTGGCGTTGCGCCAGGCCCTGGAGTTGCTGGAGTTGGAGAGCGCGCAGTTGCACCAGAAGATGGACCTGATCCAGGCCGTTGAACGCGCTATTTCGCGGGATTTGCAGGGCAGCCAGCTGGAGAAGGTCGCCGGCGACTTGAACATGAGTGGGCGCACCCTGCGCAGGCGCCTGACCGAACACGGGCTGACGTTCGAAGCGTTGCAGGAGCAAGTGCGACGTGCACGTACCATGGGGTTGCTGGGGAATCCGGGGCTGTCGATCGAACGTATTACCGAGGAAGTCGGTTATAGCGATGTGCGCAGTTTTCGGCGGGCCTTCAAGCGCTGGACAGGGGTGAGCCCGAGTGCGTTTCGTGGCGAAGGAGGAGGGGCCTAGTCCTCGGGGGAGCCGATAAGCCTGTATGAAGAAGCCCCGAACCTGTCGGGGCTTTGTCCATCAACCCAAGGCCGCGAGCTGCGCCACGGTTTCCGGAAAGCGCGACACCAGCCGAATCAAGGTGGTGGCCTGGGCGTTGGGCTTGGCCCGGCCTTGTTCCCAGTTTTCCAGGGTGCGCACGTTGGTACGCAGGTACATGGCGAACACCGAGCGCGAGAGGTTGAGCTGTTGGCGCACGGCCACCACTTCGTCGGCGCTCAGGGGGGCCAGGTTGTTGAGATGGACCTTGTGGGTCCGCAGGGTGACTTTGCCTTGGCGTTCTTCGGCCAGGGCGTCGAAGCCTTCGACCAGTTCGGAAAAGATTTCACGTTTCATGATGTGTTCTCGCTTTGATTTCCCTGTCCAGCATGTGTTTTAAGGCTTTCTTGTGATTGGGGGTAAGGTCATCCTGTTCGTGTTTGCCGTACAGGGTGAATAACCAGAACTGCGTGCCGCCCGACCACCAGTAGTAAATGACCCGCAAGCCTCCGCGTTTGCCTTTGTTGCGTCGCTCATCGACGAAACGGACCTTGCGCAACCCGCCGGTTCCTTCGATGACGTCGCCCGCTTGCGGATTCTTCATCAACTCCTGTTGAAAGCCTTGGAATAGCTCGTCACTCAGATAGTCCCTGCGATGCCGTTCAAAGGCCGGCAACTCGATAAATAGAGCATCCATGTTCTGTACGTAGCCTGCGTATAGTGTGGTGGCCCACGCGCCCGGGGTCAAGTGACCTGGCTGTGGGAACTTTCCTAAAACACAATCACCATACGGCTAGGTTCAGCGGCTAGATGCCAGACAAAGAGGTAGAGGAGGAAGGAAATTTCAGCGCACAGGGGAGGGCAAAAGAATTGAAACTCCAGAAACGCAAAACGGCGCCCGAAGGCGCCGTTTCGTTTACTGCATCAAGCTAAGCGATCAAACGCCCAGTACCGCGTGCTGCACCAGGGTGAGCAACGGTTGTGGGTACACGCCCAGGAAGAACGCGAGCAGGGCGATGGCCAGCAGCATCACGCCGCCTGCCTTCTGTTCCCAGTGCAGCTCGGCGTCTACGCGGCGCAGGTTTGGCTCGATCAGGTACAGAGTGACCATCACGCGCAGGTAGTAGAACACGCCGATGGCGCTGCCCAGTACCAACGAAGCAACCAACCACCATTCATGGGCTTCAACACCGGTAGCCACGATGTAGAACTTGCCGATAAAGCCTGCGGTCAGCGGGATACCGGCCAGGGACAGCATCATCACGGTAAGCACGGCGGTCAGGTACGGACGGCGCCAGAACAGGCCGCGGTATTCGTACAGGGCGTCGGCATCACGACCTTTGAACGGCGAGGACATCAACGTGATCACGCCAAATGCGCCCAGGCTGGTGATCACGTAGGTGACCAGGTACACGCCCATGGCTTCCACGGCCAGGCCTTTGCTCGCCACCAGGGCGATCAGCAGGTAGCCGAAGTGCGCGATGGAGGAATAACCGAGCAGACGCTTGAGGTTGTTCTGGGTCAAGGCCAGCAAGTTACCGAACAGGATCGACGCAATGGCGATCACGGTCAGCACGGTGCTCAGCACGCCGGTGTTGGCCGCAGGCGAGATCTGGAACAAACGCACCATCACAGCAAACACGGCAACCTTGGACGCGGTGGCCAGGAACGCCGCCACTGGCGCCGGGGCGCCTTCGTACACGTCCGGGGTCCACAAGTGGAACGGCACCAGGGACAGCTTGAACGCCAGGCCGATCAGCATCATCGCCAGGCCCAGTTGGGCAATCGGCGCAGGCATGTTGGTGGCCGCCAGGGCGTGACCGATACCGGTGAAGCTCAGGTTGCCAGCCTCTGCGTAGAGCAAGGCCATACCGAACAACAGGAACGCGGAACCGGCCGCCGACAGCACCATGTACTTGATGCCGGCTTCCAGCGAGCGCTTGTTGAAGAACGCGTAGGCCACCAGGCCGTAAGTCGGGATCGACAGCAGTTCCAGGCCGATGAACAAGCCGGCCAGGTGCTGAGCGCTGACCAGCACGATGCCACCGGCCGCAGCCAGCAGAATCAGCAGGTACAGCTCTTCCTTGTTGCCGGGGTAGCCGGTGCCGCCTTCGCCGAGGTAGGCGTGGGCGAGGGTGACGCAGGCCAGGGTGGCAACGAGGATCAACGCGATGTACAGCAGCGCGAAGTCATCGACCATCATCAGCGGGGTCACGGCCAATGGCGCGACCTTGAGTGCCGGGATGATCGACAGCAGGGCCAGGTTAAGACCGGCACACGACAGCAGGAACGTTTGCGAGTGATTGCGGCGCCAGGCGATTGCCAGCATCACCGCCACAACGGTGAGGCTGGTAATCAGCAGCGGCGCAAGCGCGATAAAGTGTTGGATCGTGAATTCCATAGCGCTCTTACCGGGCCGAAGCGAGTTGAGAGAAGGCGGTGCCGATCCACTGCTGCACGCCATGCATCGTCGCGGCAGAAGTGTCCAGGAACGGTTGCGGGTACACACCGATGTAGATCAGCAGCACCGCAAGGCCGAGCACCATGATCAGTTCGCGAGCATCCATCCCTTGCAGGACGGTGTCGGACTTGGCCGGGCCGAAGTAGGCGCGGTGGATCATGATCAGCGAGTAGACCGAACCAAACACCAGGCCCGAGGTAGCAATGGCGCTGATCCACGGCGTGTGTACGAACGAACCCATCAGGATCAGGAACTCGCCGATGAAGTTACCGGTGCCCGGCAAGCCCAGGGATGCGGCGGCGAAGAACAGGCTGATGGCCGGCAGGTACGCGATGCGCGACCACACGCCACCCATTTCACGCATGTCACGGGTGTGCAGGCGCTCGTACAGCTGACCACTGAGGATAAACAGTGCCGCGGCCGAAACACCGTGGGCCAACATCTGGATCACCGCGCCTTGCAGCGCCAGTTGGCTGCCGGAGTAGATGCCGATCAGTACGAAACCCATGTGGGAAACGGACGAGAAGGCAATCAGACGCTTGATGTCGGTTTGCGCAAAAGCCAGGAACGCACCGTAGAAGATCCCGATCAGACCCAGGGTCATGGCGATCGGCGCGAACTCGGCCGAGGCATTCGGGAACAGTGGCAGGGCGAAACGCAGCAGGCCATAAGCAGCAGTCTTAAGCAGGATACCGGCGAGGTCGACGGAACCTGCGGTCGGTGCCTGGGCGTGAGCGTCAGGCAACCAGGAGTGGAACGGCACCACCGGCAGCTTCACCGCGAAGGCGATGAAGAAGCCCAGCATCAGGATGTACTCGGTGGTCAGCGACATCTTGGTTTTCAACAGGTCGGCGTAGTTGAAGGTAATCACGCCAGTGTTGTTGAAGTTGACCAGTACCAGACCCAGGATCGCCACCAACATGATCAGGCCGGAAGCCTGGGTGAAGATGAAGAACTTGGTCGCCGCGTAGATCCGGGTTTTCTTGCCGTCCGAAGAACTGTGACCCCAGAGCGCGATGAGGAAGTACATCGGCACCAGCATCATTTCCCAGAAGAAGAAGAACATGAACAGGTCCAGCGCCAGGAACACGCCGACAACGCCGCCCAAAATCCACATCAGGTTCAGGTGGAAGAAGCCCACGTGACGCTGAATTTCTTTCCAGGAGCAGAGTACCGAGAGGATACCCAGCAAGCCGGTCAGCAAAATCATCAACAGCGACAGGCCGTCGAGGGCCAGGTGCACGTTGATGCCGAAGCGCTGGATCCACACGTGCTTGAATTCAAGCGCGAAGGTTGGATCGACACCCGGTGCCGGAGCGAATGAATAGTCACCGTGCGCCCACAGCCAGAGGCCGAGCGCGAGTTCCAGGGACATGGTCAGCAACGCAATCCAGCGGGGCAGGGTGGCGCCGAAGCGTTCACCCATCCAGCAGAGCAGGCCGCCGATAAAGGGGATCAGGATTAGCCAGGGCAGAATCATGACGGGCTCGTTTCCTTTTGCAAGTTCGCAAAGTACGCAATGTTCATAGTCATACCGCCACCACCACGATGGCACCGATCACCAGCACCGCACCGGCAGCCATGGACGCGGCATACCAACGCAATTGGCCCGTCTCGCTGCGGCTCAGGGCGGTGTGACCGGCCTTGGCGGCGCGCGGGATCAAACCGATGGTCTGGTCGAGCGGGTCTTTGCGCAGAAGGTGGCTGATAGCAAGGTATGGCTTGACGAACAGTTTGTCGTAGATCCAGTCGAAGCCCCACGCAGCGAACCACCAGGCTGACAGGAAGCGACCAATGCCACTGTTGGCCACAGCCGTCACGAAGCGACGCTTGCCGAGGAACAGCAGCGCGGCCAGCAGGATACCGGCGATGGCGATGGCGCCCGAGGCGATTTCCAGGCTGTGCTTGGCGGCGCCACCGGCATGCCCGGCGCTTTCCGGCAGTACACCGGCCAGAGGCGGGGTGATCATGGCGCCGATGAAGGTCGACAGGATGATCAGCACCGACAGTGGCAACCAGTGGGAGATGCCATGGCCTGCGTGTGCTTCGGTCTTGGCTTCACCGTGGAAGGTGATGAAGATCAGGCGGAAGGTGTACAGCGAGGTCATGAACGCACCGACCAGGCCTGCATACAGCAGGTTCTGGTTACCGCTGGCGAACGCTTCCCAGAGGATTTCGTCCTTGGAGTAGAAACCTGCGGTCACCAACGGCAGGGCGGCCAGGGCGGCACCCCCGACGATGAAGCTGGCGTAGGCCAATGGCAGTTTCTTCCACAGGCCGCCCATCTTGAAGATGTTCTGCTCGTGGTGGCAGGCAACGATCACTGCACCGGAGGCAAGGAACAGCAGGGCCTTGAAGAAGGCGTGGGTCATCAGGTGGAAAATCGCCGCGTCCCAGGCGCCAACGCCCAGGGCCAGGAACATGTAGCCGATCTGGCTCATGGTCGAGTAGGCGAGGATACGCTTGATGTCGGTCTGTACCAGCGCGGCAAAACCCGCCAGAACCAGGGTCACACCACCGACCAGCCCTACAAGATGCAGGATTTCCGGCGCCAGGGTGAACAGGCCGTGGGTACGCGCGATCAGGTAGACACCCGCAGTCACCATGGTTGCGGCGTGGATCAGCGCCGACACCGGCGTAGGACCGGCCATCGCGTCCGCCAGCCAGGTTTGCAGCGGCAGTTGCGCGGATTTACCCACGGCGCCGCCCAGCAGCATCAGGGTCGCGAGGGTGATCCAGAAGTCACCAACCTGGAATTTCTGCGGTGCCAGCACCAGCAGTTCCTGGATGTTCAGCGTGCCCACTTGTTGGAACAGGATGAACAGGCCGATGGCCATGAACACGTCGCCGATGCGGGTGACGATAAAGGCCTTGAGTGCCGCGTTACCGTTGTTGCGGTTGCTGTAGTAGAAACCGATCAACAGGTACGAGCACAGGCCCACGCCTTCCCAGCCGAAGTACAGGAACAACAGGTTATCGCCGAGTACCAGGAACAGCATGCTGGCGATAAACAGGTTGGTGTACGAGAAGAAGCGCGAGTAGCCGGCCTCACCACGCATGTACCAGGACGCGAACAGGTGGATCAGGAAGCCTACACCCACCACCACGCCGAGCATGGTGATCGACAGGCCGTCGACGTAGAGGGCGAAGTTGGGCTTGAAGCCGTCCACCGACATCCATTGCCACAGCACCAGGGTGTAGTGGCCGCCTTCCGGCGGCGCCACGTTGAATTGCCAGATGACGTAGGCGGCGACGATCGCCGACAAGCCAATGGAACCCACGCCGATCAAGGCAGAAAGGTTTTCCGACCAGCGTCCACGAGAGAACGACAGCAGCAGGAAACCGATCAGGGGAAATACGAAAGTCAGAAAGATCATGTTCATCCGCGCATCTCACTGGCAGCGTCGATATCAAGCGTGTGGAAGCGACGATACAGTTGCAGCAGGATCGCCAGGCCAATACTGGCCTCGGCGGCTGCCAGGCTGATCACCAGGATGAACATGACTTGCCCATCCGGCTGCGCCCATCGGCTACCTGCAACAACGAACGCCAGTGCGGCGGCGTTCATCATGATTTCCAGGCTCATCAACACGAACAGAATGTTACGGCGAACCATCAGGCCGACCAGGCCAAGGCAGAACAGGATGCCGGCGACCGCCAGACCATGCTCCAAAGGGATAGCAGGCATCGTCATTGCTCCTTGGCTTCGTTGCGGCCCAAGTGGAAGGCGGTGATGGCTGCCGCGAGCAGCAGCATCGAAGCCAGTTCGACCACCAGCAGGTACGGGCCGAACAGGCTGACGCCCACGGCTTTCGCGTCTACGGTGGTGTGGCCGATGGCCTGGCCGCTCTGGTGAGCGAACAGCACATACAGCAGTTCACCCAGCAGCAGGGCTGCCAGGATGACCGGGCCGAGCCAGATGCCGGGCTTGAGCCAGACGCGTTCCTGGGCGACCGAGGCCGGCCCCAGGTTGAGCATCATCACCACAAACACGAACAGCACCATGATGGCGCCGGCGTAGGCGATCACTTCCAGCACACCGGCGAACGGTGCGCCGAGGCTGAAAAAAGTCATGGCCACGGCGATCAACGAAATGATCAGGTAGAGCAGGGCGTGCACAGGATTGGTGTTGGTGATCACGCGAAGCGTGGACACCACTGCAATACCGGACGCGAAATAGAAAGCGAATTCCATCTTTCTTCCTTAAGGCAGCAAGCTCTTCACGTTGATCGGCTCGGCTTCGTTTTGTGCGGCGCCCTTCGGCTTACCGGCAACGGCCATACCTGCAACACGATAGAAGTTGTAATCAGGGTTTTTACCGGGACCAGAGATCAGCAGATCTTCTTTCTCGTACACCAGGTCCTGACGTTTGAACTCGGCCATCTCGAAATCCGGTGTCAGCTGGATGGCGGTGGTCGGGCAAGCTTCCTCGCAGAGGCCACAGAAAATGCAGCGCGAGAAGTTGATGCGGAAGAAGTCCGGGTACCAGCGACCGTCTTCGGTTTCAGCTTTCTGCAGGGAGATGCAACCCACCGGGCACGCCACGGCGCACAGGTTGCAGGCTACGCAACGCTCTTCGCCATCGGGGTCGCGGGTCAGTACGATGCGGCCGCGATAGCGCGGCGGCAGGTACACCGCTTCTTCCGGGTATTGCAGGGTGTCGCGTTTGCGAAAGCCGTGACCGAACACCATCACCAGGCTTCGCAACTGGGTACCGGTACCCTTAACGATGTCGCCAATATATTTGAACATGGGTCAAATCCTCACTGAACCGCGCCGGCTGGCGTGTTCAACAACACAACGGCAGCCGTCACCAGCAAATTGATCAGGGTCAGCGGCAGGCAGAAGCGCCAGCTGAAATCCATCACCTGGTCGTATCGTGGACGCGGAATGGAAGCGCGCAGCAGGATAAACAACATGATGAAGAACGCGGTCTTCAGGAAGAACCAGAAGAACGCCAACTGCGGCAGGATGCCGAACGGACCGTGCCAGCCGCCGAAGAACAGCGTGACCAACAGGGCCGAGATCAAGATGATGCCGATGTATTCGCCAACGAAGAACATGCCCCATTTCATGCCGGCGTATTCAATGTGGTAACCGTCAGCCAGTTCCTGTTCCGCTTCCGGCTGGTCGAACGGGTGACGGTGAGTCACGGCGACGCCAGCGATGAAGAAGGTGCAGAAGCCAAAGAACTGCGGAATGATGAACCACAGGTTCTGCGCCTGGTACTCGACGATGTCGCGCATGTTGAACGAGCCGACCTGCACCACGATGCCCATCAGCGCCAGGCCCATGAACACTTCGTAGGACACGGTCTGGGCCGAAGCCCGCAAGCTGCCCAACAGGGCGAACTTGTTGTTGCTCGACCAACCGGCGAACAGCACCGCATAGACCGACAAACCGGCCATGGCGAAGAAGAACAGCAAACCGATGTTCAGGTCCGCCACGCCCCAGGTCGGGGTGATCGGGATGATCGCGAAGGCGATCAGCAAGGCGCTCATGGCCACGACCGGTGCCAGGGTGAAGATCACCTTGTCGGCAAACGGCGGGGTCCAGTCTTCCTTGAAGAACATTTTCAGCATGTCGGCGGCGATCTGGAACATACCGAACGGGCCAACGCGGTTCGGACCGTAACGGTCCTGCCACCAGCCCAGCAGGCGACGTTCGACGAAGCTGAGCAGGGCGCCAGCAACGACCACGGCCAACAGGATCACGATGGCCTTTACGACCGAGATGATCACGTCGATCACTTCAGGGGTGAACCAGGTCATTGCGCTGCCTCCTGCAGACCGTCAACGGTTTTGCCAAAGATCGCAGGTGGAATACCCGCAAGGCCTTTCGGCAGTGCAACCAGGCCAGCACCCAACTCATCATTGATACGCAGCGGCAGACGCAGGGTCTGGCCAGCCACGTTCAGGCTGAGCAGGGCACCGTCGTTGACGCCCAGGCGATCGGCTTCGGACTTGGCCACGGACACGTAGGCTTCAGGAATGCGACTTTGCACCGGCGCAGCTTTGGAAGAGGTCTCTTCGCTGCCGAACAGGTGGAAGAACGGCACAACCTGCCAGGTGCCCTGGGCCGGGTTGAATGGACGCGGCACGGCGGCGAACCAGTTCAGCGAGTCACCGGTGCTTTCGATCAGGCGGGTGCCTGGGTCGCCAGCGCGGATGTGACCACCGACTTCGTCCTGGAACTTGTTCCAGGCTTGCGGCGAGTTCCAGCCCGGCGACCAGGCAAATGGCACCTGCTGGCGTGGCTCGACCGAGCCCGAGTAACCTTCCATGGAGAAGGCAAACGCGGTATCCGGGTCTTGCGGGGTACGCGGCTCGTGCACGCTGATGTCGGCGCGCATGGCCGTACGGCCGGAGTAACGCAGCGGTTCACGGGCGAGTTTCATGCCCTTGATGCGGAACGAGGCGGACGGAGCAGCGTCGACGATACGGGCCAGCTGCGGGGCGCTTGCGGCGGCAGCAGCGGTCACGTGGTCGAGCTGGGTCCAGTCGATCGGCTGGTTCAGCAAGGTCGCACGCAGGGCATGCAACCAGCGCCAGCCTTCGTGAACCAGGATGCTGGCGTCCATGTACTTCGGATCGAACACCTGGAAGAAGCGCTGGGCGCGGCCTTCCTGGCTGACCAGGGTACCGTCGCCTTCGGCGAAGGTGGCAGCTGGCAGTACCAGGTCGGCACGCTCGCTGGTGGCGGTCTTCTGGTGGTCGGCCACGATCAGTACTTTGGCGGCGTCCAGTGCAGCGTCAACCTTCGCGGCATCGGTGCGGGTGTACAGGTCGTTTTCCAGTACCACGATGGCGTCGGCGTTGCCGTCGGTCACCGCTTGCAGGGCCGCGTCCAGGGACTCGCCACCGAGCATCGCCAGGCCGAGGCTGTTGGCTTCCGGCACGACCAGGCTGATGGAACCGTTCTTGTCGCGCAGCTTCAAGGCCTTCGCGATATTCGCAGCAGCCTCAATCAGTGCCTTGGAACCCAACGAGGTGCCGGCAATGATCAATGGGCGCTTGGCCGCGAGCAGGGCGTCGGCGATGCGCTGGGCCAGTTCAGCGGCTTCAGCGTCCAGGCCTTCGACGGCAGGCGCGCTGGCGTCGAGGGCGTGGGCTACGGCGAAACCGATGCGGGCCAGGTCGTCCGGCGCTGCGTGAACGCATTCTTCGGCGATGTCGTCGAGCTTGGTTTCAGCCAGGCTTGCGATAAACAGCGGGTTCAGCGCGTGCTGGCCGATGTTTTTCACCGCGGCGTCGAGCCAAGGCTGTACGCGCATGGCGTCGGCCATGTCTTCGGCCTTGCCTTTGACCGACTGACGCAGCGACAGCGCAATACGCGCGGCAGTCTGGGTCAGGTCTTCGCCGAGGACGAAGATCGCATCGTGGTCTTCGATGTCGCGCATGTTCGGGACTGGCAGCGGGCTGTCGTTCAGCACTTGCAGGACCAGGCGGATGCGCTCCAACTCACCGGCTTCGATACCGGAGTAGAAGTGCTCGGCACCCACCAGCTCGCGCAACGCGTAGTTGCTTTCGAGGCTGGCACGCGGGGAACCGATACCGACGATGTTGCGGCCGCGCAGCAGGTCGGCGGCTTTATCCAGCGCGTCGTCCAGGCTCAGCTTGGCGCCACCGGCCAACAGCGGCTGGCGTGGGCGGTCTTCGCGGTTGACGTAGCCATAGCCGAAACGGCCACGGTCGCACAGGAAGTACTGGTTGACCGAACCGTTAAAGCGGTTTTCGATGCGACGCAGTTCGCCGTAGCGCTCGCCCGGGGAGATGTTGCAACCGCTGGAGCAGCCATGGCAGATGCTCGGCGAGAACTGCATGTCCCACTTACGGTTGTAGCGCTCGGAGTGAGTCTTGTCGGTGAACACACCGGTCGGGCAGACCTCGGTGAGGTTGCCGGAGAACTCGCTTTCGAGCACGCCGTCTTCAACGCGACCGAAGTACACGTTGTCGTGGGCGCCGAAGACGCCCAGGTCGGTGCCGCCGGCGTAGTCTTTATAGAAACGCACGCAACGGTAGCAGGCAATGCAGCGGTTCATTTCGTGGGAAATGAACGGGCCGAGGTCCTGGTTCTGGTGGGTGCGCTTGGTGAAGCGATAACGGCGCTCGTTGTGGCCGGTCATCACCGTCATGTCTTGCAGGTGGCAGTGACCGCCTTCCTCACAGACCGGGCAGTCATGCGGGTGGTTGGTCATCAGCCATTCGACGACACTGGCGCGGAACGCCTTGGATTCTTCATCTTCGATGGAGATCCAGGTGTTGTCGGTGGCTGGGGTCATGCAGGACATGACGATACGACCACGGGTGTCGTTCTCGTCGGTGTACTGCTTGACCGCGCACTGGCGACAGGCACCAACGCTACCAAGCGCGGGGTGCCAGCAGAAATACGGGATGTCGAGGCCTAGTGAGAGACATGCCTGTAACAGGTTGTCTGCCCCATCGACTTCGAGCGCTTTGCCGTCTACGTGGATAGTGGCCATGGTTCAAAGTTCTTCGTTGGCCCGTTGTCAGCGGGCGTGGCTAATGGAATCTTGTTATTCATGGGCATCAACACAGCCTTTACGGCGTCAGCCCATGAGAAGACGAAGGGCACGGACCCTTCGCCTTTAAAGCGTTACGCGCCGACTACGATCGGCCTTGCCAGAGGCGGGACGGCGGCGCTGACAGGCGCGATGCCGGCTTCGAACTCCGAGCGGAAGTATTTGATTGCGCTGCCCAATGGCTCCACGGCGCCCGGTGCGTGAGCACAGAAGGTCTTGCCTGGGCCGAGGAACCCGACCAGACCCAGCAGGGTCTCGATGTCGCCTGGCTGGCCTTCACCGTTCTCGATCGCCATCAAGAGCTTGACGCTCCATGGCAAGCCGTCACGGCACGGGGTGCAGAAGCCGCACGATTCACGGGCAAAGAACTGCTCCATGTTGCGCAGCAACGAAACCATGTTCACGGTGTTGTCCACCGCCATCGCCAGGCCAGTGCCCATACGGGTGCCGACCTTGCCGATGCCGCCGGCATACATTTGTGCGTCGAGGTGCTCGGGGAGCAGGAAGCCGGTACCGGCGCCGCCTGGCTGCCAGGCTTTCAAGGTGTAGCCGTCGCGCATGCCGCCGGCGTAGTCCTCGAACAGCTCGCGTGCGGTGACGCCGAACGGCAGCTCCCACAGGCCAGGGTTCTTGACCTTGCCGGAGAAGCCCATGAGCTTGGTGCCCATGTCTTCGCTGCCTTCGCGGGCCAACGATTTGTACCAGTCGACGCCGTCGGCGATGATCGCCGGCACGTTGCACAGGGTTTCAACGTTGTTCACGCAGGTAGGCTTGCCCCACACGCCCACGGCGGCAGGGAAGGGCGGCTTGGAGCGCGGGTTGGCGCGGCGACCTTCGAGGGAGTTGATCAGTGCGGTTTCTTCACCGCAGATGTAACGCCCGGCGCCGGTGTGCACGAACAGCTCGAAGTCAAAACCCGAGCCGAGGATGTTCTTGCCCAGCAGGCCTGCAGCCTTGGCTTCTTCCACGGCACGGTTGAGGTGCTTGGCGGCGGTGGTGTATTCGCCACGCAGGAAGATATAGCCACGGTAGGTTTTCAGTGCACGGGCACTGATCAGCATGCCTTCGATCAGCAGATGGGGCAGTTGCTCCATCAGCATGCGGTCTTTCCAGGTGTTCGGCTCCATTTCATCCGCGTTGCACAGCAGGTAGCGAATGTTGATGGATTCGTCTTTGGGCATCAGGCCCCACTTAACGCCAGTGGGGAAGCCAGCACCGCCGCGGCCTTTAAGGCCGGCGTCTTTCACGGTCTGGACGATATCGTCCTGGGCCATGTCGGCGAAGGCTTTGCGCGCCGCCGCGTAACCGTTCTTGGCCTGGTACTCGTCGAGCCATACCGGCTCGCCGTCGTCACGCAGGCGCCAGGTCAGCGGGTGGGTTTCAGGCGAACGCTTGATCAGGTTGGCCGGGCCGAAAGATGTAAGGGTCATGGGTAGCCCTCGAGCAATTGGGTCACGCCAGCAGGCTGCACGTCACCGAATGTGTCGTCGTCGATCATCAACGCCGGCGCCTTGTCGCAGTTGCCCAGGCAGCACACCGGCAGCAGCGTGAAGCGGCCGTCCGGAGTGGTTTGGCCGAGGCCAATGCCCAGCTTGTTCTGGATTTCGCTGACCACTGATTCATGGCCACCGATGTAGCAGACCATGCTGTCGCACACGCGAATGATGTGGCGGCCGACCGGCTGGCGGAAGATCTGGCTGTAGAACGTGGCCACACCTTCAACGTCGCTGGCGGGGATGCCGAGGATCTCGCCGATGGCGTAGAGGGCGCCGTCCGGCACCCAGCCACGTTCCTTCTGGACGATCTTCAAGGCTTCGATAGACGCCGCGCGCGGGTCTTCGTAATGATGCAGCTCGTGCTCGATGGCCGAGCGCTCGGTTTCACTCAAGGTGAAACGGTCTGTCTGGATAAGCGTGCTGTTCATGCTTAGCGGTCCACGTCGGCCATAACGAAATCGATACTACCCAGGTACGCAATCAAGTCCGCGACCATCTCGCCTTTGATCACCGAAGGGATCTGCTGCAAGTGGGCAAAGCTTGGGGTACGAATCCGGGTGCGGTAGCTCATGGTGCCGCCATCGCTCGTCAGGTAATAACTGTTGATACCCTTGGTCGCTTCGATCATCTGGAAGGATTCGTTGGCCGGCATCACCGGGCCCCACGAAACTTGCAGGAAGTGCGTGATCAGGGTTTCGATGTGCTGCAGCGTGCGCTCTTTCGGCGGCGGCGTGGTCAGCGGGTGATCCGCCTTGTACGGGCCAGCCGGCATGTTGCGCATGCACTGCTCGATGATCTTCAGGCTCTGGCGCATTTCTTCAACGCGCACGATGCACCGGTCGTAGGCATCGCCATTGGCGGCCAGCGGCACTTCGAACTCGAAGTTCTCGTAGCCCGAGTACGGCCGTGCTTTACGCAGGTCGAAGTCGCAGCCGGTCGAACGCAGGCCGGCACCGGTGACGCCCCATTCCAGGGCTTCTTTGGTGTTGTACTGCGCGACGCCGATGGTACGACCCTTGAGGATGCTGTTGTCCAGCGCAGCCTTTTGGTACTCGTCCAGACGCTTGGGCATCCAGTCGATGAATTCCTTGACCAGGCGCTCCCAGCCGTTCGGCAGGTCGTGCGCCACGCCGCCGATGCGATACCAGGCCGGGTGCAGGCGGAAACCGGTAATGGCTTCGATGACCTTGTAGGCGCGCTGACGGTCGGTGAAGGTGAAGAACACCGGGGTCATGGCGCCAACGTCCTGGATATAGGTACCCAGGAACAGCAGGTGGCTGGTGATGCGGAAGAACTCGGCCATCATGATGCGGATGGTGTCGACGCGGTCCGGCACCTTGATACCGGCCAGCTTCTCGACCGACAGCACGTACGGCAGGTTGTTCATCACGCCGCCGAGGTAGTCGATACGGTCGGTGTACGGGATGAAGCTGTGCCAGGACTGGCGCTCGGCCATCTTCTCGGCACCACGGTGGTGGTAACCGATGTCCGGCACACAGTCGACGATTTCTTCGCCGTCCAGTTGCAGGATGATACGGAAGGCACCGTGAGCCGAAGGGTGGTTCGGGCCCAGGTTGAGGAACATGTAGTCCTCGTTGGTGCCGGAGCGTTTCATGCCCCAGTCTTCCGGACGGAAGCGTGCAGCTTCTTCTTCAAGCTGCTGCTTGGCGAGGTTGAGGCTGAACGGGTCGAATTCGGTTGCGCGGGCAGGAAAGTCCTTGCGCAGCGGGTGACCTTCCCAGGTCGGCGGCATCATGATGCGCGTCAGGTGCGGGTGGCCCGGGAAGTCGATACCGAACATGTCCCAAACTTCGCGCTCGTACCAGCTGGCATTCGGCCAGATACCGGTGACGGTCGGGATGCTCAAGTCGCTTTCGGACAGCGCGACCTTGATCATCACGTCGCTGTTACGTTCCAGCGACATCAAGTGGTAGAACACGGTGAAATCGGCACCGCTCGGCAAACCTTGACGCTTGGTGCGCAGACGCTCGTCCACGCCATGCAGGTCATAAAGCATGACGTACGGCTTGGGCAGGTTGCGCAGGAAGCTCAGGACTTCGACGAGCTTGGCGCGCGCCACCCACAGCACCGGCATACCGGTGCGTGTGGCCTGGGCGGTGAAGGCGTCAGGGCCAAAACGGTTATTGAGTTCGACAACCACATCCTGGTCGTCTGCCTTGTAAGGCGGGATGTACAGAGCACTGCCTGTAGTCATGGTTTTTTATCGCTTTCGGTCAACGTAAAGAATGAAGCCAGGTTTTCGTTCTATAAAAGAAGCGGGGCTGGATCAGACTTCGTCGGGGCTGCGCAGGTTGGTGACTGCGATTCGCTGTTCGCGGCGCTGTTCCTTTTGTGACGGCATCTCGGCGCGATAAACGCCTTGATCACCGACCACCCAGGAAAGCGGACGACGCTCCTTGCCAATCGACTCCTGCAACAGCATCAAGCCTTGCAGAAAAGCTTCAGGGCGGGGCGGGCAGCCAGGCACGTAGACGTCCACGGGCAGGAACTTGTCCACCCCTTGAACGACGGAGTAGATGTCGTACATGCCACCGGAGTTGGCGCACGAACCCATGGAGATAACCCACTTCGGTTCGAGCATTTGCTCGTAGAGACGCTGAATGATCGGCGCCATTTTGATAAAGCAGGTGCCGGCGATAACCATGAAATCCGCCTGGCGCGGTGATGCCCGGATAACTTCGGCGCCAAAGCGCGCGATGTCGTGGGGCGCCGTGAAGGCGGTGGTCATTTCCACGTAGCAGCACGAAAGGCCGAAGTTGTACGGCCACAGGGAGTTTTTACGCCCCCAGTTGACCGCGCCACTCAGCACGTCTTCGAGTTTGCCCATGTAGATGTTTTTGTGGACTTGATCTTCTAACGGATCGGAGACGGTTTCCCGTTCGCCGATAGGGTACTGATCGTTAGGAGCATCCGGGTCGATCCTGGTGAGATTGTATTGCATCGCCAAAGCCTCATTGTTTCAGCTTCGCTTGCCGCTTACGACGAGCTTCCGGAGCCCAGTCAAGGGCGCCCACTCGGAATAGGTAGACAAGGCCTGCCAACAGAATTGCTATGAAAACGAGGGCTTCGACGAATCCGGTCCAGCCGCTTTCGCGGACGGACACAGACCAGGCAAAGAGAAAGAGGGCTTCGATATCGAAGATCACGAACAGCATCGCGACCAGATAGAATTTGGCTGAGAGCCGCAAGCGGGCGCCACCTGTAGGCAGCATGCCGGACTCGAACGGTTCATTTTTGCTGCGGCCCCAGGCTTTTGACCCGAGGAGGCTGGAGACGCCGAGCATGAAGGCACAAAGGCCGACAACACCGAGGAGGAAAATGGCAAAGCCCCAGTTGTGGGCCATGAGTCCTGTCGCTTCGGTCATGCTGGAAATCCTTAACAGAGAGCAAAGGTCTCTGAGCTCGAAAAAGTAACGATGCAGTGACGATATGTCGCACTGCAATCAATCGCGGTGATTTTATGGCTAAACACCGGGCAAGTAAAATTCCTATAGCGAAATTATTCGATGGAATAAGCACATAGTGCACCTTCTTGGGGCTGTAGCCCTTGTGGGGCGGGGATTAGCGGGCATTTAATCAAATGTGTTTTGTTTAAGCGGTAAAGAAGTTTTCATCGGCTAAATGATAATGAATATTGTTTGCGCAGGATTTAAGCGAATGTTTCTCGTGTGGCGCGGGAAGTTGTTGTTACTTGCGTGATTGCTGCTAGTTGCTGGAGGGGATCTTTTAACCGATTTGATTCAGGCAAATAGCGCCCTGGGTCAATGTTTTGCGCAAAACCTTCAGGATCGACACGGTCGATGTGGGAGCTGGCTTGCCTGTAATAGCGGTGGAACAGATTGAAAAATCTGTCACTGACCCACCGCTATCGCAGGCAAGCCAGCTCCCACAGGTGATGTGTGGTGTTTTCAAGCGGGCAAAAAAAAACGCCCCGAACCAGTCGGGGCGTCAGATCAAGCGGCAGTGCGGTTAGGTCTTCCGTGGGGCCGCACTGGCCGTTTACTCGCGATTTAGTGGAACTGCTCTTCTTCGGTCGAGCCGGTCAGCGCGGTCACGGACGAGGTGCCGCCCTGGATCACGGTGGTCATGTCGTCGAAGTAGCCGGTGCCCACTTCCTGCTGGTGCGCCACAAAGGTGTAACCCTTGGCGGCGTCAGCGAACTCTTGCTCCTGCAGTTTCACGTAGGCGGTCATGTCGTTACGGGCATAGTCGTGCGCCAGGTTGAACATGCTGTGCCACATGTTGTGAATGCCAGCCAGGGTGATGAACTGGTGCTTGTAGCCCATGGCCGACAGTTCGCGCTGGAACTTGGCGATGGTCGCGTCGTCCAGGTTCTTCTTCCAGTTGAAAGAAGGCGAGCAGTTGTAGGACAGCAGTTGGTCCGGGTATTCCTTCTTGATCGCTTCGGCGAAACGACGCGCTTCGTCCAGGTCCGGCTTGGCGGTTTCGCACCAGATCAGGTCGGCGTAAGGCGCGTAGGCCAGGCCACGGGCGATCGCCTGGTCGAGACCGGCGCGCACTTTATAGAAGCCTTCCTGGGTGCGTTCGCCGGTTACGAACGGCTGGTCGTACGGGTCGCAGTCGGAGGTCAGCAAGTCTGCCGCGTTGGCGTCGGTACGCGCCAGGATGATGGTCGGCGTGCCGGCAACGTCAGCGGCCAAGCGTGCTGCGGTCAGCTTTTGTACGGCTTCCTGGGTTGGAACCAGTACCTTGCCGCCCATGTGGCCGCATTTTTTCACCGACGCCAGTTGGTCTTCGAAGTGCACGCCGGCAGCGCCTGCCTCGATCATGCTCTTCATCAGTTCGTAGGCGTTGAGTACGCCGCCGAAACCCGCTTCGGCGTCAGCCACGATGGGTGCGAAGTAGTCGATGTAGCCTTCGTCGCCCGGACCTTTACCGGCTTTCCACTGGATCTGGTCGGCGCGGCGGAACGAGTTGTTGATGCGCTTGACCACGGTCGGCACGGAGTCCACCGGGTACAGCGATTGGTCGGGGTACATGGATTCAGCGGAGTTGTTGTCCGCTGCCACTTGCCAGCCGGACAGGTAGATCGCCTGGATACCGGCTTTTACCTGTTGAACTGCCTGGCCGCCAGTGAGGGCGCCCATGCAGTTGACGAAATCTTTTTCGGGGCGGAAGGACGGCTTGGCACCCTGGGTGACCAGCTTCCACAGCTTCTCGGCGCCGAGTTTTGCAAAGGTGTGCTCAGGTTGAACCGAGCCACGCAGGCGGACGACGTCAGCAGCGGAATAAGCGCGGGTTACGCCTTTCCAGCGTGGGTTTTCAGCCCAATCTTTTTCAAGGGCTGCAATTTGCTGTTCGCGTGTCAGTGCCATGGGGAAAAACCTCGTCGCGTCTTGTTTGGAAAAACATCCGTTTTGCCAGCCGTGCATTCAATGCGTGGGCAGGGCTGCTCGCTGACCAGAAGCTTAGGCGGTCAAGTCGGGTTTGGCGGGGAAGGCGACGGGATAAACGCAGTGCGAGAGGGCGAGTTGAGCAGGTAAGGGCAAACTGCGAACAGTCTTCGGGCATCGTGGGCCTTGGTACGATCCATCAGTGTGTAGCCGGGTTACCTGGTTAGCTTCCGTCCCTCGGGACAACTTCGTTCCAGTCGCAACCAACGTCAAACACACCTTGTGGGCGGTACAGACACGAATCGGCTCAGGTGGGTAGCTTAGAGCGGCGATCCGAAGGCCCTTGCCAGGGCCTCTGATTAGCGGGAGCGAGGCCATCATGCACAGGCTTTTTTGGCTCGTCAAATGTTTTGTAGTGCTATTTTTCAGGCACTACATCTTTAGTCTAATGCGACTCGCCAGTCAGTTTTTGGTGCTTTAGTTCAGGGTGTCGACCTTGACCCGCAAAGTCAGGTCATCACGGCCCTGGGTAGAGTAGCTGCGGGTTGTAGAGGATTTATCGGCCTGGGTCTCGCGATTGATACCCGCCAGCGGGATCCATTCGCCCAGGCGGCCACTGACCGTTGTGTCGGTACTTTGAATATTCACTACATCGGGACGTTCCTGGCTCATGCGGTCACGGTTGGTACTGATAGCCAGGTGTACGGTCTCGCCAGTGACACTGGCAGTCACGTAAAAGCCCTGGGTGACGTTGCGGTACTGGGTCTGGTTCTGCGGGCGGCCGTAGGCGTCAGGCTGCGTGGTGGTCAGTGGCACGCTCTGGCCGACCTGAATCAGTGCGGGCACGCCTTCACTGGCCTGGATCTGCTGGATGCCGCCGTCGCGGCTGGCAGTGCCGTAGCTGATGATGCGGGTTTGGCTGTCACCGCTGTTCTGCTGGTTGTTTTCGTTGCTGTCGACGGTGATCAACAGGCGCTTGGCGGGTGTGTCCAGTTGCGTGAGCAGGGCGCGCAGGTCCTGGATCTTGCCGGGGTCCGCTTTAACAATAAGCTGGTTGCCATAGGCGCTGACGGTGCCGTCCTTGCCGATAAAGTTCTGCGCGACGGGCAGCAGGTCGGCGCTGGTGCGGTTGCTCAGGTTGACGACTTCGGTGTCGGCCATGGCGCAGGCGCTGGCAGTGAGGAGCAGGGCGGTGAGCAGGGTGCGTAGGGACATGTCCGTTATCTCTGCGAGTCAATTAGGCTTGATAGTGCCAGTTTGTCGGCCTGGCGGGTCGCAAGTTGAATCGTAGACGGCAAAATGCCCTGGCAGGCAGGGCATTTTGGGTGTTGCTGATGGCGCTATCGCAGGCAAGCCAGCTCCCACATTTGGAATGCATTCCCCTGTGGGAGCTGGCTTGCCTGCGATAAGGGCGACTCGATCTCGAATCAGCCCTCGCGCACCATATCAACGTGCGGAATCCCGACTTCCAGGAATTCGTCACTGACGATCTTGAAACCCAGCCGCTCATAAAACGGCGCCGCATACACCTGCGCACTCAGGAACTGCCTGGTCTGGCCACGTTTTTCGGCCTCGCCGATCACCGTTTCCATCAGCTTGTCGCCGACCTTCAGTCCGCGCCAGTCCTTGAGTACCGACACGCGACCAATCTCGCCGCTGGGCAGCAGGCGAGCGGTGCCAATCGGAAAATCGCCTTCGAATGCAAGAAAGTGCATTGCGTCGGCGTCATCCGCATCCCATTCCAGCTCTGGTGGAACCGATTGTTCAGCGATAAACACCGCCTCACGAATGCGCCGAATCTCAGCGATATCCTTTTGCCAGTCCGCGACACTTACGTGAATCTTATTCATCGGCAAATCCCAGGCTTCCTTGCTTGACCAGTTCGCACAGCAGGTCACGACCGTCTTCGTCGGCCAGCCAGGTGCCGAGGTTTTCGCTGTGCAGGGCGTCGGCCGAGCAGACCAGTTTCAACAGTTCGCGCAGTTTGCCTGGCAGATAACGGCTCTGGCCGCTGGCAAACAGCAGTACGTCATCGTCCACTTCCGACCACGCCATGCGCGCGCTCGGGTTGCGCACCAGAATCGCGCCGTTTTCCAGGCTGCTGATAAAGTCTTCTTCGCCCAATTCTTCACCGGCGACCAGTTCCGGGTACCGCGGCTCGGTCATGAACTGGCCGAACCAGGTCAGCAGCATGCGCTCGTCGCTCATGTGCTCGGCCAACAGACCTTTGAGGCGGTCGAGTGCATCCGCCTGAATCTGGTGCGGGTCGCTGACTGGTTGGGCGTCGGCGTCCGTGTAGCGCTCTTCATCGGTCAGGTACTGGCTGAGGAAGTCGGTGAAGTGGGTCAGCACTTCGGCGGCGCTCGGTGCGCGGAAGCCCACCGAATAGGTCATGCAGTCATCTTCGGCGATGCCGAAGTGCGCCAGACGCGGCGGCAGGTAAAGCATGTCGCCCGGTTCCAGCACCCATTCTTCGCTCTGTTCGAATTCTGCGAGGATGCGCAGGTCGGCGTGCTGCAGCAGCGGGCTTTCGGAATTGCACATCTGGCCGATTTTCCAGTTGCGCTTGCCTTGGGCCTGCAGCAGGAACACGTCGTAGTTGTCGAAGTGCGGGCCAACACTGCCGCCGGGTGCGGCGAAGCTGATCATCACATCGTCGATGCGCCAGCTGGGCAAAAAGCGGAAGTGCCCGAGCAATTCGGCAACTTCGGGTACGAACTGGTCGACTGCCTGCACCAGCAGGGTCCACTCACGCTCTGGCAATGTGCTGAACGCATCTTCGGCGAACGGCCCGCGGCGCAGTTCCCATGGGCGCTCGCCGTGTTCGATTACCAGGCGCGATTCAACTTCTTCTTCCAGGGCCAGGCCGGCCAGTTCGTCGGCGTCGATCGGGCTTTCGAAATCAGGGATGGCCTGACGGATCAGCAGCGGTTTTTTCTGCCAGTAGTCGCGCAGGAATTCGCGTGCCGTGATGCCGCCCAGAAGTTGAAGAGGAATATCAGGATTCATGTGTAACCTATTGAAAAAAAGCGCTTTTAAGACAGGAATAAAAACGCCCGGCGCGGCCGGGCGTCTCAAGAGGGCTTGCGCTAAATCAGATGCGCTTGGCTTGGGCCACCGCATTGCCGATGTAGTTGGCCGGGGTGAGCAATTTCAGCTCGGCCTTGGCGGCGGCTGGCATGTCCAGGCCGTCGATGAAAGTTTGCAGCGCCTCAGGGCTGATGCCCTTGCCGCGCGTCAACTCTTTCAGCTTCTCGTACGGGTTTTCGATGTTGTAGCGGCGCATTACGGTCTGGATCGGCTCGGCCAGCACTTCCCAGCACGCATCCAGGTCAGCGGCGATCTTCTGCGCGTTGAGCTCAAGCTTGCTGATGCCTTTGAGGCTGGCTTCGTAGGCGATCACGCTGTGGGCAAAGCCCACGCCGAGGTTACGCAGTACGGTGGAGTCGGTCAGGTCGCGCTGCCAGCGCGAGATCGGCAACTTGCTGGCCAAGTGCTGGAACAGGGCGTTGGCGATGCCGAGGTTGCCTTCGGAGTTTTCGAAGTCGATCGGGTTGACCTTGTGCGGCATGGTCGACGAACCGATCTCGCCGGCGATGGTGCGCTGCTTGAAGTAGCCCAGGGAGATGTAGCCCCAGATATCGCGATCGAAGTCGATCAGGATGGTGTTGAAGCGCGCAATGGCGTCGAACAGTTCGGCGATGTAGTCGTGCGGTTCGATCTGCGTGGTGTAGGGGTTGAAGCCCAGGCCCAGCTCGTCTTCGATGAAGGCGCGGGCATTTTCTTCCCAGTCGATTTCCGGGTAGGCCGACAGGTGGGCGTTGTAGTTGCCCACGGCGCCGTTGATCTTGCCCAGCAGCGGCACGGCGGCGACTTGAGCGATCTGGCGCTCCAGGCGATACACCACGTTGGCCAGTTCTTTGCCCAAAGTGGTCGGCGAAGCTGGTTGGCCGTGGGTGCGCGACAGCATCGGCACGTCGGCGAAACGGATGGCCAGTTCGCGGATGGCGTCAGCGGTCTGGCGCATCAGCGGCAGCATCACGTCATCACGGCCTTCGCGCAGCATCAGGGCGTGGGACAGGTTGTTGATGTCCTCGCTGGTGCAGGCAAAGTGGATGAACTCGCTGACCTTGGCCAGTTCCGGCAGCTTGGCCGCTTGCTCTTTGAGCAGGTATTCGATGGCTTTAACGTCGTGGTTGGTGGTGCGCTCGATCTCTTTCACACGCTCGGCGTGCTCCAGGGAGAAGTTTTCCGCCAGGGTGTTCAATACAGCGTTGGCTTCGGCGGAAAACGCCGGCACTTCGCTGATGGCAGGGTGAGCGGCCAGGCGCTGGAGCCAGCGCACTTCAACCAGAACACGAGCACGGATCAGACCGTATTCGCTGAAAATAGGGCGCAGGGCCTGGGTTTTGCCGGCGTAGCGGCCGTCAACAGGGGAAACCGCAGTGAGCGAAGAGAGCTGCATGGGGTGTTCTCGGACAGTCGGGCAACGAAATGGGGCGCGTATCATACATGAAAAAATCCGCCGGTCCGTCGCCAACTGACCGGCGTATTACGCGTGAGGCTATAAAAAAACGGGTCGCTGCGACTTATTCGTTGCGCATCAACGGGTAAAGCTCTTTGAGCAATTTGCGTCGGCTGATCACCAACTGCCAGCGATGACCGCCCAACTGGCGCCACAACCGCGCCGAACGAATGCCGGCCAGGAGCAGGGCGCGGATTTTCGAGGCGTTGTTCGGTTGTTGCAGGTTGCGCATGTCGCCGTGCACCTGGATGCGTTGGCGCAAAGTGCTCAACGTGTCCTGGTACAGCGCGCCACAGGCGGCAATCACGTTTTCGTGGGCCGGGCCGAAGTGCTCCACTTGGGACTGAATCTGCGGCAGGCGTTTGCCGATGGTTTCGAGCAGGTCGTCACGTTTGGCCAGTTGCCGTTCAAGGCCGAGCATCGACAGCGCATAGCGCAACGGCTCACGTTGCAAGGTGCTTGGGTCGCGCTCCAGGGCGCCGATCAGCGCGCGGTAGCCTTCGCGTAGCGCCAGATCATCACCGCCGTAGACTTCCAGTGTGTCCTTGGGGTCGCGAATCAGCAGGCTGCCGAGCATGCAGGTCAGGCCTGCCTCGGTCACCTGGCCGGTCTTGGCAATCTTGTCGACCAGCACCGCGGCGAGGAAAACTCCGCCGAGCGCCGTCAATTGCTCCTGGGTCGGGCTCATGCCGGGTTGCTCCAGGCTTCGGCGACTTCAATCACGCCGCCACCCAGGCAGATTTCGTCGTCATAGAACACCACCGATTGGCCGGGCGTGACCGCGCGTTGCGGGTCATCGAACGTGGCGCGGTAGCCGTTGGCGGTTTTTTCCAGGGTGCAGGGCTGGTCGCTTTGGCGGTAGCGCACTTTGGCGGTCAGGCGGCGTGGCGTGCTCAGGTCGATCGGGTTGACCCAATAGATTTCCGAGGCCAGCAGCGCGCCCGAGAACAGCAGCGGGTGCTCGTTGCCCTGGCCGACGACCAGCACGTTGTTTTCCAGGTCCTTGACCAGCACGTACCAGGGTTCTTCACCGGCGTCTTTAAGGCCGCCGATGCCCAGCCCCTGACGCTGGCCAATGGTGTGGTACATCAAGCCATGGTGACGGCCGATCACTTCACCGTCGGTGGTTTTGATCTCGCCTGGTTGTGCCGGCAGGTATTGCTTGAGGAAGTCGCTGAAGCGGCGCTCGCCGATAAAGCAGATCCCGGTGGAATCCTTCTTCTTGGCGGTAGCCAGGCCGTGTTTTTCGGCGATCTTGCGCACTTCGGGTTTTTCCAGCTCGCCGACCGGGAACAGGGTCTTGGCGATCTGTTCACCGCCCACGGCGTGCAGGAAGTAGCTCTGGTCCTTGTTCGGGTCCAGGCCTTTGAGCAGTTCGGTACGGCCATCGATATCGCGACGGCGCACGTAATGGCCAGTGGCAATCAGGTCGGCGCCAAGGATCATGGCGTAGTCGAGGAACGCCTTGAACTTGATTTCGCGGTTACACAGGATGTCCGGGTTCGGCGTACGGCCGGCCTTGTATTCGGCCAGGAAGTGCTCGAACACGTTGTCCCAGTACTCGGCGGCGAAATTGGCGGTGTGCAGCTTGATGCCGATCTTGTCGCACACGGCCTGGGCGTCGGCCAGGTCGTCCATGGCGGTGCAATATTCCGTTCCATCGTCTTCTTCCCAGTTCTTCATGAACAGGCCTTCCACCTCATAACCCTGCTCCATGAGCAGAACGGCGGAAACGGAAGAATCCACGCCGCCGGACATGCCGACGATGACGCGCTTCTTTTGTGTGTCAGAAGGGGCTGGATCACGCATAGGGTTTCAACGGGTGTCTTGAAAAAGGACGCGATTCTAACAGGCTCACGCCCGCAAGGCTAAAGAGAAGGGCGGATCAATTCGAGGCTATGGCGCTGGCCGGCCAGATAATCATCGATACAGCGGATGATCAGCTCACTGCGCCAGTCGTCGCGCAGGGCCATCAGCTCCTCACGGGTCAGCCAGCGGGCGCGGACGATGCCTTCATCGAGCTGGTAGTCGGGGTGATGTTTCAAGGCCTTGGCGGTAAAACACACGCGCTGATAAGTCACGCCATTGCTGGGAGCGGTGTACAGGTAGATGCCGACAATGCCGGTGGCCTCGACGTCCCAGCCGGTTTCTTCGAGGGTTTCACGCACGGCAGCTTCGGTGAGGGTTTCATGCGGGTCCAGATGGCCGGCCGGCTGGTTGAGCACGGCGCGGCCGCCCTTGAGTTCCTCGACCATCAGGAAGCGGCCGTTGTCTTCGACGAGGGTGGCGACGGTGATGTGGGGTTGCCAGGTCATAGGTGCCTCAATGTGTAGTGACTGAAGAAACTCGTTCAGTGTGGGAGCTGGCTTGCCTGCGATAGCAGTCTGTCAGTTGGCCCAGATGCAGCTGAACCACCGCTATCGCAGGCAAGCCAGCTCCCACATTTGATCGGGGTTGTTCAATGAAATCGGGGGCACAAACAGAAACCCCGGCACGGGGCCGGGGCTTCTTTGCATCCTTACAACCTTACTTCAACTTGGCAATGGCCGCGTTGAGGGTGTTGCTTGGGCGCATGGCTTTGCTGGTCAGCTCCGGGTTCGGCGCGTAGTAGCCGCCGATGTCCACTGGCTTGCCCTGTACGGCGTTCAGCTCGGCAACGATGGTTGCCTCGTTTTCGGCCAGGGTTTTGGCCAGTTCGCCAAACTGCGCTTGCAGTGCAGCATCTTCAGTCTGTGCGGCCAGGGCTTGAGCCCAGTACAGCGCCAGGTAGAAGTGGCTGCCGCGGTTGTCGATGTTGCCGACTTTGCGCGATGGCGACTTGTTGTTGTCCAGGAACTGGCCAGTGGCCTGGTCCAGGGTCTTGGACAGCACCAGGGCTTTCGGGTTGTTGTAGGTGACACCCAAATGCTCAAGGGACGCGGCCAGGGCCAGGAACTCGCCCAGGGAATCCCAGCGCAGGAAGTTCTCTTCAACCAGTTGCTGCACGTGCTTTGGAGCCGAACCGCCGGCGCCGGTTTCGAACAGGCCGCCGCCGTTCATCAGCGGCACGATCGACAGCATCTTGGCACTGGTGCCCAGTTCCATGATCGGGAACAGGTCGGTCAGGTAGTCACGCAGAACGTTACCGGTCACCGAGATGGTGTCCAGGCCCTTGCGGGTGCGCTCCAGGGTGAACTTCATCGCGTCGACCGGCGACATGATGCGGATGTCCAGGCCTTCGGTGTTGTGGTCTTTCAGGTAAGCCTGAACTTTCTCGACCACCACGCCATCGTGGGCACGCTTAGGGTCCAGCCAGAAAATGGCCGGGGTGTTGCTGGCGCGAGCACGGTTGACGGCCAGTTTGACCCAGTCCTGGATCGGCGCGTCTTTGGTCTGGCACATGCGGAAGATGTCGCCGGCTTCGACAGCCTGTTCCATCAGCAGGTTGCCCTTGCTGTCGGTGACGCGGACCACGCCGTCAGTCTTGATCTGGAAGGTCTTGTCGTGGGAACCGTACTCTTCGGCTTTTTTCGCCATCAGGCCAACGTTCGGCACGCTGCCCATGGTGGTTGGGTCGAAGGCGCCATTGGCCTTGCAGTCTTCGATCACTGCCTGGTAGATGGTGGCGTAGCAGCGATCCGGGATCACGGCCTTGGTGTCGTGCAGTTGGCCGTCGGTGCCCCACATTTTGCCTGAGTCACGGATCATGGCAGGCATCGAGGCGTCGACGATAACGTCGCTCGGCACGTGCAGGTTGGTAATGCCTTTGTCCGAGTTGACCATGGCCAGGGACGGACGAGCGGCGTACACCGCCTGGATGTCGGCTTCGATCTGCGCTTGCTGATCGGCCGGCAGGGCCTTGATGCGGGCGTACAGGTCGCCGATGCCGTTGTTCAGGTTAAAGCCGATCTGCTCCAGCACGACAGCGTGCTTGGCCAGTGCGTCTTTATAAAACTCGGCAACGATCTGGCCGAACATGATCGGGTCGGAGACCTTCATCATGGTGGCTTTCAAGTGGACCGACAGCAGTACGCCTTGTTTCTTGGCGTCTTCGATTTCAGCGGCGATGAAGCTGCGCAGGGCATTCTTGCTCAGCACGGCGGTGTCGATGATCTCGCCAGCCTGCAAGCTGGTTTTTTCTTTCAGGACGGTAGCGGTACCGTCCTTGGCGATCAGTTCGATCTTGACGGCGTCAGCCGCTTCGATCTGTACGGCTTTCTCGCTGCCGTAGAAGTCGCCGTTGCTCATGTGGGCCACGTGGGACTTGGAGTCCGCAGCCCAGGCGCCCATTTTATGCGGGTGCTTGCGCGCGTAGTTCTTGACCGACAGCGGTGCGCGGCGGTCGGAGTTGCCTTCGCGCAGTACCGGGTTCACGGCGCTGCCCTTGACCTTGTCGTAACGTGCGCGGGTTTCTTTTTCCGCGTCGGTGGTTACGGTTTCCGGGTAGTCCGGCAGGGCGTAGCCCTGGGCCTGCAGTTCCTTGATCGCCGCTTGCAGCTGCGGGGTCGAAGCACTGATGTTAGGCAGCTTGATGATGTTGGCTTCAGGCGTAACGGCCAGGTCGCCCAGTTCGGCGAGGTGGTCCGGGATAGCCTTGGTGCCCAGTTGCTCGGGGAAGCTTGCGAGGATGCGCGCGGCCAGGGAAATGTCGCGGGTTTCCACGGCAATATCAGCGGAAGCGGTGAAGGCCTCTACGATAGGCAGCAGTGAATAGGTGGCGAGGGCTGGGGCTTCGTCGGTGAAGGTGTAGATGATCTTCGAGCGGGTGGGCATATTCGGATTAACTCTCTTCTTTGCTGAAAGCGTGCGCAGAAACTCGAGATGCGCCGGGTGGAGCGCGTTCGTTCAAAGTCATCCATGAGCGAAATGTCGAGGTTTCTTCGCGGTGATGTTGGGTTGCATCAGTCGAGCGTCAAGCGGGTGGACTATTGTATTAGTCCTGCTTTGTAGCGGAAGGCTTTGTTCTAGAGCGGTCCGCCGTCGTGACTCTTTGGTCAGCGGCGGCATTATACATAGGTCGCTATGCTTACGCCGAGCCTTCATACAAAAGGTGTGTCGTCCATTGGTCTAAAGGTCGCAGGGCCCAGACTGCGACCAAAGTCGCACGATGTGCTCAAGATTGGCGATTTTGTCTTTGCTTTCAGGCTTGTAGGCGACAAATTATGCTGTTTTCGATGCAAATGAGCATGGCGTGAGGTTTCAGTCGCCATTTATCTGGAGTAGGCTCGAACGCAGCCAGATGTTCAATCCATAGATGGAGTTCAGCATGGGATACAAGAAGATTCAGGTTCCGGCAGTCGGCGACAAAATCACCGTCAATGCAGACCATTCTCTCAATGTTCCTGACCAACCGATCATCCCTTATATAGAAGGCGACGGTATTGGCGTCGACATCAGCCCGGTGATGATCAAGGTGGTCGACGCAGCTGTTGAAAAGGCCTACGGCGGAAAACGCAAAATCTCCTGGATGGAGGTGTATGCCGGCGAGAAGGCGACTCAAGTCTACGACCAGGACACCTGGCTGCCCCAGGAAACCCTGGATGCGGTCAAGGATTACGTGGTTTCCATCAAAGGCCCGCTGACCACGCCGGTTGGCGGCGGCATCCGTTCGCTGAACGTGGCCCTGCGTCAGCAGCTCGATTTATATGTGTGCCTGCGCCCGGTGCGCTGGTTTGAAGGCGTGCCCAGCCCGGTCAAGAAGCCTGGCGACGTCGATATGACCATCTTCCGTGAAAACTCCGAAGACATTTACGCCGGTATCGAGTGGAAGGCTGGTTCGCCGGAAGCCATCAAGGTGATCAAGTTCCTCAAGGAAGAAATGGGCGTTACCAAGATCCGTTTCGACCAGGACTGCGGCATTGGCATCAAGCCGGTTTCCAAGGAAGGCACCGAGCGCCTGGCGCGCAAAGCCCTGCAATATGTAGTGGATAATGATCGTGATTCGCTGACCATTGTGCACAAAGGCAACATCATGAAGTTCACCGAGGGTGCCTTCAAAGAGTGGGCCTACGGTATTGCCGAAAAAGAATTTGGCGCGACCCTGCTCGACGGCGGCCCGTGGATGCAGTTCAAAAACCCGAAGACCGGCAAGAATGTGGTGGTCAAGGACGCGATTGCCGATGCCATGCTCCAGCAGATTCTACTGCGCCCGGCGGAATATGATGTGATCGCCACGCTTAACCTCAACGGTGACTACCTGTCTGACGCGCTGGCGGCGGAAGTGGGTGGTATTGGTATTGCGCCGGGGGCCAATCTCTCCGACACCGTGGCAATGTTCGAGGCCACCCACGGTACTGCGCCTAAATATGCCGGCAAGGATCAGGTCAACCCGGGTTCGCTGATCTTGTCGGCGGAAATGATGCTGCGGCACATGGGCTGGACTGAGGCGGCGGATTTGATCATCAAAGGCACCAATGGCGCGATTTCGGCGAAGACCGTGACCTATGACTTTGAGCGTTTGATGGATGGCGCGAAGCTGGTGTCGTCGTCAGGGTTTGGTGATGCGTTGATTGCGCATATGTAAAGCGCTGCTGTAAAAAAGCCGGCCATTCTGATGACTCAGAATGGCCGGCTTTTTTGTGTCGTATTGCTTAAGGCGTTATCAGGCCGTTTGTTTCTTTTTTGATGGGGTGGCCTGACTTGTCCTGGGCTTTGTTTCGTGCGTTTCGTCGTGGATTGTTCCCGATGTAACTGCGCAGGCTGCACAAATTTCGACGGCGTGCAGCCCTTTCGGCCCTTGAATGATTAAAAACTCCACAGGCTGGCCCGCTTTTAGGGTCTTGTACCCATCCATGGTAATCGCTGAATAATGCGCGAAGAGGTCTTCTCCGGATTTTCCATCTGCGTTGATGAACCCATATCCCTTGGCGTTGTTAAACCATTTGACCTTGCCACTGACCTTGACGCCAGACATAACCATATCCCTCTGCACCAGACTCCATCACTGGAGTATCATCCAGTTTATCCGTCCTAACCCGAATAAATAAGGTTGACTGCGCGGACCTTTTTTACCCACTGTGGGTTCTATTGGTTGTAACACCGTTTCGCCGATAGTCAAGGCGACCAACCGGTCAGTAGTTGAAAATCTGACAGGTCGCCCCCACCACTGTATTTGAACCACTGACGAACCTTTCTTTCCATGCATGCAAACAGCCAGATTCGACTAACATTCAATCAGGATCGCCCGGATCAGGAACACGATGACGACGGTTCTGCAGGCATTGCTGTCCAGGAGGCGAAGCCTGCTCTTCAGGCGCCGCCGATGTACAAGGTGGTTTTGTTTAATGATGACTACACACCGATGGATTTCGTCGTCGAAGTGCTCGAGGTGTTTTTTAACCTGAACCGCGAGCTGGCGACCAAGGTAATGCTGGCCGTTCACACAGAAGGACGGGCAGTATGTGGAGTGTTTACCCGTGACATCGCCGAGACAAAGGCCATGCAGGTCAACCAGTACGCCAGGGAAAGCCAGCATCCGCTACTCTGTGAAATCGAGAAGGACGGTTAACGCCGACCACTTGGGTATGAGGTGAAGCTATGTTAAACCGCGAGCTCGAAGTCACCCTCAATCTTGCCTTCAAGGAGGCTCGTTCGAAGCGTCATGAGTTCATGACCGTCGAGCACCTGCTGCTGGCACTTTTGGATAACGAAGCTGCCGCCACCGTTCTGCGTGCGTGCGGCGCCAACCTCGACAAACTCAAGCATGACCTGCAGGAGTTCATCGACTCCACCACGCCACTGATCCCCGTGCATGACGAGGACCGTGAGACCCAGCCAACCCTGGGCTTCCAGCGGGTATTGCAGCGTGCTGTCTTCCACGTACAGAGCTCCGGTAAGCGTGAGGTCACGGGCGCCAATGTGCTTGTGGCGATTTTCAGCGAACAGGAAAGCCAGGCAGTGTTCCTGCTCAAGCAGCAGAGCGTTGCCCGTATTGATGTCGTCAACTACATCGCCCACGGTATCTCCAAAGTGCCAGGGCACGGCGATCATTCCGAGGGTGAGCAGGATATGCAGGACGACGAGGGCGGTGAGTCTTCTTCTTCGGGCAATCCACTGGATGCCTATGCCAGCAACCTTAACGAACTGGCGCGCCAGGGGCGGATTGATCCGCTGGTGGGGCGTGAGCTTGAGGTTGAGCGTGTAGCGCAGATCCTCGCGCGTCGTCGCAAGAACAATCCGTTGCTGGTGGGTGAGGCCGGCGTGGGTAAAACCGCAATTGCCGAAGGCCTGGCCAAGCGCATCGTTGATAACCAGGTGCCTGATCTGCTGGCCAACAGCGTCGTCTACTCCCTTGATCTTGGCGCATTGCTCGCCGGGACCAAGTACCGTGGCGATTTCGAGAAGCGCTTCAAGGCGCTGCTCGGCGAGCTGAAAAAACGCCCGCAGGCGATTCTGTTTATCGATGAAATCCACACCATCATTGGCGCCGGCGCGGCGTCCGGTGGGGTGATGGACGCCTCCAACCTGCTCAAGCCGTTGTTGTCGTCGGGTGATATCCGTTGCATTGGTTCGACCACGTTCCAGGAGTTTCGCGGCATCTTCGAAAAAGACCGTGCCCTGGCGCGTCGTTTCCAGAAAGTCGACGTCTCCGAGCCTTCGGTTGAAGACACCATCGGCATCCTGCGCGGCCTCAAGGGACGCTTCGAGGCGCATCACGGCATCGAGTACACCGATGAAGCCCTGCGCGCTGCTGCTGAGCTGGCGTCGCGCTACATCAATGACCGGCATATGCCGGACAAGGCCATCGATGTGATCGACGAGGCGGGTGCCTACCAGCGCCTGCAGCCGGTCGAGAAGCGTGTGAAGCGCATCGACGTGCCTCAAGTCGAGGACATCGTGGCCAAGATCGCACGTATTCCACCCAAGCACGTCAACAGTTCCGACAAGGAACTGCTGCGTAACCTGGAGCGCGACCTCAAGCTCACGGTGTTCGGCCAGGATGCCGCTATCGACGCGCTGTCCACCGCAATCAAGCTCTCGCGTGCAGGCCTCAAGTCGCCGGACAAACCGGTCGGATCGTTCCTGTTCGCAGGCCCGACCGGCGTCGGCAAGACCGAAGCAGCGCGGCAATTGGCCAAGGCCATGGGTATTGAGCTGGTGCGTTTCGACATGTCCGAATACATGGAGCGCCACACCGTGTCGCGCCTGATCGGCGCGCCTCCGGGCTATGTCGGGTTCGACCAGGGCGGCCTGCTGACCGAAGCCATCACCAAGCAGCCACACTGCGTGTTGTTACTCGATGAAATCGAGAAGGCTCACCCGGAAGTCTTCAACCTGCTGCTGCAGGTCATGGACCACGGTACCCTGACCGACAACAACGGGCGCAAGGCGGACTTCCGCAACGTCATCGTGATCATGACCACCAACGCCGGTGCCGAGACTGCTGCGCGAGCCTCTATTGGCTTTACGCATCAGGATCACTCGTCCGATGCGATGGAAGTGATCAAGAAGAGCTTCACGCCGGAGTTCCGCAACCGTCTGGACACCATTATCCAGTTTGGTCGCCTCAGCCATGAGGTCATCAAAAGCGTGGTGGACAAGTTCCTTACCGAGCTTCAAGCGCAGTTGGAAGACAAGCGCGTGCAGCTTGACGTAACGGACGCGGCGCGCAACTGGCTGGCCCAGGGTGGCTACGACTCGGCAATGGGCGCTCGTCCAATGGCGCGTCTGATCCAGGACAAGATCAAGCGGCCACTGGCCGAAGAGATCCTGTTTGGCGAGCTTTCCGACCATGGTGGCGTGGTGCACATCGACCTGAAGGATGGCGAGCTGACCTTCGAGTTCGAAACCACCGCCGAAATGGCCTGATAGCTGATCGCAACACAGTAAAAAGGCGCCCAAGGGCGCCTTTTTGCTGTCTTGAATACGCTGGAGATCTACTGTGGGGGCTGGCTTGCCTGCGATAGCGGTGGGTCAGCTGAAGAATATTTTCCTGATAGACCGCCATCGCAGGCAAGCCAGCTCCCACAGGGATTTGTGGTGTTGAACAAAATTGCGCACACACAAAAACGCCCGGTATAACCGGGCGTTTTGTATTGACTTGCTTAACGAGCGCGGTAAGTGATGCGCCCTTTGCTCAAGTCATAGGGCGTCAGCTCGACGCGCACTTTGTCACCGGTAAGAATACGAATGTAGTTCTTGCGCATCTTGCCGGAGATATGCGCGGTTACGACGTGCCCATTTTCCAACTCCACACGAAACATGGTGTTGGGCAGGGTGTCGACGACAGTGCCTTCCATTTCGAAGCTGTCTTCTTTCGACATGCAGTAAAGCCCTCGGTATCCAGTGAATGGCCCGGTGCAACTGCGCCAGGCAAAAGCGGCGTGCATTGTGCCCGAAAAAGGGTGTTTAAGCCAAGGGGTTCTAGTTAAGCGTTACCCATCTTTGATTAATCAGTAGCTCAATAGGCCGATATTGGGTCTTGTAGTTCATCTTTTTGCAGTTCTTGATCCAGTATCCGAGGTACACCGCCTCCAGTTCCAGGCGCGCGGCTTCACCGATTTGCCACAAAATCGCAAAGCGCCCAAGGCTGCGGCGTTCTTCGGCCGGCTCGTAGAAGGTGTAGACCGCCGACAGGCCGTTGGGCAGCAGGTCGGTCACGGCCACCGCCAACAGGCGGCCGTCCAGGCGGAACTCATAGAAGCGCGAGAAGGGCAGGTCGCGCACCAGGAAGGTCGAAAACTGATCGCGGCTGGGCGGGAACATATCGCCGTCCGCATGGCGTTGTTCGATGTAGCGTTGGTAAAGATCGAAATATTCTTCGCTGTACTGCGGCTTGGTGGCCGTGACCGTCAGGTCGGCGTTACGTTTGAGGATGCGTTTCTGGTTGCGGTCCGGCAAAAACTGCGCAACCGGGATGCGTGCAGGCACGCACGCATTGCAGTTCTGGCAATGGGGCCGGTACAGATGATCGCCGCTGCGCCGAAAACCCATCTCTGAGAGGTCGGCATACACATGCACGTCCATCGGCTGGCTGGGGTCGAGGAACAGTGTGGTGGCCTGCTCGTCAGGCAGATAGCTGCAAGAGTGAGCTTGAGTGGCATAGAACTTCAAGCGTGCCAGCTCGGTCATGATCAACCCTCGGGATAAGCTTTGAAATAAGTGTAAGCCAGGTACGAGGAAGTCGCCTAGGAAACCCACGGGCCAGAGCTGGGCTGGTCTAAATGGTTACGCAGGAAGCCGGCAAATTCACTGCGCGGTATGGCGCGGGCGCCGAGGCTGTGCAGGTGATCATTGGGCATCTGGCAGTCGATCAGTACAAAACCCCAGGCCTGCAACTGGCGGGTCAGCGTGGCAAAGCCGAACTTGGAGGCATTGTCGGCGCGGCTGAACATCGATTCGCCAAAAAATAACTGGCCCATTGCCAGGCCATACAGGCCGCCGACCAGCTTGCCTTCATCCCATACTTCGACGGAATGCGCGTAGCCGCGCCGGTGCAGCTCCAGGTAGGCGCTTTGGATACCTTCGGTGATCCAGGTGCCGTCTGCATAAGCGCGGGGCGCGGCGCAGGCCTGGATGACGGCGGCGAAGTCCTGATCAAAGGTCACGCTGTAGCGCTGCTGACGCAACAGTTTGCCGAGGCTGCGTGACACGTGCAGCTCGTCGGGGAATATCACCGTGCGCGGGTCTGGAGACCACCAGAGGATCGGCTGGCCGTCGGAGAACCACGGGAAACAGCCATGGCGGTAGGCCTGGATCAGTCGCTCGGCCGACAGGTCGCCACCGGCGGCCAGCAAGCCATTGGGTTCGCGCATGGCTTTGGCCAGCGGCGGGAAAGTCAGGGAATCGCGTTGCAACCAGGTCAGCATGGTATCCAGGCTTACGGTAGGGGAGGGGAGTGGCAGGTATGACGCCTGCCGCATGTGGGATGATTATTGTCGACATGGCGCTGTGGGGCCAGCCCGAATCGGGCATCCGCGCGCAATAGCGTTAATAGGTGTTTCTGCAACTCTACCCTTTGGGCGCGGTCGTAATCGGGTCTGGGCCATGCAGGCCAATTGCCAAGCTTGCCTGCTTTGATAAAAACAGCGCATAAGCCTTTGTCAGCAAAGACAATGCGTGCTCAAATTGAACAGGCTATGACACATCATCTGTGCAGGCCACCGGGTGAGGGCAAGTACGTGGCATCGTCGACGCAAACCCGTACAATGCGGGCATTGTGGCGTTTTCGCCCTTTCACCTGTTCATCACCCAATGTTAAAAGTAGTTTCAGCGACATTCGTTCATTTTTCAGCTGCTCGGATTGAGCAGTGTGCAGTCATTCAACAGATGGACGCGCTAAAGGCGCAGGAATAGACCCGTTTTGAAGAAATCCGCCGCAACACCTAAAGCAGCAGTCGTGCCGGCCTGGCGCCAGCACCTGCATTATCGACTCAAGGAAGGCGCGCTGATCGCTATCGGCGCCCTGTGCCTGTTCCTGATGATGGCCTTGCTTACCTATGGCAAGGACGATCCGGGCTGGAGCCACAACAGCAAGATCGAAGACGTGCAGAACTTCGGCGGCCCCGCCGGTTCCTACAGCGCCGATATCCTGTTTATGGTGCTGGGCTACTTCGCGTATATCTTCCCGTTATTGCTGGCGATCAAGACCTGGCAGATCTTCCGCCAGCGTCACGAACCGTGGCAGTGGAGCGGCTGGCTGTTCTCCTGGCGCCTGATCGGCCTGGTGTTCCTGGTGTTGTCCGGCGCGGCGCTGGCGCACATTCATTTTCATGCACCTACCGGCTTGCCGGCGGGCGCGGGCGGGGCGTTGGGCGAAAGCCTCGGCGACCTGGCGCGCAAGACCCTGAATATCCAGGGCAGCACCTTGATGTTTATCGCGCTGTTCCTGTTCGGCCTCACTGTGTTCACCGACCTGTCGTGGTTCAAGGTGATGGACGTGACCGGCAAGATCACCCTGGACCTGCTCGAATTGTTCCAGGGCGCCGCCAACCGCTGGTGGTCGGCCCGGGTCGATCGCAAACGCATGGTCGCGCAACTGCGTGAGGTGGACACCCGCGTTAACGAAGTGGTGGCCCCGAGTACGCCGGACCGCCGCGAGCAAGCCAAGGTCAAGGAACGCCTTATCGAGCGCGAGCAAGCCCTGAGCAAGCACATGTCGGACCGCGAGAAGCAGGTGCCGCCGGTGATTGCCCCGGCACCGCCCAAAGCGCCGGAGCCGAGCCATCGTGTGCAGAAAGAGAAGCAGGCGCCGTTGTTCGTCGATAGCGCCGTAGAGGGCACCTTGCCGCCGATCTCGATTCTCGACCCGGCCGAAAAGAAACAACTCAATTATTCTCCGGAATCCCTGGCGGCCGTCGGCCACCTGCTGGAAATCAAGCTCAAGGAATTCGGCGTCGAAGTCTCGGTGGATTCGATCCACCCAGGCCCGGTGATTACCCGTTACGAAATCCAGCCGGCAGCCGGCGTCAAGGTCAGCCGTATCTCCAACCTGGCCAAAGACCTGGCCCGTTCCCTGGCCGTGACCAGTGTGCGTGTGGTGGAAGTGATACCCGGCAAGACCACCGTCGGCATCGAGATTCCCAACGAAGATCGTCAGATCGTGCGCTTCTCCGAAGTGCTCTCGACCCCGGAATACGACAACTTCAAATCGCCGGTCACCCTGGCCCTCGGCCACGACATCGGCGGCAAGCCGGTGATCACCGACCTGGCAAAAATGCCGCACTTGCTGGTGGCCGGTACCACCGGTTCCGGTAAGTCGGTGGGCGTGAACGCGATGATTCTGTCGATCCTGTTCAAGTCCGGCCCGGATGACGCCAAGCTGATCATGATCGACCCGAAGATGCTCGAATTGTCGATCTACGAAGGCATCCCGCACCTGCTGTGCCCGGTGGTGACCGATATGAAGGACGCCGCCAACGCCTTGCGCTGGAGCGTCGCCGAGATGGAGCGTCGCTACAAGCTGATGGCGAAGATGGGCGTGCGTAACCTGTCGGGCTTCAATGCCAAGGTCAAGGAAGCCCAGGACGCCGGTACACCGCTGACCGACCCACTGTACAAGCGCGAAAGCATTCACGACGAAGCGCCGCTGCTGACCAAGCTGCCGACCATCGTGGTGGTGGTCGATGAATTTGCCGACATGATGATGATCGTCGGCAAGAAGGTGGAAGAACTGATCGCGCGTATCGCCCAAAAGGCCCGTGCGGCCGGTATTCACTTGATCCTCGCCACCCAGCGGCCGTCGGTGGATGTGATCACCGGCTTGATCAAGGCCAACATTCCAACGCGGATGGCGTTCCAGGTTTCCAGCAAGATCGACTCGCGCACTATCATCGACCAGGGCGGCGCCGAACAACTGCTGGGTCACGGTGACATGCTCTATATGCCTCCGGGCACCAGCCTGCCAATCCGGGTTCACGGCGCCTTCGTCTCCGATGATGAAGTTCACCGCGTGGTGGAAGCCTGGAAGCTGCGCGGCGCGCCGGAATACAACGACGACATCCTCGCAGGCGTCGAAGAGGCCGGCAGCGGCTTCGACGGCGGTAGCAGCGGTGATGACGATGCCGAAACCGACGCGCTCTACGACGAAGCCGTGGCATTCGTACTCGAAAGCCGTCGCGCTTCGATCTCTGCGGTGCAGCGCAAGCTCAAAATCGGTTACAACCGCGCCGCCCGCATGATCGAATCCATGGAAAACGCTGGCGTCGTAACCGCCATGAACACCAACGGTTCGCGTGAAGTCATCGCTCCCGGGCAGATGCGCGACTGATTCCGTGCTGCGTGACAACACGCAGCGCGCCTTGACGACTCAATGAGGATTCCCATGCGCTTTATCCGCATGCTGTTGTTGCCGGCACTGGCCCTGACTGCTGTTTCGGCCCACGCTGATCCGGCCTCGGTGGCCAGCCTGACTAACCTGCTGGACAAGTCCAAGACCCTGACCGCACGCTTCTCCCAGTTGACCCTGGATGCCGGCGGCACCCAGTTGCAGCAAACCGAAGGCGAAATGGCCGTACAGCGTCCTGGTCTGTTCTACTGGCACACCGAAGGCAAGGCCGAGCAGACGATTGTTTCCGATGGCCAGAAGGTCACCCTGTGGGACCCGGACCTGGAGCAGGCGACCATCAAGAAGCTCGACCCTCGTTTGAACCAGACGCCGGCGCTGCTGCTGTCGGGCGATGTATCAAAGATCAACGACAGCTTCGATATCACCTCCAAGCAAACCAGCAACGTGATCGAGTTCACCCTCAAGCCTAAATCCAAGGACACGCTGTTTGACAGCCTGAACCTGTCGTTCGGCAATGGCGTGATCAACAACATGCGCCTGATCGACAGCGTGGGCCAGCGGACCGATATCCTGTTCTCCGGCGTCAAGGCTAACCAGCCAGTGGACGCATCCAAGTTCAAGTTCGTCATCCCCAAGGGTGCCGACGTGATCCAGGAATAACCTGTCTAGAGGTTTCAAACGCTGCCCATGGATTTGTTTCGAAGTGACCCGATTGCTCAGCCTTTGGCGGCGCGTTTGCGCTCGACCAACCTGGATGAGTACGTCGGGCAGGAACACCTGCTCGCTCGCGGCAAGCCTTTGCGTGAAGCCCTGGAGCAGGGTGCGCTGCACTCGATGATTTTCTGGGGGCCGCCGGGCGTGGGTAAAACCACCCTGGCGCGGCTGCTGGCGAAAGTCTCGGATGCACATTTCGAAACGGTTTCGGCGGTACTGGCCGGGGTCAAAGAGATTCGCCAGGCGGTAGAAGTTGCCAAGCAACAGGCTGGGCAATACGGCAAGCGCACCATCCTGTTTGTCGACGAAGTGCATCGTTTCAACAAGTCGCAGCAAGACGCGTTTTTGCCGTATGTCGAAGACGGTACGTTAATCTTTATTGGCGCTACCACCGAAAACCCTTCGTTTGAACTCAACAATGCCTTGCTCTCGCGAGCGCGTGTCTATGTGCTCAAGAGCCTGGACGAAGCGGCGATGCAAAAGCTGCTGCATCGGGCTCTGAGCGAAGACAAGGGCTTGGGCAAGCGCCAGCTGAGCGTCAGCGAAGAAGGCTTCAAAATTCTGCTGGCCGCCGCCGATGGTGATGGTCGCCGCTTTCTGAACCTGCTGGAGAATGCCTCGGATTTGGCCGAAGACGGCCACGAGATTGGCGTCGACCTGTTGCAAAGCCTGCTCGGCGACACGCGCCGCCGTTTCGACAAGGGCGGCGAAGCCTTTTACGATCAGATCTCGGCACTGCACAAGTCTGTGCGCGGCTCCAACCCCGACGGCGCGTTGTACTGGTTTGCACGCATGATCGACGGCGGCTGCGACCCGCTGTACCTGGCGCGCCGCGTGGTACGCATGGCCAGCGAAGACATCGGCAACGCCGACCCGCGCGCCTTGAGCCTGTGCCTGGCCGCCTGGGATGTGCAGGAGCGCCTGGGTAGCCCGGAAGGCGAGTTGGCCGTGGCCCAGGCCATCACCTATCTGGCCTGCGCGCCAAAAAGCAACGCGGTGTACATGGGCTTCAAATCCGCCCTGCGCGCCGCTGCCGAATACGGCTCTCTTGAGGTGCCGATGCACCTGCGCAATGCGCCGACCAAGCTTATGAAACAGTTGGGTTATGGCGACGAATACCGCTATGCCCACGATGAGCCGGACGCCTACGCGGCCGGCGAAGACTACTTCCCCGATGAGCTTGAGCCCTTGCCGCTGTATCAGCCGGTGCCGCGTGGCCTGGAGCTGAAAATCGGTGAAAAGCTCAATCACCTGGCCCAACTCGACCGTCTCAGCCCAAAACAGCGGAGAAAGTAGTGCTCAAGACCATTCTTGCCGTGTCCGCCGCGGGCATCGCTGGTACATTATTGCGTTTCGCCACTGGCACTTGGGTCAGCGCCAATTGGCCGAAGCATTTTTATGCGGCCACTCTGGCTGTCAACCTGGTGGGTTGCCTGATTATCGGCCTGTTGTACGGCTGGTTCCTGTTGCGCCCCGAAGTGCCGATTGAGGTTCGCGCCGGCTTGATTGTCGGTTTTGTAGGCGGTCTTACGACCTTTTCATCCTTTTCACTGGATACGGTGCGCCTGCTGGAAAGCGGGCAAGCTTTGGTAGCTTTCGGTTACCTGGGCATCAGCGTGTTCGGCGGGCTGCTCGCCACCTGGGCTGGCCTGTCCTTGACCAAACTTTGATAAACGAGAGACCGACATGCTCGATTCCAAACTGTTACGTAGCAACCTTCAGGACGTAGCGGACCGCCTGGCATCCCGTGGCTTTGCCTTGGATGTTGCGCGCATCGAAGCGCTGGAAGAACAGCGCAAGACCGTCCAGACCCGCACCGAAGCACTGCAGGCTGAGCGTAATGCGCGTTCCAAATCCATCGGTCAGGCCAAGCAGCGTGGCGAAGACATCGCGCCGTTGATGGCGGACGTCGAGCGCATGGGCACCGAGCTGTCCGACGGCAAAGTCGAGCTGGAAGGCATTCAGACCGAGCTGGATTCGATCCTGCTGGGCATCCCGAATATTCCGCACGAATCCGTGCCCATTGGTGAAGACGAAGACGGCAACGTCGAAGTGCGCCGTTGGGGCACGCCAAAAGCCTTTGATTTCGAGATCAAGGATCACGTTGCGTTGGGCGAACTGACCGGCGGCCTGGATTTCGAAACGGCCGCCAAAATGTCCGGCGCACGCTTTGCTCTGCTGCGCGGCCCGATCGCGCGCATGCACCGTGCCCTGGCGCAGTTCATGATCAACCTGCACACCGCTGAACACGGCTACGAAGAAGCCTACACGCCGTATCTGGTGCAGGCGCCGGCGCTGATGGGCACCAGCCAATTGCCTAAGTTCGAGGAGGATCTGTTCAAGATCAGCCGCGACGGCGAAGCCGACCTGTACCTGATCCCGACCGCCGAAGTGTCGCTGACCAACATCGTCGCCGGCGAAATTCTCGACGCCAAGCAGCTGCCGATCAAGTTCGTGGCCCACAGCCCGTGTTTCCGTAGTGAAGCCGGCGCTTCGGGGCGTGACACGCGCGGCATGATCCGCCAGCACCAGTTCGACAAAGTTGAAATGGTGCAGGTTGTTGAACCGTCGACCTCCATGGAAGCCCTGGAAGGCCTGACCGCCAACGCCGAGCGCGTCCTGCAACTGCTGGAGCTGCCTTACCGCGTACTGGCGCTGTGCACCGGCGACATGGGTTTCAGCGCTGTAAAAACCTACGACCTCGAAGTGTGGGTGCCGAGCCAGGACAAGTACCGCGAAATTTCGTCGTGCTCCAACTGCGGTGATTTCCAGGCCCGTCGCATGCAGGCGCGTTTCCGCAACCCGGAAACCGGCAAGCCGGAACTGGTACACACCCTCAACGGTTCGGGCCTGGCCGTAGGCCGTACCCTGGTGGCCGTGCTGGAAAACTACCAGCAGGCCGACGGTTCCATCCGCGTGCCGGAAGTGCTCAAGCCGTACATGGGCGGCGTTGAGGTCATCGGCTAAATGGAATTTCTGCCGCTGTTTCATAACCTGCGCGGCAGTCGTGTGTTGGTCGTCGGTGGCGGGGAGATTGCCTTGCGCAAATCCCGGCTGCTGGCCGACGCCGGTGCGTTGCTGCGGGTGGTTGCTCCCCAGATCGAAGACCAGTTGCGAGAACTGGTGCTGGGCAGTGGCGGGGACCTGATTCTGCGCGGTTATCAGGAGGCAGACCTTGACGGCTGCGTTCTGATTATCGCGGCCACGGACGACGAGCCGCTGAACGCGCAAGTGTCCAGCGATGCCAAGCGCCGGTGCGTACCGGTCAATGTGGTGGACGCGCCAGCCCTGTGCAGCGTGATCTTCCCGGCAATTGTCGACCGTTCACCGTTGGTGATTGCGGTGTCCAGCGGCGGCGATGCGCCAGTGCTGGCGCGCTTGATCCGCGCCAAGCTGGAAACCTGGATTCCGTCGACCTATGGCCAGTTGGCCGGTTTGGCGGCGCGTTTTCGCGCCCAGGTCAAAGGTCTATACCCGGATGTGCAGCAGCGTCGGGCCTTTTGGGAAGAGGTTTTCCAAGGCCCGATCGCCGACCGTCAATTGGCCGGGCAGGGCGATGAAGCTGAGCGTCTGTTGATCGAAAAGGTCAACGGCGCGCCGCCGTACGCGCCGGGCGAAGTCTATTTGGTCGGTGCAGGCCCAGGTGATCCGGACCTGCTGACCTTCCGCGCCTTGCGCCTGATGCAGCAAGCCGACGTGGTGCTGTATGACCGCCTGGTAGCGCCGGCGATTCTTGAGCTGTGCCGCCGTGACGCCGAGCGTATCTACGTCGGCAAGCGTCGCGCCGACCATGCCGTGCCGCAGGACCAGATCAACCAGCAACTGGTGGACCTGGCCAAGCAGGGCAAGCGTGTGCTGCGACTCAAAGGTGGCGATCCGTTCATCTTCGGCCGTGGCGGCGAAGAGATCGAAGAACTGGCGGCCCATGGCATCCCGTTCCAGGTGGTGCCGGGGATCACGGCAGCCAGCGGTTGCGCGGCGTATGCGGGGATTCCGCTGACGCACCGTGACTATGCGCAGTCGGTGCGCTTTATCACCGGGCATTTAAAAAACGGGACCTCGGACCTGCCCTGGCATGACCTGGTAGGGCCGTCGCAAACGTTGGTGTTCTACATGGGCCTGATCGGCTTGCCGATCATCTGCGAGCAACTGATCAAGCACGGGCGCGCGGCGGATACCCCAGCGGCGTTGATCCAGCAGGGCACCACGTCCAACCAGCGTGTCTTTACTGGCACATTGGCGGATTTGCCGCGCATGGTGGCGGAGCATGAAGTGCATGCGCCGACACTGGTGATTGTCGGTGAGGTGGTGGTGTTGCGCGAGAAACTCAAGTGGTTTGAAGGCGCGCAATCCCAGGTCTGACATCGCCGCTGTGGTGAGTGATCTTAATGTGGCGAGGGAGCTTGCTCCCGCTGGGGCGTGTCGTGGGCGTGACAACACAGTCGC
>NZ_WKDV01000048.1:0-49554 GCF_021605825.1 Pseudomonas sp. PA-6-3C
GCTGTCGAGCCAGGCGCAGGTCACGCTGCAACTGAATGAACTGGATAACGTCGCCGGCCTGGTCTCGGCCGGCCAATCGCTGAGCCTGAATGCGACGGGGCTGATCAATAACCAGGGCGGGCGAATTGCATCGCGTCAGACGGCACAGGTTAATACTGGCGCCCTCGACAACAGCCAAAAGGGCTCGCTCACCAGCCAAGGCTCACTGACGTTGAGCCTCAACCAAGGTCACTGGGATAACCGCAACGGCCTGATCAACGCCGGCGGTCAATTGACCCTTAACAACCTCAACACGGTCGATAACCGCCAAGGGGAAATCTCCAGCGCGCAGTCATTCCTCCTGGCCGCCAACAGCCTCGACAGCGGCGCCGGTAAAGTGCTCAGTGACCAAGACCTGACCCTGCGTATCGCCGGTGCAATGAACAATGCGTTGGGCCTGGTTTCTGCGTCGAACCTCGACGTCAACGCCGCCAGCCTGAACAACCAGGGCGGCAAGCTCCGCGCATTTAATCAACTGACGGCGAACACCGCAGGCCTGCTGGACAACCGCGGCGGCGAGTTGCTGGCCACCGACCTGGCGTCCACCACGGGTGAATTAAACAACAACAGTGGCCGCCTGCAAGGTGATCGCTCCCTGGTGCTCAGCAGCGGCGTGGTGTCCAATCAGCGCGGTACATTGGCGGCAGGTGCAACGTTTACCCTCAATGCATCCCGCCTGGACAACAGCGCAGGCACGCTCACCAGCGACGGCGTGTTGGTCGCGGTGATTGCCGGGCAATTGCTCAACCAGACCGGTCTGTTTGCCGCCAAAGGTGATGTACGCCTCAGCCTGGGTAGCCTTGATAACCAACAGGGCAGTCTCGTCGCCCGTAACCTCACCGTGCAATCAAGCGGCCCGCTGAACAACCAGCGTGGCACCTTGCGCGGTGACGTCGCATTTAATTTGAACGCCGGCCAAGTGGATAACAGTGAGGGCGGCCGCATCAGCGCGGGCCAAATGCTGAATGCTGGTATCAGTGGTCTTGATCAGCACAACGATGGTCGATTCTTCGGCCAGGGTGACGTAAGCCTCAACCTCAATAATGGGCATTTGAATAACCAGGGCGGCACGATCAACGCCCCTGGCCAATTACTGCTGAGCAACCTCGCCAGCGTCGATAACCAAGGCGGCGAAATTTCCAGCGCCCAGGCGTTTACCCTGGCCGCCGATACCCTGAATAACCAGCACGCCAAGCTCCTCAGCGAGCAGGGTTTGGCCCTGCGTATCGCCCACGCACTGGATAACACGCAAGGCTTGATCTCGGCTAAAACGCTGGATGTACGCGCCGCCAGCCTGACTAACCAAGGCGGCACGCTCAGCGCGGGTGATGGCCTGATCGCACAGATCGACGGAGCATTGGATAACCGCAGTGGCAAGCTATTGGCGCGCACGGCGTCGGTCAACAGTGCGTCGCTGGATAACCGCGAGGGCCTGCTGCAAGGCGACGCGATGCTCTCGCTCAACAGCTCAGGCTTGATCGACAATCGCCAGGGCACGCTGTTCGCCGGGCAGGCGCTGGACATCACCGCTACGCGCTTTGACAACAGTGGCGGTAAGCTGACCAGCGACGGTCGCCTTACTGCGTTGATCAGCGCGCACCTGCTGAACCAGGCCGGGCTGTTCAGCGCAACCGGCCCGTTGCTGGTGAGTGCGGCAAGCCTGGACAATAGTGCCAAAGGCAATATCCACAGCCAGGCGGGTGTAAACCTTGACCTGAACCACGGCCACCTGAATAACCAAGGCGGCTTGATTCACGCGCCGGGCACGCTGCTACTGAGCAACTTAAGCAGTGTCGATAACCAGGCCGGGGAAATTTCCAGCGCCCAGGCCCTGGCGTTTACCGCAGGCAGCCTCGACAACCGGGGCGGCAAATTGCTCAGCGAGCAAGGCCTTGTGGTGCGTGTTGCCGGTGCGCTGGACAACACCCAAGGCTTGGTCGCTGCCACGGGGTTGGACCTGCACGCAAACAGCCTGGTTAACGCCGAAGGCAAGCTGAACGTCCGCGATGATCTGGCACTGTCCGTCGACACTGCCCTGGACAATCACCACGGTGAAGTCATCGGTGCTACCACCACCTTGAGCAGCATGAGCCTGGATAACAGCCAGGGACTGTTGCAGGGTGACCGCTTGCTTAACGTCACTACCCGCGGCATCGCGATCAACCGTGGCGGTCGGTTTGTCAGCGGTCAGCAGGCGGCCTTGGCGATTGAGCAATTCGATAACCGTGGCGGTAGCGTAACGGCAGCCGGGCCGATGCAGGTAAGCGCCACGCAACTGGATAACCGCGAGGGTGGCTTGCTCAACGCTCGCCAGTCGCTGGTGGTGAAAGTTGATAGCCTGAATAACCAGGGCGGCGAAGTCTCCAGCCTCACCGACCTGTCGTTCAACGGCAGGCAGTTCGACAACAGCAACAAAGGTCGACTTTTAGCGAACGGCGCACTGAGCCTGAAACTGGACCAACTGAACAATCAGCAAGGCACCGTACGCAGTGACAAGAGCCTGACCCTGCAAACCGCCACACTGAACAACGACAGCGGCCGCCTCAGCAGCGGTGCGGCTTTGGATCTGACCGCCAGCGGCGTACTGACCAACCGCAGCGGCGAGCTGCTCAGCGCGATGACGTTGACCGTGAGCAGCGCCAGCATCGACAACCGCGGCGGCAAAATGATCGGTGACGGCGCTGTGCGCATCACGACCGGCGCGTTGAATAACCAGAGTGGCGGGCGCCTGACCAGTGCTGATCGCCTGGCGCTGACGGCAGGGAACGTGGACAACCGTTTTGACGGCCATATCGCCAGTAACAAGGCACTTACCGCCAGCCTCGCGGGCCTGGACCAACGCAACGGTGGGCAGCTCTACAGCACCAGCGACGTGAGCCTGGACATGAATCACGGCGCTCTTGATAACACCGGTGGCTTGATCCATGCGCCGGGTCAGTTGCTGTTGAAAAACCTCTCCACGGTCGCCAACCAGTACGGCGAAATTTCCAGCGAGCGTGCCTTCACCCTGGCCGCACAAAGTCTGGATAACAGCAACGGCCATGTGCTCAGTGATCAGGCGCTGACCCTCAAAGTCGACCAAGCGCTGATCAACCTCAAGGGCGTCATTTCTGCGGCTGGCCTGGCTGCTCAAGCTGGGCGACTGGATAACACCCACGGCGTATTCAGCAGTTCCAAAGACCTCGCGTTAACGTTGGCGGCTGACCTGCATAACGACGACGGCGAAGTCTCCAGCGGCGGCGCCACAGTGGTCAACGCGATGACCCTGAATAACCGCAACGACGGTCATGTGATGGGCGACATCAGCCTTGACTTGACCACCCGCGGTGCACTGTTCAACCAGGCCGGCACCTTGGGCGCCGGCCAGCGTTTGAACGTGACCGCGGCCAGCCTGGATAACAGCCAGTCCGGCAGTCTGGCGACTGATGGCAGCCTGACGGTGAAAGTCGACGGCCTGCTCGATAACCAAGCCAAAGGTGCCGTGCTCGCCAAAGGCGTGATGGACATCCAGGCTGGGAGTGTGGACAACCGCACCGGTCGCCTGTCCGGACAGAACCTGCTGACCCTGCGCAGCAATAGCCTGGATAACCGTGGCGGCGCGGTGCGCGCCAATCAGGGGCTGAACCTGCGCGTCGGCCAGCTCGACAACCGCGAAGGCGTGCTTAACAGCAAGCAGGCGCTGGCACTTGCTGGCCAGTCCTTGAACAACCAGAACGGCCTGGCCAGCGCGATTGGCCCGGTACACCTGGCCCTCGATACCGTCGAAAACGCCAAAGGGCGCATCGCCAGCCAGGATGATCTGGACGCCACGATTGGTGTGCTGAATCAGCAGGGCGGTCAGTTGGTCGCGAAGGGTAATCTGAGTCTCAACGCTGCCACCGTGGATAACCAGAACGGCGGTTTGCTCGCCGCGACAAAAGTGCTGAAACTCAAGGCAGGCAGCACCGACAATCGCAGCGGGGAAATCTCCAGCCAGCAGAGCGTCGATTTCAGCGGACAACGCCTGGATAACAGTGCAGGCAAGTTGTTGGCCGGCACTGCGCTTGAATTGGCGATGGCCGAGGTGATCAATCAGGCCAAAGGTTTGATCTTTGCCCAGGACGCTCGGCTTACCGGCACTGCAGTAGATAACACCGATGGCACTGTTGGCGCTCAGCGTGCTTTGGCGCTTCAACTGAAGGCAGGCCTGGACAACACAGGCGGCAAGCTCACCAGCGAAGGCTCGATGGCGCTGGCAGGCCAGCGTATTGACAACACCAGCGGCAAAATTTCCAGCGCAGGACCGTTGACCCTTGTGAGTGCAGCGGCGCTAATCAACCAAGGCGGCACCGTCGAAAGCGCCCAAAACCTCACACTGACCAGTGCCAGCCTGGATAACACCAACGGCCTGCTCAAAAGCCAAGGCCTGGCAACCGTTAACACCGGACAGTTCACCAACGGCATCGACGGCCGTGTGATCAGCGCCGACAAGCTCGACCTCAGCGCCATCCAGCTCACCAACAGCGGGCATATCGCCAGCGTCGGCGCAATGAATGCCAGCGTCACCGGCCTGACGCAATTGGACGGCGCCGAACTGGTCAGCACCACGCAACTCAACCTTGACCTGCACCACGGCGCACTGGTCAACGCGGGTGTGATCAACGCACCGCTGCTGACACTGAACAACCTCGCCAATATCAACAACCGCGACGGCGAAATCTCCAGCCAGAACGCTTTTACCCTGGTCGCAAAAAACCTGGATAACAGCAACGGTAAACTGATCAGCAACCAGGCACTGACCCTGCGTGTCGACCAACTGCTGGCCAACCTCAAAGGCCATCTCAACGCCGCCAGCCTGGATGTGCGCAGCACTCGCCTGGACAATACCGAAGGCGTGCTCAGCGGGCGTGGCGATGTCACCCTCAGCGCCAGCCAATTGTTCGATAACCAACGCGGCAGCGTGATCGCCGACGGTGCCTTGTTGCTGACCAGCGCAACGCTGGACAACCGCAATGGCGAGATCGCGGGCAAGGCGCTTGCGACGATCAGCGCCAGCAACCTCGATAACCAAAACGGCAAACTGATCAGCACCGACGAGCTCAACCTGCGCGGCGCAAACCTTGATAACCGCAACGGTCTGGTAGGTGCCACAAAAGCGCTGAAACTCGACGTGCAGACGCTCGACAACCGGACCGGCGAATTGACCGGCAACGCCGACGTCAGCGTCACCGGTCAGCAGCTCAACAACAGCGACAAAGGTGTGGTGTTCGCAGGCGGTACGTTAAGCCTTGCAGTCGATCAGGTCATCAACCGCACCCTCGGCGAACTCAACGGCGAGCGCCTGACGCTGACCGGCTCCATGCTGGACAACAACGGCGGCAAGCTGCTCAGCCAGCAATCGCTGAAGCTGGATCTCGCCGGTGATTTCGATAACAGCCAGGGTGTGCTTAGCAGCGAAGACGCATTGGCCGTCAAAGCCCGCAGCCTGAATAACAGCAAAGGCAGCCTGTCCAGCGCCAATGGTTTGAGCGTCGAAGTCACCGACAGCCTCAACAACAGCGAAGGCAAACTGGTCACCGACGGCGGCCTGACACTGCAAAGCGCCAATCTTGGCAACCAGCAAGGCATCATCAGCGGCAAAGGCCCGGTCACGGTCAACACGGGCGAGCTGAACAACCAAACCGGCCGCCTCAACAGCGGCGACACCCTGGCCCTGACCACCGCACAGTTGACCAACGGCGGCAGCATCGGCAGCGCCAAGACGCTGACCGCCAGCGTCACCGGGCTGGATCAGCAGGGCGGTAAGCTGTTCAGCAACGCTGGCTTGAGTCTCGACCTGAACAACGGCCAACTGAAGAACCAAGGCGGATTGATCAACGCTATTGGCCCGCTGACGCTTAACAACCTCAACAGCATCAATAATCAGAACGGTGAAATCTCCAGCGCCCAAGCCTTTACCTTGGCCGCGCAAAGTCTGGATAACAGCAACGGCAAGCTGCTGAGTAATCAGGGCCTGACCCTGCGCGTCAATCAAGCCCTGGCCAACCTCAAAGGCCTGATCGGCGCCGCCAGCCTCGACGCTCACGCAGGCTCCGTCGACAACCGAGGCGGCACTTTGAATAGCCGCAGCGACTTGCAACTGACCAGTGATGGCCTGCTGAACAACCAGGACCAAGGCTTGATCAGTGCCAAGCAAACCCTGAATCTTAACGCCGCCGGCCTCGACACCGGCAACGGCGGTGAGGTCTCGGCCAAAGGTGTGTTGACCGCGAACCTCAACGCTCTGGCCCTGGCGGGCGGTCGCGTTGTGGGTGAGCAGGGAATGACCCTGGACCTCAACAACAGTGATTTGGACAACCGCAACGGTCTGCTGCTGACTAACGGCCCGCTGACCCTGAAAAACCTGGGCGACCTTAATAACCAGGGCGGTGAAATCTCCAGCCTGCAAAGCTTCGCTTTGAGGGCGCGCAACCTGGACAACCGCGCCGGCAAGCTGATCAGCAGCCAAGTGCTGACTGTCAACGCGGACGCCATGAACAACACCGCAAGAGGCCTGCTGTCCGGCTGGCAAGGTCTGAACGTCAGTGGTGGCAACCTCGATAACCGTAACAACGGCACGCTCTCCAGCCGCAGCGGTGCAATCGATGTGCGCCTGAGCGGCGCGTTGCAAAACAACAACGAAGGCGCGCTGGTTAGCCAGGGCCGCTTGGGCGTCAGTGCCGCCAGCCTGGATAACAGTGGCAAAGGCGTACTTTCCAGTGGCGATGGGCAAACGCTTATCGTGACCGGTGCGCTGACCAACGCCGATGGCGGTTTGATCGAAAGCGGCACCACGCTGGATCTGCAAGCGGTAACACTGACCAACCAAAGCACGATCAACGCCCAACAAGCGATGACCGTCACCGGCACCGACCTGAACAACAACAGCGGCACGTTGGCCACCAACGGTCGCCTGACCCTCAACCTGCTCGGCACCCTCAACAACAGCGGCGGCAGCATTGCCAGTTCCGGCCCACTGCTGCTGCAACGGGCGATGCAGGTCAACAACGACGCCAAGGGCAGAATCATCAGCCAAAGCCTGCTGACGCTGTTCGCCGGTGGCCTGAACAACAGTGGCGGCGGCACCCTTGCCAGTAAGGATCGTGTCGCGATCACCAGCACCGGCATCGTGCAAAATACTAACGACGGCCTGATCTATAGCCAGGACGCCGACGTGCAATTGAACGCAGTGGGATTGAATAACGCCAAGGGCAAGGTGCAGGGCCAGACCGGCCTGAGCCTGGGCGTCAGCGGTGACCTCAATAACCAGGGTGGCACACTCCAGGCCCATAGCCTGAACCTGACTGCCAACCGCCTCGACAACCAGAACGGCTTCATCGCTGCGCAGACCGGCGATGCAGTGGTCAATGCCAACTACTTCGCCAATGCCAACGGCGGGGTGTATGCCACCGGCTTGATGCGAGTCAGTGGTGCACAGCTGGACAACAGCGCCGGGCAAATTGCAGGTCGCGCGGTTGAGCTGAGCGCTGGTGGCGCGTTGATCAACCGCAGCGGTGTGATTGAAAGCGATAGCTCCCTGAGCGTGACAGGCGCCAGTGTCGACAACCAAGGCGGGCAACTGCGCGCGCTGGGCCGTAGCGGCAAAACCAATTTCCAGCTCGGCGGTGCGTTCGATAACCGCAATGGACGACTGGAAACCTCCAACGCTGACCTGACCCTGAATGCCGGCAGCTTCCTGAACCAGGGCGGCAGTCTGCTGCACGGCGGCACCGGCACTTTTGATATCGCCACCGCCAACCTGATCAATGCCGGCGGCAACCTGGTGACCCGTGGTGGCCTGACCCTGGCCGCAGACAGCTGGACCAACAGCAGCGTGATCCAGGCCGGGCGCCTGACGGTCAACGTCAATACCTTGAACCAGACCGCCAGTGGCCAGTTACTCGCCTCCGACAGCCTGACGGGCAACGGCGGCAACTGGAATAACGATGGCCTGATCGCCAGTGACGGCACGGCCAATCTGACGCTGGCCGGCAGTTATGGCGGCAATGGGCGCTACAGCAGCCTGGGCAACCTGGGCTTGAGTGCCGCGCAGATAACCGTGAATGAAGCCGCCAGTGTGGCAGGCGGCGGCGCCTCCCAACTGACCACCGGGGGCCAACTGCTCAACCGAGGGCGTTTGACCTCCAGCAGCGACCTGCGCATCAACGCCGGCAGCATCGTTAACACCGGCACGTTGGGGGCTTCACAGAACCTGGTGCTGACGGCACAAAGCCTGCTCAACGACCACGCCGCCAGCGGCATCGGCGCACGTGGTTTCCTGTTCAGTGGCCAGGATTCGACCTTCAACCTCGGCAGCCTGACCAACAACTATTCGGATATCTACAGCCTGGGCAACCTTACGGTGGCCGGTGTAGCCGCTGGCACTCTGGCGCAGAGTGTGCGTAACGTTTCTGCCAGCATCGAGAGTGTGGGCGACCTCAGACTGTCGGCCAATGACGTGGTCAACGAGCGCGAGAAATTCACCCTCAACCAGCAGCTGACCTCGGTGGGCGTGAGCATCCGTTGCACCCAGCATTGCAGCGGCGGTTGGAGCGACCGGCGCCCGGCGGTGTCCCTGAGCCGCACGGTTGAGAGTGTGATCGAAGCGAACTCGCCTTCCGCCACGATCAGTTCGGGGCGCAACATGGTGATTACCGGTCAGAACTTCACCAACCGCTATAGCGTGGTGTCGGCTGCTAACGATCTGTCGATCAGCGGCGAGAACATTCTGAACCTGGCGGCCACCGGTGGTTCCGGCTCCCAGAGCCAGGAGTACGGCGGCATTACCAAAATCTCCAAAGGCCAATACAACCAGATGGTCGCCGCGGTGCAGGCCTATAACCGTGCGCACCCGCAGGGTTCGCCGGTGGATGAGGCGGCGTTTGCGGCCTTGATGACGCGGTTCAGCCCGTCGCTGTTTCCCGGCATCAACCAGCCCATCGCGGTACAAGGCGGCACCCAGGTGGTGGCCCCGGCGATTATTCAGGCCGGTGGCAACGCTGCGCTCACCGCCAGTAAAAGCATCAACAACATCAACGTGATCAAGACCGCGCTGGCGGTTGATGGCCGTTCGCTGGACACCGGCGTAGGCGCCAACAAAACCCGGGTGGTAGTGCTCAATGCACAATTGCCGCCCGACCTTGCCCAACAGCAGGTCAACCCCTTGACCCTGCCGGGCTTCGGTTTGCCCAGCGGGCAGAACGGATTGTTTCGTTTAAGTGGCCAAAGTGGCACTACGGGGCAGGCAGGTGCTGGTAATCAGGATTGGACGCTGGGCAGCGCCAGCCTGGACCCAAGCCAACGCCAACAAGCCCTGCCTGGCGCCCACGAACGTGTGATTCAGGTGGGTGGCGCGGCGCAAGTGACCACCAACACGCGCCAAGTTGCCGTGGCTGCTCGTGAAGCCGGTGTCGTCAACGCGGTTGCCAGTGCCATTGATACCGGCGCCGTGGGCAGCGCCGATGTGCAGCCCCTGCCACCGGGTCGCACCAGTGGCGTAGACATCACCCGCGTCGATGGCATTGACGCCCGCAATCCTACGGGTGTCCCCGAGCCTGCGGTCGATGGTTCGCGGCCGGGCATCGACCTGCCTGCCGTAACGCCAGGCGATAGGGTTGTGCATACGTCATCTGACGGGGCTCTCCCTGATCTGCGTGTGCCGGGCTTGTCGACCGTTGCGCGCAGTAACGACGTTGCTGCGATCGCACCGCCGGATACCCAACTGCCGGGCCTTACCCCGGCGGCCCACGACGTACCCGTTGTCGGTAACGTACAGCCACCGCAGGTCAGCCAACCCACGGCATTGGCCAGCCAAACCATCAGCCGCGTCCAGGGCCTGCCGGAAAGTCGTGCCGTATCGCAACCGCACAAATACCTGATCGAAACCAACCCGGTACTCACCGACCTCAAGCAATTCATGAGCTCGGACTACCTGCTGCAAGGCGTGGGCTACAACCCGGACGAAAGCTGGAAGCGCCTGGGCGATGGCCTCTACGAACAGCGCTTGATTCAGCAGGCCGTGCAAGCACGCACCGGCCAACGCTTTATCGACGGCCAGACCACCGACGAAAAACTGTTCAAGTACCTGATGGACAACGCCATCAGCAGCAAGCAGCAACTGAACCTGTCGATGGGCGTCAGCCTCACCTCGCAACAGGTCGCGGCGTTGACGCATGACATCGTGTGGCTGGAAGAGCACGAAGTGAACGGTGAAAAAGTCCTGGTGCCGGTGCTGTATCTGGCCCAGGCCAACAACCGTCTTGCACCCACCGGAGCCTTGATCGCGGGTAACGACCTGAACCTGATTGCCGGCGAAAACCTGGTTAACGCCGGCACCCTGCGGGCCACCAACAACCTGTCGGCCAAGGCCGCCAACGACATGACCAACAGCGGGCTGATCGAAGCAGGCAACCGCCTGGACCTGCTGGCGGGCAACAATATCGTCAACAAAGCCGGAGGCATCATCAAAGGGCGCGATGTGACGCTGACCGCCATTAATGGCGATGTGATCAACGAACGCAGCGTGACCGGTTGGGATGACAAAGGGGCAGGGTACTCGCAGCATCGCGATTATGTGGATAGCGCTGCGCGGGTTGAGGCGGCGAATGATCTGAGTATCAAGGCGGGGCAAAACGTAACCAGCGCAGGCAGTGGTTTGCAAAGCGGTCGTGACATGACGATCGTCGCCGGGCGCGATGTGAGCTTCGTGTCCGCCGAAGAGCAAAACGCGATGGACATGGGCAAGCGTCTGCAAACGAGCAGCGCCACGCAACATGGCTCAAGCGTTGAGGCGGGGCGCGATATCAACGTGAAGGCGGGCCGGGATATCACGGCGATTGCCAGCCAAATCGATGCGAAACGCGATATCAGCATGAGTGCAGGCGCTGATTTGATTCTGGCTTCGGCGGCGGATGAGGAACATTCCTCTAGAAAGAGCAAAAAGGAGAAGCGTCAGGAAGATCATGTGAGCCAGGTGTCGACCACGCTGAATGCGGGTGGGGATGTAACGCTTGGTGCGGGTAAGGACCTGCTAATGACCGCCAGCCGCATTAGTGCGGGGGATGAGGCTTATCTGGTCGCGGGCGGCAACCTGGGCTTGCTGTCGGCTGAAGACAGCGATTATTCGCTGTATGACATGAAGAAGAAGGGGAGTTGGGGCTCTAAGAAAACCCAGCGTGACGAAGTGACTAAAGTCACCAACATCGGCAGTGAAATAAAAACCGGTGGCGACCTTACGATTCAAAGCCAGGGTGACCAGAAGTACCAGGCGGCGAAGTTGGAAAGTGGCAATGATCTGACCATTGCCAGTGGCGGTAGTGTGACGTTCGAAGGTGTGAAGGACCTTCATCAGGAAAGCCACGAGAAGTCCAATAACAACGCTTTTTGGGTGTCATCCAAAGGCAAAGGCAATACCGACGAAACCGTGCGTCAAACGCAAATGGCCGCTGCAGGCGCTATTGCGATCAAAGCGGTGGATGGTTTGAAAATTGATGTGACGCAGGTCAATCAGCAAACCGTTAGTCAGTCCATTGATGCAATGGTCAAAGCTGACCCGCAATTGGCATGGATAAAGGAAGCGGAAAAGCGTGGCGATGTAGATTGGCATCAAGTCAAGGAGATCCACGACAGCTTCAAATACAGCAATTCCGGGCTTGGTCCTGCGTCGCAGATCATTATCGCGATCGTGATGGCTGCGGTCGTAGGGCCGATGGCTGCGGCTGCGGCGGGTGGTGGTGCTACGGGAGCGGCGGTGGGTGCGGTTGCTTCAAGTGCAGCGACTAATGCAAGCGTCAGCGTTATCAATAACCGAGGCAATCTTGGGGCGGTGTTCAAGGACGTCACCTCGTCGGATGCAATGAAGGGCTACGTGATATCGGGTGTAACGGCAGGCCTGACGGCGGGTCTTTTCGATGGTTGGACAGGCACGCAGACCAATCCAGGCACGGGAGCTGTTATCACTTCGCCAGCCCTCAACACCTGGACCGGCGTTGGGCAGTTTGCGGCGAACCAAGCCTTGCAGAACGGCACGTCGACGCTGCTGAGCAAAGCGCTCGGGCAAGGTGGTGACTTTGGTGATGCACTCAAAGGCGCTTTGTTCAACACGTTGGCAGCGGCAAGCTTCAATGCTGTGGGGGATTACACCAAGGGCAAACTGACTGATGGCTACCCGCCGAAGATATTGGTGCATGCGATGGTCGGTGGGTTACTTGCCCAGGCCACCGGTGGGGACTTCAAGACCGGCGCGCTGGCGGCGGGTATTAACGAAGCGGCTGTAGTTCACTTGGATTCGTTGGTTAGCGGTGATAAGAATCTGCTAGCTATGAGTTCTCAAATAGTCGGTGTTCTGGCGGCAGCTTCGCAAAAAGATGCTGATGCGAAGTCCATCGAGAAAGGTGGATGGATTGCGAAAAATGCTACCCTCTACAATCGTTCTGCACATAAAGATGAAATTGACGCTATACAGCAAGAGACTGAAAAAGGAGATTTCAAAAAAGAAAATCTCGAAAAAGCGACCTGTTTTCTGACGAAATGCTGGGCGGAGTTTGAACGAGGCGGCGAAGAGTACCGTAATAAATACCTTACGGAGTCAGATATGGCTGGACTCAGTAATGAACTTACGTGGGCGCAAGTGCAGCAAGAAAAAGGGCTGTTTAACTATAGTTTTTTTGATCGTCTGGCTGACGGAACAACGTCCGATGTAATCCCAGTCGGAAAAAGTGCAGTCACAGCGGGGTTGGGTGGCATGACCGTGAGTGCAGGCGTTACGCTATGCGCCACTGCTGCGGGCTGCTTCGTGGGCGCTCCCATGAGTGCGTTTGGAGCAGGTAATGTCTTGGAAGGAACCACGGGGATGTACAACCATTTCTGGGGGGATGAGCCTAAGAGCTACAACCCTGTTAAGTCGGCGTTTGACTTGATTCCAGGTGGCTATGGTCCATTGGTCTACCAAGGGGCGGATACGTTACTTTCCGCCGGTGCTGGCTTTGGGAAAGTCCCTCTCGTGATGGGGGCTTCGGATGGGTTGAGGAAGGGTTCGATCTTCGGGGTTTTGGTTCCGAAGATGGATAATAATTTTATCATTCCGCTGTTAGGTACGAAAACGCCATTTGGTACTGCGCTGGGTGTGTATGTCGGTGGAGTGGGTTATAAGGGCTACGGCTTTTACGAGGAGGCTAAGGGTGACGGTAAGTAAGTTGATGTCTTCGGCGATAATGGCGGCGGGTATTTTAGTCGTAATGCTTTCCATAGGCTGCCTGCTGGCATTGTTGCCAGTCCTGTTTATTTCCGCAGGGTTTGAGGTGGAATTTGATGTGGTATTTGTATGGTTGGGAATGCCATTTTCGATTTTGTTTGCGTTGAGTTGGTTTTATAAGTATGCAGACTTCGCAAAATCAATCATCTTTAGGCGCTAGTCAGGCGTGCCTGTGAGCACGGCTTGGATAACAAGACGGCCCGCAGAAGTGGTTGGAGAGTAGGTGTGAGCGAATCTGATTTTAGAAATATAAAGAGACAGCTGATTCGATACCTTTCAAGCGGACTTGGCGAAAAGGCTGTTGACTATTACAAGGAGCGCTCGCACTCACTGTCAGAGTCGGCACGTGCTGAATGTTTGGGCGATATATGTTTCTACCAGCGTGATTTCGCCCAAGCTATAAAACATTATGAAGTGGCTACCCAATTGGCCCCCGGCCAGGTCATCGCGCGCTATCTTTTCCTGGCGGGTGTATCCAATGAGCGGGCGTCTAATTATGTCGACGCATTTAAGTATTATCAGGCCGCCATTGAAGCTGAACCGTCATTTGTCGATACGTATCTTGAGCTCGGTGCAATGTTGGTGAAGGTGGGGGATCTTGAAGGCGCCTTGCAGTGCTATGAAGATGCTATTGAAATAGAACCTGCAGACTTGGCGAGTCATGAAAGTCTGGTGTCGATTTTGGCTGAGCTTCACAGCCGCACTCCGGAAAAATATGCTGATAAGTACGCAGCGTCCAAAGCGACAGTTGAAAAGATGAGGCGTTCCGGAAGGTCGACACCGTCGAATCGTCATGCCGCATGGTAAGTAAATCCAAAACAAGCCAAGCCGAGGTTCCCTGGTTCGAGCCCAGGTCGTGGAACCAGATAGAGAAAAGCCTGCAGAGATGCAGGTTTTTTTTTGTCTGAAATTTGGCTGATCGTCGCAACTTATCCCTCTATACAAGCCATCCCCTCACCCCTAAGATGAGAAGCATTATCATTAGTGCGGATCTGAAATGCAGCACGACAGCACCCCCTCGCCCGTCGCCCAGCTGTACGCCAATCACCACAGCTGGCTCCGAGGCTGGTTGCATCGACGGCTGGGGCATACGGCCGATGCCGAAGACCTCGCACATGACACCTTTATCCGCGTGCTGCGCTCCCAAGAGGACGTGCGTGAATTACGCCAGCCCATGGCATTTCTGGCCACCATCGCCAACGGCTTGCTGATCAACCGTTGGCGTCGCCAAGCCATCGAGCGGGCTTATCTGGAAGCGCTGGCGGCGCGGTCGGTGGCCGAGGAGCCTTCGCCGGAAGAGCGGCATCTGATGATCGAAACGCTGTTGCAGCTGGATTCGCTGCTGGTCGGTTTGTCGGGGCGGGTGCGGCAGATTTTCTTCTTGTCCCAGCTCGATGGCCTGACCTATCCGCAGATCGCCAAACAATTAAGCCTGACGGTGGCCCAGGTGCAGCGCGCCATGGGTAAGGCATTCAGTGTCTGCTATGCGAGCCGGTTTGAATGAGCAGTGTGGCGGTTGACCCGCAAGTGCGCGACAGTGCCATCGAGTGGCTGGTGCGTCTGCAGTCCGGCTTGATGAATGCCGCCGACCATCAGGCTTTGCAGCAATGGCGCCAGGCCAACCCCGCGCATGAGTACGCCTGGCAGCGGGTCAGCAGCTTGCCGCTGTTGTTGCAACCAGGCGCCAATGTGTTGGCCGACGTCACGGCACGCCAGGCATTGCAGGCGGCCGGGACCGATCCTCAGCGCCGTCGTCAGGTGCTCAAGTGCCTGTTGGCGCTGGGGCTGCTCGGCGGCGTTGCCTGGCAAGGTGCGGACTCCACGCGTGTACGCGCGGCGCTGGCGAGTTATCGCACCCGCACTGGCGAACGCCGACACTGGACCCTGGCGGACGGCAGTTCGCTGTGGCTGAACACCGCCAGTGCGGTCAACTTGGACGTGAGCGTAGGCCAACGCAGTGTGCAGTTGGTCGAGGGCGAGCTGGCACTCGATACGCCAGCGGGGTCTGCCTCGTTACAACTGCAAACCCCGAACGCGCTGCTTTATAGCCAGGGTGCCAACCTGTTGGTGCGCCATGATCATCAGAGCACGCAGGTGACTGTTTTGCGCGGGCGGGTGCAAGTGAGTGCGCGGCATCAGCCGACGCCCGTGCCGTTGCAGGCTGGCTGGCAGATAAACGTTGACGACTACGCAATCGGGCGCCCAAGCCCGGTTGACTTGTTGCTGGCCCAGGCCTGGATGCACGGCATCCTGCCTGCCGAACGCATGCGCCTGGATCAATTGATCGCCGAACTCTCGCGCTATCGCCCAGGCTTGCTGCGTTGCAGTGAAGCGGTGGCGGCGCTGCGCATCACCGGCAGTTTCCAGTTGGACGACACCGATGCCGCGCTGGCCCTGGTGGCCAAAACCTTGCCGGTGCGCATCGAGCGAAGAAGCCGTTATTGGGTGACGGTGGTGCCCGCGTAAAGTTTTTTTTCGCCGACGCGATAGTTTTTTCGATCTGGCTTGGCCTTTAGGTATTACCCGCCGGCACAGGTGGGTTTCGATCCCTAGGAGCCTTGCATGATTTCCCCCGTTCGTGTCTTGCGTCGTCATACGTTCAGCTTGTTATTTCTCAGCCTGCAACCATTGTGCGGTGAGCTGGTGTTGGCCGCCGGTGAACGCCCGTACAGCATCAGCGCCGGGCCGCTGGACCAGGTGCTGTCGCGCTTTGGTGCCGAAGCCGGGATCAGCATGGCGGGCAGTTCGCTGCTCACGGCGGGTAGGAAAAGCCAGGGGCTGCAGGGCGAATTCAACACTGAGAACGGCTTGGCCCAGGTGCTCTCGGGCACCGGCCTGGACTATCAGCGCCAGGCCGATGGCGGCTATGTGTTGCGCCTGCGCCAGGAGGCCGTGCAGCTGCCGACGCAAAAAGTGACGGGCGAAAATCTTGACGAAGAGGAGGTCTACCGCGCGCCGCATTCGTCGGTGTATATCTCCGGCGAAGACATGCAACGTTTCGGCGCGGTGTCGGTGGGTGATGTGCTCAAGGGCCAGCCCGGTGTGCAGGTGGGCGACAGCCGCAATGGCGGCGGGCTGGATGTGAACATTCGTGGCATCCAGGGCCAGAGCCGCGTGGCGGTCACGGTGGACGGCTCGCAGCAGGCGCTGGATGTGTATCGCGGCTATGCCGGTACTCAGCAGCGCAGTTATATCGACCCGGACTTGATCAGCGACATCACCATCGACAAAGGCCCCAGCCTGACCTCCAGCGCCATTGGCGGCACGGTAAAAATGCGCACCCTGGGCGTTGGCGACATCCTCAAGGACGGCCAGAACATCGGCCTGCGCCTCAAGGGCGATGTTTGGAACAACGGCGTCGCCCCGGCTTCCCGCGACCCGCACTCCAAAACCCAGGACCTGTATGCCGAGCCGCATCAGAGCCGTGGCGGGCTGTTCGGCTCGCAGGCCGAAGCCGGCAGCGCTGCGTTTGCCTACACCCATGAGTTTTTCGACGTGGTGGCGGCTTACGCCAAGCGCAACCAGGGCAATTATTTTGCCGGTAAAAAGGGCCAGGACCGTTACCGCACCTATGACCGTTGGGGCGGTGAAGACACCAGCGTCGCCACCACCTACAACGCCGGCGAAGAAGTGCTCAACTCCTCGGCGAAGACCGAATCGTTCCTGCTCAAGACCACCCTGCGCCCGGCGGACGGCCATACCTTCGACCTGGGCTATCGTCGTTATGACGGGCGCATTGGCGAGATCATGCCTTCGGATATCTTCCGTTTCGGCACCGGCGGCATCTATCAGTACCCGCTGGGCCATACCAGGATCGACACCTACACCGCTCGCTACAACTACCTGCCCTCGGGCAACCCGCTGGTGGACCTGACCGCCGACCTGTGGATGACCGACGCCCAAACCAGCCAGCTCACCTCGGTGGCCGCACCTGCGTCCCAGGCTTATCGCTCGGATCGCGCCTGGAGCCGCCAGGCCAACCAGCGCATCGGCGGCGGGCTGGCCAACACCTCACGCTGGGCGACCGACTATGGCGATCTGAAGCTCGACTTGGGCAGCTCGTTCCAGCTCGAAGAACTGCGCCCGCAAAAAGGCGTCGCCACCACCCAGCACGATATCAACGCCAACCGCATGCTGCGCGAAGGCTCGCGGCAGGAGTACAGCTTCAATGGCAAACTCGAATACAAACCGGTGGACCGCCTGACCTTATGGGGCGGCGGCCGTTATACCCACTACCGCAGCAAAGACCATATTGCCAATGCCACCGCGCGACGCGAGGAGCGTGACCTGCGCTACCTGCGCGTCTACAACGGCGACAATTCCGGCAACATGATGTGGTTCCCGGACCAGAACGGCGAGTACACCAACGCCACCGATCCGCGCCTGAACAACGGCATCGTGTTCCAGAACACCAACTTCCCTTTCGAGGGCGTGCGCTACAACGACTTTGGCGTGATCGATTCGACGGTTTACCCGTCCCAGGTTGGTGACGTGGTGAGCGGGTATGACTATTCCGGCAAGGCCAGCAACAGCGGCGGGGCATTTTCGCCGGCGCTGGGCATCAATATCGAAGTGCTGCCGGACACCTTTGTGTATGCCTCCTACACCCAGGGTTTTCGCATGCCCTCGTTGTTTGAAACCAGCCAGGGCGTGCTGCAAACCCTGCCCGGCAAGGGCTTGAAACCCGAGCGCTCAAGCAACTGGGAGGTCGGCGCCAGCACGTTGCGCAAAGGGCTGTTGGTCGAGGATGACGCGGCGGCGATCAAGCTCGCTTACTTCAACAACACCATCAAGAACTACATCACCCGCTACTACGACCCAAGCCCAGGCACCTGGGGCCAGATGCGTTTCAGCAACACCGACAGCTACAAGACCAGCGGGCTGGAACTGCAAGCCCGCTACGATGCCGGGCGCGTGTTCGCCGACCTGTCGTCCACCTACTACTTGAAAACCGAAACCTGCGACGCGGCCTTCGCCGCCACACTGCGTGCTACCAGCAACAGCTACCAGAAAACCGCCGACACCCCGAACTGCACGCCGGGCAGCTTCATGGGTTCCTACACCAACACCCAGAACCCACCCCGGCTTGCTGGCAACCTGACCACTGGCCTGCGCTTCTTTGACCAAAGCCTCACGCTCGGCACACGTATTACCTACACCAGCGGCCCCACCGTCACCGCCGACAAACCCTGGCAGACCGGCGCCACCACGCCGCAACTGAACTACCGCGAAGTGGCACTGGTGGATCTGTTCCTCAACTACAAGTTGCAGGAGGACGCGAGCCTGAATGTATCGCTGCAGAACGTCACCGACCGCTACTACCTGGACCCGCTGGCGCAAAGCTTCATGCCGGCGCCAGGGCGTACATTACGGGTGGGCGTGCAGGCGAAGTTCTAGGGGCCAGGCAACGCCCATCGGTTAAGGCTGGACACCTTCACCGTGGCGAGCAGGCTTGCCCTGCGTTGGGTGGCGAAGCCGCCCCAATTCGGGTGACGCGGTGAGTCAGCTGGAAGGGGCCAGGGCCGCTGCGCAGCCCAACGCAGGGCAAGCCTGCTCGCCACAAGTGACGGTGTTCGTCGTTCACGCTCGCCCACTGGCAGGCAGCGCCCGTTCCTAGCTCTCAGGAGGTTACATCGCCTGCACAATGATCTGGCTTTTCAAATCATTGACCATGCCTTCAATCGCCGGCTTCATCGCCGCGAACTCTTGCGGGGAGCACAGGGCATCCGGCTTGGTGAAGGTATAGTGGCGCGTGATCAGCACCGTGTTGGCTTTTTTCACAGTGATCGTTCCCACGCTCTGCGTGGGAATGCATCCGGTGACGCTCCGCGTCACGCCTTCAAGCGCTGGACGCAGAGCGTCCGGGGCGGCATTCCCACGCGGAGCGTGGGAACGATCAATTAACCCCTATCCCCAGGGCAACCTGGGTATCGGCAGGTGCAACCCTCCAAGAGGATCAACTGTATGGCATTTACCACCCTGATACTGGATGCCCCCGGGCCGCCGTTACTGTTTGAGGAAGTCGATCGCTTTCTTGAGCTGGGTCTGGGTGTCACCCTCAACCTGTATTATTTCGCGGACAAAGAGCGCATTCGGCAGCACTACGGCACGCGCATTCACTATGCCGAGATCAACTGCCATGACGAGCCTGGCTTTATTGCCGCCGTGAGTCAGGCCGGCGGCTACAGCGTGTTCAAGACGCGCCTGAACATCCCCTTGGGCGCCGGCCTGATCCGCGCTGCCACCTCGACGGCGTTGGCCACGCCACTGCGCGCCGTTGCCCAGGCTGGCACAGGGGTCAATCATATTGATCAGCTGGCGTGCGAGCAGTGTGGTGTGGCGATCCTTAACACGCCGGGCTCAAACGCGGCCGCTGTTGCCGAATACGTCGTGGCCCAGGCGCTGTATCTGTCGCGCGACCTGGATGACTACAACACCGAAACGCACAACGGCCATTGGGCAAAAGGCACCCTGGCACCTGCCTGCGAATACGCCGAACTGACGCTTGGGCTGGTGGGCACCGGCAGCATTGCCCGACAGGTGGCGCGCAAGGCTGCGGCGCTGGGCATCAAGGTGATCGCCACCGGGTCCGAACGCTTTACCGAAGCGGTGGCGCGCAGCCTTGGGCTTGAACGACGGGCGGGTCTTGAACCGTTACTGGCCGAGGCGGACATCGTCTCGATCCACGTACCGCTCACCCCGCAGACCCGAGGCTTGTTCGGCACTGCCGAGTTCCGGCAGATGCGCCAGGGCTCAATCCTCATCAATACCGCGCGCGGCGGGATCGTCGACGAACACCAGTTGGCCGCCTTCATGGGCGAGTTTCCCAGGCATATCAAAGCGGTGGCCATCGATACCTTTGCCCTGGAGAAAGACCGCTTCGACTCGCCATTGACCGCTATTGCCAATGCGCAATTGACGCCGCACATTGCCGGCAATACCACCACGGCAATCCGGACGGCATCACGCCAGATCGTCGACAAGATCCACGCATTCAGTGCCGCCGCCATCGTGCGTTAACCTGCCGGACACAAAGAAGGCCGATGACTCATTCTCGTCCGGCGCGCTGTATTAAAGGCCAAGAGGCTGGTAAGAATGACGTCGGATAGTGAGCCGATGTAATCAATCATGAAACGCCATTTCGAAGATTTGCAGCTGGGCAGCATCGAGCTGTTCTGCCTCGCTGCCGAAGCCGGCAGTTTTACCGCTGCTGCGCAGGCTGCGGGCGTTACCCCGGCCGCCGTCAGCCGCAGTATTTCGCGCCTGGAAGAACGCCTGGGCTCGCGCTTGTTTGTGCGCACCACGCGCAGCATTCGCCTCACCGACAGCGGCCGCACATTTTACGAGCAGTGCCGCCAGGCGCTGACGCAACTGGTGGAGGCCCAGCAACAGGTGATGGGCGCGCAGGCGGTGCCGTCCGGGCGCTTGCGCATCAGTGTGCCGACCACTTACGCGCATCACCGCTTGCTGCCGCTGCTGCCCAGGTTCCGTGCGCAGTACCCGCAAGTCACTGTGGATATCCACATCAGCAACCGCAATATCGACTTCATTGCCGAAGGTTATGACCTGGCCATTCGCGTGCGCGCCCAGCCGGATTCGTCGCTGATCGCGCGGCTGCTGGAAGATGCCGAGCTGGTGGTTGTCGCCGCACCAGCATACTTGCAGCGCGCCGGTACGCCGCAGACGCTGGACGATCTGCCATTGCATGAGTGCATTCAGTTTGAACTGCCCAGCAATGGCCGGCGCATCCCCTGGCTGTTCCAGCTGCAAGGCCAGGAGCAGGAGTTTGCCGGAGAGGCCGGTTACAGCATTGCCCATGATGTGCTGGGCGGCGTAACCCTGGCCAAACACGGCGCGGGGTTGTTTCAAACCTACAAGTTTATCGTTGAACGTGAGTTGGCCGACGGCAGCCTGGTTGAAGTGCTGAAGCCGTTCGGCGGGCGTTCACGGCCCTTTACCTTGCTGTATCCCCATGGGCGCTATGTGCCGCATCGGGTGCGGGCGTTTGTGGATTTTTTGCTGGCATGTCGGGACGAATGGGGCACGCTTTAACAGCAGGCGTGCCCCGATCCGGTCAGACGCCTTGGGGTGTTTCCCCGCGTGCCAGGCGGGCGTTGATGTCTTCAACCACCGCCGCCAGATCGACGATGGTGTCGATCAGGTAATGCGGGCGGGCGCCTTCGAACAGCTGGCCGATGCGTGTACGTTCTTCGGCAAGTTTCTGCGCCGGCAGCGCCTTGAACTGCTCGTAGGTCAGGCCCAGGGCATTGCCGGAGCATGTGAGTGCCACCGTCCACATGCCGGCGCTGCGACCTTCGAGGATACCGGGCCAGGTGTCATCGACCTTGACGCACGCCGCAACGTCGCTGATGCCCAGCGCGATCACATTGGCCAACGCCTGCGCCGGGTACGGGCGGCCGTTGGGCACTTCATCGGTGGCCACCACGTGGTCGGCGACGTAGCCGTTCTGGCGGGCCAGCTCCACGACTTTGGCCATGACCACTGCCGGGTAGCCCGAGCACGAGCCGATCTTGAGGCCTTTGCTGCGCAGGGCTGCAATGGCTTCCAGGGCGCCGGGGATCACCGCCGAATGCAGTGCAATCTTTTCGATTTGCAGGGGCATGAAGCGTTCATACAGCGCGGTGACGTCCTCATCGGTCGGCAGGCGATCAAACACGGCGCGGTAGCGTTCGGCAATTTGCGGCTGGTTGCACAGCGTACGGATGTGGTCCCACTTGCCCATGCCCATGGGGCCGCGCGCCTCCTCCAGTGACACCGCCACGCCAAACTCGGCAAAGGCTTCGACGAAAATCTGGGTGGGGGCAAACGAGCCGAAATCCACCACGGTGCCTGCCCAGTCCAGGACGACAGCTTGCAGTTGCTTGGGTTGTTGGTAATGCATGGTCAATCTCCAGTTGCGGGTACAGGGAGGCCGTCCCTTTCGCGTGCGAGAGGTAGGCGGCCAGTTCAAGGGTCAAGCGTGTGGGGTATTCAGGTGGTCGGTGTGGGGCTTGAGTCGAACAGTTCGGCGATCATGGGTCGATTGCGTCGGATGCCCAGGCAACACAGGTGGTAGTCGATGGAAAACGGGTGATTTACAAAGGTAATCGGGGTCGTACCGGGCGTTTCGGCGTATTCGACCGCCGATACAAAACCGATACCGATACCCTTGGCGATCGCATGCACGATGGCTTCGCGGCTGTTGAGTTGCATCACACAATTAAGCGAGACACCCAGGCGTGTGCAGCTTTCCTCCACCAGTTGGCGAGTGCGCGAGCTTTTTTCACGCATCACCCATTTCTCCTGACTGATCTGCTCCACATGCACCTCCTTCTGGCTGGCCCAAGGATGGTCGTTGCGCACCACGGCAATGATCGGGTAACGGTGGTAAAGCTGCGTGTCGAAGCGCTGGTCGAATTCGGACAGCGCCAGGATCGCCACATCGATATCAAAATTGAACAGCCGGTCCAGGGTTTCCTTTTCGGGTGAGAAGGAGGTTTCCAGCTCGATATCCGGGTGACGTTGCATCAGCTCGTACGTCAGGTTCATCGCAATCGGCGGCGACACCGCCCCCAGGCGTAACATGCCGAGCTTGCGTTGCTTGAAACTCTGCAGCAATTGCACGGCTTCATCCTCTTGCCCGAACAGGCCCTGGGTGATCGCATACAGCTGGTGGCCCGCGGCGCTCATTTCGACAAAACGCCCGCGCCGGTGGAACAACTCAACGGAGAACTTCCTTTCCAGGGCATTCACCTGTTCGCTGACGGTCGGCTGCCCAACACTCAGGAACTCGGCGGCAAGGGTGAAACTGCCGGTCTTCGCCACCGCATGAAAGGAGCGCAGCCACTTGTGGTACTGGTACATGCAAAGGTCCTGTGGCTGGCTCAGCGTCTGATGAACAGTGCGACCACCGCGCTGCTCAGGCAGGCAGTCGTCACCACCAGAAAGATCAGCGACGTGTTGCCGGTACTGTCGAGCATACTGCCGATCAGCGGTTCCGCCAGCCCGGCAAACAGGTAGGACGAGAAATTCATCACACCGGTCGCGGTCCCGGCGCGCTTGGCGCCGACCAGGTCCGGGCACAGAGCCCAGAAACTCGACGCCGGGCCATAGACGAAAAAGCCACACAGAAACAACGCGACCAGGCCGATGGCGCTATGCGGCGGCAGGCTCCACATCCACAGGCTGGTGGCGGCACCGAGGACCATGTACAGCATGATCGCCAGGTAGCGTTTTGAGCCGAACAGCTTGTCCGACACCCAGCCATTGCTCAAGGCGCCGATGGCCATGCCAACGGGCAAGGCAACGGTGATCCACTTGGGGTCGACCAGGCTGTCGCCGCTTTTCCAGTTGGCGCCCAGGAAGTGCACCGGCACCCACACGATCAAGCCGTAGCGCGCAGCGTTCTGAAACCCCAGGGACACGGCTGCGATGATCAGGCGGGCATTTTTCAGCACCGCCTTGTAGCGCTGTAACGAGCTTTCGACGGCGCCGTGCGCCACCTCATGGTTCTTGTCTTCGGCATTGGCCACGCCGGTATCGGCAAGGGCTTCGAAACCCATGTCCTGTGGGCGTTCGCGGGCCACCAGGTAAAAGATGATGCCGCCAGCGAGCATCAGCAGCACCGGCAAGCGGAAGATCCAGCGCCATTCCAGTTGCAGCACTTCAAGCACGATAATCGATGTGACGTAGGACAGGATCGAGGCGCAACCGGCGGCGAAGACATAAAAGCCGTAGACCTTGCCGCGCTCGCCCGCGCTCCACCAGTTGGAGATCAGCCGGCTGCCGGGCGCCCAGCCCAGGGCCTGAAAATAGCCATTGAGGCCCCAGGGCAGGATCAGGCTGGCAAAACCGCCGGCAAAGCTGGTCACCCAGTTGGCGGCGCACGACAGCACCGCGCCGAGGGTCATGATGCGCCGCCCGCCAAACTTATCGGCAAGGTTGCCGTTGATGGCCTGGCCGATAGCGTAGGCCCACAGCATGGCCGCAGAGGCCCAGCCGAGGGTTTCCTTGGTCAAGCCGAACTCGGCCTGGATGCCGGGGATGGCAAAACCGAAGGTTTGCCGGCCAGTGTAGAAAAACAGGTAGCAGAACATCGCTGCCAGCAGCATTCGCCATTGGGCGACTCGAAACGAGGCGGTTTTCACGGTAAGGCCAGGCAAGGCTTGGGCACGGTTCATGATCTTTTCCTTTTTATTGTTGGTTCCCACCGAGTGGTGTCGGTGGGCGCACTCTTGCGAGGGTGCGGCAGGAAATCGTCGCTACAGGGGTAAACGGCTGGCTTCAGGCGGCGTGGGCACCGATGAAGTTTTTGCCGCGTGCGCCCTGCAGGGCGAAGTTGATCATGGCTTCGGCCTGGGAGGCTGTTACACCGTAGTCGGCAAACTCCGTCTTCACCTCAAGGCTGTGCAGAAAGTCGCGCAGCCTGTGTTGGGCGTGCTGCAAGTCGCTGCCGAAAATCCGCTGAAGGGTTCGGTCACGCGCTGCGTTGCGACCCCAGGCCAGGCCCAGCACCAGCGGCAGCGTGAACGAGCAGGCAATGCCATGCGGCAGGCCGTGGTGCAGGGTCATTTCGTAGGAGATGGAATGGGCGAGGGCGGTCTTGGTGTTGGAGAACGCCAACCCGGCTTTAAGGGCCGCCAACGCCATGCGCGAGCGCAGTTCCTGATTGGCCAGGTCACGCCGCAGCAACGGCAGGCATTCGAGGATGTCTTCGATGGCCGAAATGGCGAACGTGTCCGAGATGGGGTTGGCATTGATGTTCCATACCGCTTCCAACGCATGGGACAAGGCGTCCAGCCCGGTGGAGACGGTGACGCCGGCGGGCACGGTGAGCATCAATTGTGGGTCGATGATCGCCACCTTCGGCCAGGTACACGCCAGGTGCAGCGAGTACTTTTTCAGGCTCGCCGAGTCCCAAATGGTGGCCCAAGGCGTGACTTCACTGCCGGTTCCCGCCGTGGTGGGCGCGGCAATCAGGATTTTGCTGCGCGCAGGCACAAAGGGTTTGCCCGTGGCCAGCAACGCCAGCAACTCATCGAAACGGCCGGACTCGGTGCCCACAATCAGCGCTTTGGCCGTGTCGATCGCGCTGCCGCCGCCCACGGCAATCACCGCATCACAGTCGCCGGCTACCTGCCAGAAACGTTCATAGGTATCGCGCAGTTGCGCCACGTCGGGGTTGGGCTGCACGTCTTCGATGAGGTACACCAGGCGGTCGCCGAGCAGGTCCTGGATACGCTCCACCAGGCCCAGCCCACGCGCTTCGGGAAAGGTCACCAGCGCCACGGTCTGGCCTTGGGTGATGTCGGCAAGCTCGAGCAGGCTGCCGCAGCCGAAACGCGTGTCTACTGGGTTGTGAAATCGGGCAGTCATGGCGAGTCCTTTGTTTTTGTTGTTGGAAGTGGCCCCATAGTCGGGGCGCTTCAACAAAGGCTCAAATCGATAATTCGCGGGTGTGCATCGGCTGGGCCGATAACGGGCCGGTTCAGGCGTGATTGAAGTGGGTGCGCGGTGCGACGGTTGAGGCTGCAACATCCCATGTCAGCAGGAGTTGAGTGATCGCCGCGTCGATAGCCACATGCGGCACGTTATCGCGCGCCAGAATCGAAACGCCCTGCAAGAAACTGTCAAATACCGTCGCCATCGACGCTGCCTGCGTGGTGCCCGGCAATTGCCCAAGACGTATCCCGCGCTCAATGCAGGCCACAATCCCGGCCCGGGTGCGCACGCGTGATTGCGTCAGCGCATCCGCGACCCGCGCATTCTCCGGGCTGGGTGCGCTCATCACGCCCAGCGCCACCATGCAGCCTTTGGGGTGCCCGTCTTCACACTGCATGCGCGCCGACTGGCGCAGCGCGGTTTCGATGGCCTTACGCGGGGGCAAAGCCTCATCCCACAGGCATTCGGTGACCTGGGCGTAGGTGGCCAGATAACGCTGCACGCATTCATCGAACAGCGCTTCTTTGGAGCCGAATGCGGCGTAAAAACTCGGCGCGGAGATACCGCCACCCAACCCGGCCTTGAGCTGGGCGAGGGAGGTGGCGTCGTAACCGTGCTGCCAAAACAGGTGCATGGCCTGTTCCACGGCCTGGTCTCGGTCGAAATTACGCGGGCGGCCCATTTGTGCCATGTGGGGAATCCTCTGGGTAAGCGAGATAAATACTAGTCGATACATAAGTCGTTGACAACGAGCTGTGTGTGCACGCAACATTTATATCGATCAGTATCTAAGTCATCTCAAGGAGTCTCCCGTGACACCCTCACTCAGCTTATCCGCGGCATCCGACCGGCTGCCCATTGGCGCCTTGCTCGCCCTGGCCATGACCGGCTTTATCTGCATCGTCACCGAAACCCTGCCCGCCGGGCTGTTGCCGCTGATCAGCGACGGCCTGGCGATTTCGCCGTCGATGGCCGGGCAGATGGTCACGGCCTACGCGCTGGGGTCGGTGCTGGCGGTGATTCCCATGACCATAGCCACCCGTGGTTGGCGGCGGCGCAACGTGTTGCTGCTGACTATCGTCGGCTTTCTGCTGTTTAACTCCATCACCGCGCTGTCGTCCCAGTACGGCGTAACCCTGGTGGCGCGGTTCTTTGCCGGCGTGGCGGCGGGGCTGGCCTGGAGCCTGCTGGCCGGTTATGCCCGGCGCATGGTTGCGCCGCATCAACAGGGTCGGGCGCTGGCACTGGCCATGGTGGGTACGCCGATTGCGTTGTCGCTGGGTGTGCCGCTGGGCACTTGGCTGGGCGGCCTGGTGGGCTGGCGTACGACGTTCGGCCTGATGTCGGCGCTGACGCTGCTGCTGATCGTGTGGGTGCTGGTGAAAGTCCCGGACTATCCACCGCAGCCTGCGCACCAGCGGCTGTCCCTGGGCCAAGTGCTGACCACGCCCGGCGTGCGGCCGGTGCTGGCGGTGGTGATCAGTTGGATGTTGGCGCACAACATTTTGTACACCTACATTGCCCCGTTTGTGGCGCGTGCAGGCTTGGCTGAGCGTGTGGATTTAGTCTTGCTGGTGTTCGGCATTGCCGCGTTGGTGGGGATCTGGTTGACGGCCAAGCTGGTCGAGCCGTTGTTGCGCAAGACGGTGCTGGTAAGCCTGGTGACGTTTGCAGCAGTAACCCTGGTGTTCGGCTTTTTGGGCAGCGTGCCGCAGGTGATCTACCTTGGCGTGGCCGTGTGGGGCCTGAGCTTTGGGGGGGCCGCGACACTGCTGCAAACCGCGTTGGCCGATGCAGCTGGAGAGGGCGCCGATGTGGCGCTGTCGCTGAACGTGGTGGCGTGGAACAGCGCCATTGCGGCCAGCGGCGTGGTCGGTGGCGTGTTGCTGGAGACGTGGGGCGCCGCCTCATTTCCATGGGCAATGGCGCTGTTGCTGCTGGTGGCGTTGGTGATTGCCTGCACGGCGCATGCCCATGGCTTCAAACCGGGACGGCGGTCAGCCGATGGGCCTGCGGTGGCGGGGCACTAGGCGCTAAGCGAGCTTCACGGTCATGGTGCCGCCTGCCAGTTCGGCAAGTTGCTTCCCCGGCAGGCGCAGCATCCTGCGTGAAGCGCTGGCGTGCTTTAACGAGGTGGGGAGCCTGGCGCAGGTGGCCTGGAATTCGATCCGTCAGGCGTCGCACTAAAGTTTAAAGTGAGGGTCCATTAGGCTCCTCACTTTAAGATATAAAACATGCACTTACGCATTATTGCAGTCGGCCTGTCGGCGTGTGTTCTGCTCTCGCCCGGCGCGCAGGCCCGCAGCCTGCTGGACCTGATCAAACCACCGGCCCATGAACACACTTCGCGCTCAAGCTCCATCAGCCAAAGCGCGGCCCTTGGTCTCTATTCCCGTCAAGAAAAACAGCTCTCCTTCGACGGCTGCGCGGACCTGTTTCCTGGCGCCACGCCGATCAACACGGCCACCGTACCCGCCTCGATGAAACCCATGGCGCTGTGTTCGGATCACTTTGCGGTGCTCTACTCGCAAACCAGCAAGACGCCTTTGGTGGTGGTCGAGCGTTTGAACGCCGCACAGTTGAAAGACGCCAAGGGTGAAGAGCGCACCAACCAGTTTTATCCCGACCCGCGCATTCCCAAAGGCGCCCGCGCCGAGCTGAGCGACTACCGCAGCCAGCACCCGGCGGTGGACCGCGGCCACCAGTCCCCAGCCGCCGATGCGCCAAGTGCAAATGCCATGGCGCAGTCCTTCGCCTTGTCGAACATGGTGCCGCAAGACCCCACCAATAACCGCAAGATCTGGAGCAAGGTCGAGGCCGACGTGCGCAAGTTCGCGGTACGTGCAGGCGGTAATGTGTTTGTGTTCACCGGCCCGTTGTTTGATGCCGGCTACAGCACCATCGGCGACAACAAGGTGTGGGTGCCGACACGCCTGTTCAAGCTGGTGTACGACGCTTCGTCCAAACGTGCCTGGGCCTATGTGCTGCCCAACGCCGAAACCCGTATCCAGAAGCCGATGGACTACGACACCTTTGTGAAAAGCACCGGGCTCAAGTTGCTTGGCAACTTGCCGGTTACCGGTTCAGTGGGGCGGACATGAGCCCTTTCGGCCGGTCTGACTGACGCTTGATCGGCCCGCTGTACTGACACCCACGGGGTGTCGGCACAGCGAGCGCCTCAGGGCTTTAGACTTTTTCGATCCAGCCTGCCGGTGCTTCAACGTCGCCGTTCTGGATGCCCGTCAACTCATTGAACAAACGTTGGGTCATCGGGCCGGCTTCATGTTCACTGTGGAATACATGCAGGTGATCGTTGTAGCGGATACCGCCAATCGGTGTGATAACCGCTGCGGTGCCGCACGCGCCGGCTTCCTTGTACGCCGCCAGGTTGTCGATATAAACGTCCTCTTCCACCGCCTTGAGCCCCAGACGGCTTTGCGCAAGCTCGATCAACGAGGCGCGGGTGATGCCAGGCAATACTGAAGGTGAACGCGGCGTCACAAAGGTGTTGTCATGGGTGATGGCAAAGAAATTCGCCGAGCCGACTTCTTCGATTTTTTTATGGGTCAGCGGGTCGAGGTAAATGCAGTCGGCAAAACCCGCCTGCCGTGCCTCGGTACCGGGTAGCAGGCTGGCCGCGTAGTTTCCGCCGACCTTGGCGGCGCCGGTGCCATTGGGGGCGGCGCGGTCGTAGTCCGAAATGATGAAGTTGCTCGGTTGCAACACGCCTTTGAACAACGCGCCGACCGGGATGCAAAACACGCAGAAGATAAACTCCGGCGCGGTACGCACACCGATGTTATCGCCCACACCGATGACGAAAGGTCGTAGATACAGCGAGCTGCCTGTTCCGTAGGGCGGCAGGAAGCGTTCGTTGGCCTTGATCACCTGCTTGCAGGCATCAATGAATTGCGCGGTCGAGACGGGCGGCATCAGCAGCCGTGAGCAACTGCGCTGCATACGGGCAGCATTCTGATCGGGGCGAAACAGGTTGATCGAACCATCCTTGCAACGGTAGGCCTTCATCCCCTCAAAACACTGCTGGCCATAATGCAATGCGGTTGAGCCTTCGCTGATATGCAGTTGGTTATCTTCGGTCAGTGCACCTTCCTGCCACTGGCCGTCACGCCAATGTGCGATGTAACGAAGGTCGGTTTTCCTGTAGCTGAAACCCAGGTTATTCCAATCCAGTTGCGGATGTTCCATATCACGACTCCCGAACCCGGCTACGGGTGGTATTTATTGGTTCCAGTTGATGCTCAAGGAAGCATCAAGCCATTGGTGGTAAGCGCTCGCCGCCTCATCCGAGGCATGTACCGAGAAGATGAACCCTGGGTAGCCGCCAAACGCGGGAGGGGGTGGTGAAAGATGCCCTGCCTCGAAAAAAGTCACGATCCGGGCGGTTTCAGGGTGCTCCGCGACCTTTTCCAGCCCGCTGAAACCGTTGAAACGGCCATCGCCGCGCAGAGGAATGATGTAGTTTGCTGCCACTTTGGCGGCCGGCAGCACATCGGGCAGTGCCGGGGTGGGCAAACCCAGGGCGGCCTTCATGCACAGTGCGGCGAACGACACGCCGGTGCTCTGTTCCACCACAAAGTGCGAGACCCCCGAGCCCCCTATGCGTGCGCCGATTTCAATCACATACGCTTGCTGGTTGGCATCCAGGCGCAGCTCCACATGGGCGGCGCCCATGGTAATGCTCAGTGCCTTGACCCCGGCGCGCGCGGTCTCACACAGGGCCATGATCAAGGGGTCGTCGATATCTCGACGCTGGCGGTAGATCGTTTCTTCAAACCAGGGCCCTTCGGGTTGGCCCTTGTCGCCCACTGCCAGGACATGCACCCCTTCGATATCGACAAAGCACTCCACAACGAATTCTTTACCCGGCAAATACTGTTCAACAACCAGGCCTGCGGCTTTGTCCTGGTCATAGAAACGAGCCAGGTCCTTGCTCTGGACCTCCCAGACCGCGTTGACGAGGGCGGGAAGCTCTTCGGCCGTTTTGGCCAGCATCACACCGGTGCTCGACCAGCCGGAGAGCGGCTTGATCACCAGTGGCAACCCCAGGGCGCGGGTTTGCGACAGGTCGTGCGGGTTATCGATGTAGCAAAAGCCCGGCGACCTCAAGCCTGCCTCGGCAAAGGCCTGGCGCATCAGGTACTTGTTGCGGGCCAGCGCCGCCACATGGGGATCGATGCCAGGGGTACCGATTTTTTGCGCCGCCAGTGCCGTCCAGATGATCGCTTCTTCGCGAACCGTCATCACCCCGCCAATCCCTCTCTCTTGCACGCCGGCCCCGAACGCTTCCAACGCCACCTGCGGCTCGTCGAAAACCGGCAGCTGCCAGGTCGACGTGACTGCCGGCAAGTGCGCGGGGGCGCTTTCGGTCGTGTCGTAAATCAGTACCAGTTCAATACCTGCCGCTTCTGCGGCCTCAAATACAAAGGACAACTTGGCACTGCGGTGGCAAACCAACGCCAGCTTTTTCATTTTATTTCCTCACTAACCGGTTGGTTTGGGGCACGACGCTTGAACGTCCAGCCCGAGGCGCCTGATGCATCCATGAATAACAGGGTGATCCCCACCATGACCGCAATCATCGCGACGATTTTTACTGCACCCAAGGTCGTGCCGGAGCCGATCAACCACTCACCGGTGACCACGGCGAACGGTGCCAGCAAGCCAATCGCATTGGCATACAGCACGCCGCCCTCGGCCAAAACCTTCTGGTACAACACATACACCGGCGCCGAGCAGGCAGCCCCCAGGATCAGCACTTTGAGCGCATCCTCAAGGTTCAGGCGCAACAAGGGCGCGGGGTCGAGAATGAACAGCGGCACAAAGCACGCCGCGGCGATCAGTGTGACCCAGGCCAGCGAGTTGATCAGTGGCAAATCCTTGAGGTAGCGCTTGGACAGCAGGCCATAAACGGCGTAGGAAAGCGCCGCGACCAGGGCCAGCGCAATGCCACACGGGCTGACTGCGCTAACGTCACCGGTGTGGGTATTGAACGCCAGCGCCGCGACACTGACGATCACCACACCCGCCAGTTTGAGCCAGGAAAACCCCAGGCTGCGTGTCAGCAGGCCCAGCAAGTAGGTAATGCCCGGGATCGTCGCCAGGACCATGGTCAGGTCGCTGGCTTTCAGCGTTTTCAAGGCGCCGAAGCTGCAGACAAAATAGAGCGAGAACCCCAGGATCGACAGGATGAAAAACCCCGGCATCCTGGCGAGCAGCGGCTTGGATGACAGCGGCGGTCGCGTGCCGAACGCCACGATCAACCATAAGGCGGCGGTTGTGGCCCACAGCCTGAGCCCAACGGCATGCATCACCGAAATGCTACCGAGCAGGTTTTTCGAGAGCAGCCAACTGATCGAGAACAACGCGAGAATGGCCACGGTGAACAGCAGCAGACGGACCTTCAATGCATTCATTGGGGGCACTCGGCCAGCACGCGGCGTGCGTAGTGCGTGGCCGGGAAATTGAAACGTGCCAGTGGGGTTTGCGGTGTGCCCAGATGTTGCTGAACATAGGCTTTGGCACCCGCCAGGTAGGCCTCGTCGTCGAGTGCTTCGAGGGCCTCGATATCGGCAATCATCGACACAAGCTTTTGGTCAAGACGCTCGCTGTCAAAGCTGAGGTGGCCGTGCTCGGTTTCGACCAATGCGTTGGCATTGATCAGCATCTCAAAGAGCAAAATCCCGGTGCCGGCATCGAACGTCATATGCTGGTCCGAGCCCTTGGGGTAGCGGAACATGCGCTCGAGCAGAATGAACTCGGCGATTTCACGCCAAAAGTCCGGACGGTGTTCCAGCACCAGGCGCACCGTAATCAAGTCACACTTGGTTTCTTCCAGCAGGCCGGTAAACCAGTTCAGCTTTATGTACAGGTTTTTGTCCAACGGGCGTGGCCCGGTGTGGTGCGCATAGTCATGGTAATAACCCCACAGGCAACGCGCGTCGTACATGTCTGGCTCAGACATCTGGCGGCTGCTCAATTGGCCGAACAGGAACGGGCTTTGGCGCCCGAACAGACGGTCTGCCTCGACGAGTGTCTGTTCGTTGTAGATACGCAGAAACTTGCTGAAGAAGAACAGCGCGAAGGTCTGTTTATCGACCTTGGCTGCCGTCGCCACGGACTCTGGAAACAGCACTATGCAATTGCCTTGCAGGAACCCCTTCGAGGCCGCTCCCAGCTTGATGCATTGAAACGGTGCCACGTACTGCTCGGTGTACTGCGCGGCCTTTGCCAGGTAAGGGGTTTCACTGCGGTAGCCGGTGACCAGCTCCAGCCGAAAGCCTTCGGGGTCAGGGCCGTTGGTCGCGCGCATGGGGGCCAGTAGAAACAAGGCGTCGCCGGGTGCAGGGGTGTTGAAACTGGCGAGAGTTTTATCGAATAGAGGCCGTTGATCCAGGCCATTCTTCAGCCAGTTGCCCAGGTCTTCCAGGGTCGCCGTCAACAGCGGCGCAGATAGCCCGTCGATCATTGCGGCGTGCCGGTCGAGCTCGGTGATCAAGCGGTTGATGAGGGCATGGTCGGCTACGTTCGGCGCCTTGATGCTGCCATCCAGTTCCTGGCGGGCACGCACTTCGTCGACGATATTGACCAGGGTCGACAGCGGATCAGGCTTTTGCATGGTCGGCTCGCTTCAGCGAATGGACCAGAAAGGCCATCGGCACCTGGCCGAAATCCTCAATGATGTTCAGCTCATGCAGGTCTGCCGCGACCACGGTGGTCACGCACGCATCTGCCTGGCCAGTGCTGCACAGCACGGCGGCATCGGCATTGCTGTTGGCGAACACTTTGCGGTAGTGGCTTGCCACCAGGGATTGGGGCGCGGGATGGGTTGCCACACTCTTTATCTGGTCGGCGCTGGTACGGCTGGCAAGCACCATGGAGTGGGTCGGCATGATGAAGCTGTCGCACAGCTCCATATCGCCCAGGCGGGTAAAAATCAGCGTATGCAAATCGGGGTACGCGGCGCAGCTTAAAAGATAGCCGTCCTGTTTCCCGGACAACTCATCAAAGGCTTGCTCAAGCGTCTCATGCAGAACAATTCGCTGCGTGCCATTGCGCGCTTCACGAGAATCAAGCCACCACTGCGCGGCGGTGGCGCAATTGGTACCCTCGGGGCCGAGCGTATAGATGGTCGGACTGATAGCCGTGTGCATGCTTTAACTTCCTTGTCAGAGCCCACCGGACAGCGGGCCAGAATCCATTCCTGCCACCCATTGGTGGCTGCCTTGGCGGAGGTTACTGTAGGTTTTTTGTTCAAGCAATACACCCGGCGAAACTAAACGTTGCCACCTTCGCAGGCGTTGCCTGGCCGTCTGAATTCCTGCAAAGGCCGACCCTGTCAGGGTTTATACTCACCGCCAAACTTCCCCCTCCGATCAAATCCGAGAAAGCCCATGAGCACCTCCCTTTCCCTGACCCCCGCGCGCAAGCCTATCGCGCCGTTGGCGGCTTTTATCATCCTGGTGGCCGGTGCCGTATTCCTGCAAAACAGCGTCGGCTCGCGCCAGGTGCTGTTGCTGGTGGTCGGCGCCGCATTGGGCTTGACCCTGTACCACGCCGCTTTCGGATTCACGTCGGCCTGGCGCGTATTTATCAATGATCGGCGCGGCGCCGGTTTGCGCGCACAGATGGTCATGCTGGCAGTGGCGGTGTTGCTGTTCTTCCCGGCGCTGGGAGCGGGCACGTTGTTCGGGCAGCCGGTGGTCGGGCTGGTGGCACCGGCTGGCGTATCGGTGGTGTTCGGGGCGTTTATCTTTGGTATCGGCATGCAGTTGGGCGGCGGTTGTGCGTCCGGCACGCTGTTCACCGTCGGCGGCGGCAATGCGCGCATGCTGGTGACGCTGCTGTTTTTTATCTGCGGTTCGCTGATTGCCACGCACCATGTGGATTGGTGGTTCGCGTTGCCGGCGTTCCCGGCGGTGTCCATCGTCAAGAGCTTCGGCGTGTTGCCGGCCATGATTCTGAGCCTTGCCGTGTTCGCGGTCATCGCGCTGGTCACCGTGCGTTTGGAGAAGGGCCGACACGGCCAGCTTGAACCCGGCGTGAGCAGCGAGCACATCGGCCTGCGCCGCTTCCTGCGCGGGCCTTGGCCATTGGTGTGGGGGGCAATCGGTTTGGCGCTGCTTAACTATGCGACGCTGGCGCTGGCCGGGCGGCCATGGGGCATTACCTCGGCGTTCGCGCTGTGGGGCGCCAAAGTGGCCAGCGGCTTGGGTGTGGACGTGGCCAGTTGGGCGTTCTGGCAAATGCCGGGCAATGCCAAAGCCCTGGCAGCGCCCGTGTGGGAAGACATCACCAGCGTGATGGACATCGGCATCGTCCTCGGCGCGCTGTTGGCTGCGGGCCTGGCCGGGCGTTTTGCCCCAAACCTGAAAATCCCGGCACGTTCGCTGGTGGCCGCAGTGATCGGTGGTTTGCTGCTGGGCTATGGCTCGCGCCTGGCCTACGGCTGCAACATCGGCGCGTACTTCAGCGGCATCGCCTCCGGCAGCCTGCATGGCTGGGTGTGGTTGGTGGCAGCCTTTATTGGTAACAGCGTCGGTGTGCGACTGCGCCCGTTCTTCTTCGCAGGCGAGCGACCGCAGGTGGCCTTGAGCGGTTGCTGAACCCCAACGATCGATAAGGTAGCCCCATGATCAGAGAGCTGAGAACCTTCGTGAGCGCCGCCCGCCGTGGCACTTTCGCCGCCGCCGGGCAGCAGGTGGGGCTGACGCAATCGGCTGTGAGTGCGCAGATCAAACACCTCGAGGACGCCCTGGGCGTCAAGCTGTTCGACCGCACCGGTCGCTCCGCCACGCTCAATGCGGCCGGGCAGCGCGCGGTGCCGCTGGCGGAGGAGATCCTCGATATTTTCTCGCGCATGGGCGCGCCCGACAGCGCCAACAACTTTCACGGCTCGCTGCGCATCGGCGCCATCGGCAGTGTGCAAACCGGCCTCCTGCCCCAGGCGCTGGTCGCGCTTAAACGCCGCGCGCCGTTTATCGAGGTCAGCCTGGTGCCCGGCGTTTCGCTCAACCTGCTCAGCCAGGTGGATGCCGGTGAGCTGGACCTGGCGATCATGATCCACCCGCCGTTCAACCTGCCCAAAGACCTGAATATCGAAGTGATCGCCCGCGAACCCTTTGTGCTGATTACCGCCAAGGACGTGCAGGGCGACGACCCGCTGCAGATCCTGCGCGAGCAACCCTTCGTGCGGTATGACCGTGGCTCGTTCGGCGGGCGCCAGGTCACGCAGTTTCTCAAGGAACACAAGATCCAGACCCGGCAAGCGCTGGAACTCGACGAGCTGGACGCCATCGTCAAGATGGTACGCAGCGGCCTCGGCGTGTCGCTGGTGCCCCTGGCCGGCCTGTGGCTGGAACACGGCAGTGACGTGCGGGTTTTGCGATTGGACAAGCTCACGTTCTACCGTGAAATCGTGCTGCTGACCAAGTACACCCAGCGCCAATTGCCGCTCTTCGAATTATTCAGGGCGTGCGTCATCGAAGTGCTGGATGCGCCGAAGTAGGGCGCGAGCATCGAAATTATAGAGGCTCAGGGCGAAGGATATCCGCTTTATCCGTGGGGCTTTCTGGTGAAGAATCGGGTTCTAACCAAACAGAACCTGCAGGTAGCCACCGTGAGCCTTTCTCCCTTTCACCTAGCGATTCCCGTCTACGACCTGGCCGCCGCGCGTCACTTCTACGGCGATGTGTTTGGCCTTTCGGAAGGTCGCTCCAGTGCGCAATGGGTCGACTTCGATTTCTACGGCCACCAACTGGTGATTCACGAGCACCCCAAGACGCAATCCCAGGAATCGGTGCACTCCAACCCCGTGGACGGCCACGCTGTGCCGGTGCCGCATTTCGGCGTCATCCTGCAATGGGACCAGTGGGAAGCCTTGGCCGATCGGCTGCGCGCGCGGGAGACCGAGTTTGTGATCGAACCCTACATCCGCTTCAAGGGTGAGGTGGGCGAGCAGACCACCATGTTCCTGTTCGACCCGTGCGGCAACGCCCTGGAGTTCAAGGCGTTCAAGGACATGGGCCAGCTGTTCGCCAAGTAATTGCTCACCGTGCGCAAACGTCCCAGGGTGATTTGCGCCGCTGAGCCGGTATGTCTGAATCGGTCCTGAAGTGGTCCGGCACCTGCCTGTCGCTCATCGGCGCGGGTGCTTACCATGGCTTGCATCAACCACTGTGATGCAAGCCACGAGGACCTGTCATGAACCATAAAGCCCTTATTGTTATCGATGTGCAGCATTCGTTCCGTCATTCTGCTTACTGGTCCGAAAATGACCTGCCGTTGTTCCTGGAAAAACAGCAAGCGCTGATCGATGGGTGTGTTCAACAGGGCATCCCGGTGATACAAGTCTTCCATGTTGAAGACCAAGGGCACTTTTCGATGGCATCGGGCAATGTCAAAACCTTGAGTGAGTTGTCGATCAACCCCGACCTGATCATTCACAAGCGCTTTCACAGCGCCTTTGCCGGCACGCCGTTGGCTGCACGGCTTACGGAGATGGGCGTGAGCGCGCTGATCATCAGTGGCATCCGCACCGAACAGTGCTGCGAAACCACCACCCGGCAGGCGTCGGACAGCGGTTTTGCGGTGGATTTTGTCAGCGAGGCGACCCTGACCTTCCCGATGACCCACGCACGCAGTGGCCGCGAATACAGCGCCGCCGAGATTCGTGAGCGTACCGAACTGGTGCTGGAAGAGCGCTTTGCGCGCATCGTCACCGTCGCCCAGGCGCTGGAGCGTTGAACCCGTGAGCGTGCCGGTGCTGTTCGTGCTGTTGCCCAATGTGCTGATGCTGGACTTGGCCGGCCCCGCCGAGGTGCTGCGCCTGGCCGCGCAGAGCGAGGACCCTGCGGCTCTCGACTTCGACTTGCAGTACGTCAGCCCGGTGCCGTCCCTGCAAACCTCGATTGGCTTGCCGCTGGCCGGCTTGGCGCCCCTGCCGCCAAGCCTGGCGCCCGGCACGCTGGTGGTGTTGGTCGGCTCCACGTCAAAGGTGAGCAAGGCGCAGCAGCAGGCGTTCGAGTCGGCCAGCGACACCTTGACCCAATGGCTGCAAAGCGTGTTTGCAGCGTCGGGCCAGCGGCTTGTTTGCGTGTGCGCCGGCGCATTAAGTGCCGCCCGCGCGGGGTTGCTCGATGGCCGCCAGTGCACCACCCACCACGCGCTGTGCGAGGCATTGCAGGCCCTGGCGCCCAAGGCCCGCGTGCTGGAAAACCGGCTGTATGTCACGGACGGCCCGGTCAGTTGCAGCGCCGGTGTCACGGCGGGCATCGACCTGATGCTGCACCTGCTCGCCGAGTTGGCCGGGCCACGCCTGGCCTGCAGTGTGGCGCGCGACATGGTGGTGTACATGCGTCGCAGCGGCGCCGACCCGCAGCTCTCAGCCTGGATCACCGGTCGCAACCACCTGCACCCGGCCGTGCACCGAGTGCAGGACGCCATCACCGCGGCGCCCTGTGAAGCCTGGACCGTCACACGCATGGCCGAACTGGCGTGCACCAGCAGCCGACACCTGGCGCGGCTGTTCCACGAACACGTCGGCATCAGCCCGTTGGACTACCTGCACACGCTGCGTATCACCGTGGCCCGTGAACTGCTCATGGCGTCGAGCCTGGACATGGAAACCGTCGCCGAGCGCGCAGGCTTTGGGTCAGCCCGGCACCTGCGGCGTATCTGGAGCAAATATGAGGTGGGGACGCCTTCAAGCGGGCGTGTCGGCGCCGCTGGTTGAGGCTTGATCGGCCTCGGCTTCGAGTTTGGCGCGGTCTGCCTTGCTGATGTACTTGTCTTTGCTTTTCGGCGCCAGTTTGGCGCTGGCCTTCTTGGCTTTAGCCTTGAAGAGCTGCTTGAGTTTTTTCTGGCGGTTCATGTGTCGGTGCCTGATGGGTGAAGGCCCGGATGATATCAGGTTAAAAACCTGGGTCGCTTTTTAGCGTCAATCTGTGCATTGAACACCCTGGGGTTTTATCAATAATCGGGCCGTGAATTCAGCACAAACGGAAAACACCGATGAGCCTCCACACCCGCACCAAACGCCTCACCGTCCCGCAACTGGTCGCCATGAAGGGCCAGCAGAAAATCGTCTCCCTCACCGCGTACTCCAGCGCCATCGCCAAGCTGATCGACCCGCTGGTCGACTTCATTCTGGTGGGTGATTCCACGGCGATGGTCGGCTACGGCCGGGCCTCGACCTTGAGCATGCAGCTGGAAGAAATCATCGGCCACACCCGCGCCGTGGTCGACAGCACGCGCCTGGCCTGCGTCATTGCCGACATGCCCTTTGGCAGTTATCAGGAATCCAACGAGCAAGCGTTTCGCAACTGCGGCCAAGTGCTGGCGCGCACTGGTTGCGATGCGCTGAAGCTGGAGGCCAACGTGGCGTTGGCGGGCACCGTCGAGTTTCTGGTGGCGCGCGGCATTCCGGTGATGGCCCATGTGGGGCTGATGCCGCAGTTCGTCAACGTGATGGGCGGCTTCAAGGCCCAAGGGCTTACCGCCGAAACTGCTGCAGTGATTGCCGCAGATGCCCGTGCCAACCTGGAGGCGGGCGCCTTCGCCCTGTTGCTATAAGGTGTGGCCGAAGGCGTCGCGCGGCAGATCACCCTGGATTCAAGGATGCCCACCATCGGCATTGGCGCTTCACCGGCCTGCGATGGCCAAGTGTTGGTGACCGAAGACCTGTTGGGCCTGGGCGGCGAACACCTGCCGCGCTTCGTCAAACAGTACGCAGATGTAGGCGCGGTGATTCGCGATGCCTGCGAGCGGTTTGCCGACGATGTGCGCCATGGCCGTTTCCCTGAAGCGCGGCATTGCTACGGGCTTTGATCGATCGCCTCGGCCAATCGCTTCACGGCCTGGGCGATATCCTTGCTCCAGTCGAGGGTGTAGCTCAGGCGCAGGTGTTGCGGCCAGGCGCCATGCTGGCTGAACAGCTCGCCAGGGGCGATGACGATGCGTTGGGCCAGCAGGCGCTCAAATACCTGACGCATATCCACCGCATGCGGTGCTTGCAGCCAGAAGCTGGCGCCGCCTTGGGGCGCGATCACCTGCCAATGTTCCTCCAGCAAGGCTTTCATGCCGGTCATGCGCTCCAGCAGCAGCGCCCGCAGCGCTTTTAAATGCGCGTCGATACGCTTGGAGGTGAGCAGCTTGGCGATCGCCTTTTGCCGGATCGGTGACAGGCGAAACCCACGCTCCAGAAACACCCGCTGCAATTGCGGCGCGTGCCCGTGGCACACCGCATAGCCATACGGCGCTTCCGAGCCGATGACTTTATCGAAGGTCGAAAACACCAGCAGCTTCTGCAGGTCGGTGAAGTCGCGATAACGCGGCGGCGGCGCTTCGAAATACAACTCGCCGTAAGTGTCGTTTTCGAACAGCCAGATATCCCGCGCCGCCAGCCAGCGGCAGATCTGCTGCTTGTCCTGTGCCGGCATCACGCCGCCCTGGGGGATATTCACCGTCGACGACAGCACCGCCAGGCGAATCGGCTCACGCATCAGCACGCCTTCCAGCGCCGCCAGGTCGAAACGCCCGTGGGCGTCGAGCGGCATTTCGATCACGCGAATCTTCGCCGCTTGCAACTGGCGCAAAATCGCCCACGAACACGGTGACTCCACCAGCGCCACGGTGCCGCACAGGTCCAGGGCATTAAGTGCCGCATCCAGCACGCTGTGCAAGTCCGCGCCGATATACACCTGGTCGGCCTGCCAGTAGCGGTCGGCGGATTGGGTGTAGCGCTCGGCCAATGCGGTGCGCAACTCGGGCTCACCGAAGGGTAAGTAAAGCGGCGCCAGCGAGCGTGGGTGCTGGCGGGTCAGTTCACGCTCAAGCATCAGCAGCGGGTTTTCCAGCGACAACAGCATCGCCGGTGCATCGCTGCTCAAGGCAAGCATTCCCGGCTGGCGGGCATTGGCGAACACTTGGTCGAGCAGGTTGGTTTCAGTTGTTACCCGTGCAGGCATGGCCCTCGTGAAATAACCCTGTTTGGGCCGCGCGTAGATCCGCCCTTCATCCTCAAGCAAGGCGTAGGCGTACTTGGTGGTCGACACCGATACGCCAAGGCGCTCGGCCAATTGGCGCAGGGACGGCAGTTTGCGTTCGCCTGACGACGGGCTGGCGTCGATCAACTCGACGAGGTAGCGGTAGACCGTCTGATAGGCAAAGCCGGCGTCTTTGGGTTTATCCATGGTCCTTTGAGCTGCGCAAAACAGAGTGGGAAGAGAGCCTGGCAGTATCACTCAAGGCGATCTTATTTGCGCGCGTCTCGGGCTGAACAGCCCATGGCTCGGCCCATTGGGTTTGAGGCAACCCATCATGAACAGGGCTAAAGGTTTAGTGAAATCGTTTCATTATCTCTTGCTCTATAGCCAGCATAGACTCCACCTTAATTATTGAAACTGTAAAGACTTGAGTCAAACGTCGGCGTGTTGCTAAAAGGCAAGCAGTGAACTCAAGTCTGTCTCAACTTTTAAGGTGTCAGGTGGTCATGGATAACGCGTTTGAATTTACGATTAAGAGTGTTTGTTTTGACGAGCACTATCGCCCCTCCGAAAACACGCGCACCACCACTAACTTTGCTAATTTGGCCAGGGGCGAGCGTCGTCAGGAAAACTTGCGCAATACCTTGACGATGATTAATAACCGCTTCAATGCCTTGGCGCATTGGGATAACGCTGGCGGTGATCGGTATGCGCTCGAACTCGAGATTGTTTCGGCTGAAATGCAGATCGGTGTTGAAGGCAATGGGCAGGCCATTCCGCTGATTGAAGTGTTGAAAACCACGATTGTGGACCGCAAAACCAATGAGCGCCTTGAGGGCATCGTCGGCAATAATTTTTCTTCGTATGTACGCGACTATGACTTTAGCGTGGTGTTGTTGGGCCACAACAGAGGCCAGGCTGAATTCAGCACGCCCGATAATTTTGGCGACTTGCATGGCAAGCTGTTCAAGTGCTTTGTGAATTCAGCGGCGTACAGGCAGCACTTTAAGAAGTCGCCCGTCATCTGCCTGAGCGTTTCGAATACCAAGACCTATCACCGGACTGAAAACCAGCACCCGGTATTGGGCGTTGAGTACCAGCAGGATGAGTATTCGCTGACCGATGAGTACTTCAAGAAGATGGGCTTGAAGGTGCGCTATTTTATGCCGCCCAACAGTGTTGCACCCTTGGCATTTTATTTTTTCGGTGACGTGCTGAGTGATTACACGACGCTTGAACTTATCAGCACCATTAGCACGATGGACACCTTTCAAAAGATTTACCGGCCTGAAATTTACAATGCCAATTCTGTCGCCGGAAAACGCTACCAACCCAGTTTGAAGCATCAGGATTATTCATTAACACGCATTGTTTATGATCGAGAAGAACGTGGTCGGCTGGCGATTGAGCAGGGCAGGTTTGTTGAGGAAAATTTCATCAAGCCCTATCACGCTGTGCTTGAACAGTGGTCCGCGCAATACGCCGCTTGACTCATCAAACTTACAAGGTTGTGCCTGTCATGAAAAAGTTATTACCCACTTCTACAGCTGGCAGCTTGCCAAAACCGGCCTGGCTTGCTGAGCCCGAGACGCTGTGGTCACCCTGGAAGTTGCAAGGTGACGAATTAATTGAAGGCAAGCAAGATGCCTTGCGTTTGGCGTTGCAAGAACAGCAAAACGCCGGGATTGATATCGTCAGTGATGGCGAGCAAACCCGCCAACACTTTGTCACCACGTTTATCGAACACCTGAGCGGCGTTGATTTCGAGAAGCGTGAAACCGTCAGGATTCGTGATCGCTATGACGCGAGCGTGCCGACGGTCGTAGGCGCCGTTGCGCGCCAAAAGCCGGTGTTTGTCGAAGACGCCAGGTTCTTGCGCCAGCAAACCAACCAGCCGATCAAATGGGCGCTGCCAGGCCCCATGACCATGATCGATACGCTGTATGACAACCACTATAAGAGCCGCGAAAAACTCGCGTGGGAATTCGCCAAGATCCTCAACGAAGAAGCCCGGGAACTGGAAGCGGCGGGCGTCGACATTATTCAGTTTGATGAACCGGCCTTTAACGTGTTCTTTGACGAGGTGAATGACTGGGGCGTCGCCACCCTGGAACGGGCCATTGAAGGCCTTAAATGCGAAACGGCGGTGCATATCTGTTATGGCTATGGCATCAAGGCCAACACCGACTGGAAAAAGACCCTGGGGTCGGAGTGGCGGCAATATGAAGAAGCCTTCCCCAAGCTACAGAAATCCAGCATCGATATCATTTCGCTGGAATGTCACAACTCCCATGTTCCCCTGGACCTGATTGAGCTGATTCGCGGTAAAAAAGTCATGGTTGGGGCCATTGATGTGGCAAACCACGCCATTGAAACGCCGGAGGAAGTGGCCGATACCCTGCGAAAAGCCCTTCAGTTTGTCGATGCCGACAAGCTTTATCCATGCACCAACTGTGGCATGGCGCCCTTGCCTCGCCGCGTGGCGAGCGGCAAGTTGAATGCATTGAGTGCAGGCGCAGAGATCGTTCGAAGAGAGCTCAATAACGCGCGTTGAGCCACCATTGGAAGGGGTGTACCAAGTTGCACTCCCTGTTCAGGATTTACCATGTCATTTCCCACTACGACGGTCGAGCCACTGAGCTTTCGCGAAGCGCTCGGGCACTACGCGTCCGGTATTACGGTGATTACCTCGCACCTGGATGACGAGCCGGTCGGCTTCACGTGTCAGTCGTTCTACAGCGTGTCGATGAGCCCACCGCTGGTGTCATTCAGCGTAATGTCCAATTCGGCCAGCTACCCCAAGATTCGCCAGGCCGGTCGATTCGTGGTCAATATCCTGTCGGGTGAGCAGGCCGGGATTTCCAACCAATTCGCCCGCCGCGGCACAGACAAATGGCACGGCGTGCAATGGCAGCACTCGCCTTTGGGTAATCCGATCATTGCCGGCAGCCTGCACTGGCTGGATTGCGAAATTCACGCCGAACACGCCGCCGGTGACCACCTGATCGTGATTGGTGAAGTAAAGGCGTTAAGTCTGCGAGCAGCGGCTGCGGCGAAGCCCTTGCTGTATTTCAAGGGGCAGTATTGCAACATCGCCGTACAGGGCGTGGTTCACGGGTAGGTAAAGGTGTGGTTAATAATGTAAGTGCCTAGCGTGTTCGTACGCGCTGTCACCCAGGCAACGGTCATACCGCGTTTTATTTGATCGTCAAGTTCTGATCGGGTTGTGCACAGTTCGATATCGCGCTCAGTGTGTAGATCCTTGATCCATAAGCCCGCCTCGCAACGACTATATTTCCCATAAGCCGGTCCCGGAAACCTGATTTCATAGACGGATTTATAGTGGATTACTTCGCCAGGCAGCAGGTAGACGCACACGGCATAACTATTCAGGAGGAAAACGAATCCAAGGCTGAAGCCCCCTAAAAACTTGTTAGTCGAAGACATATTAGTGCTGTTGGGCGGGCGATTGCGTTCGGGCCTGAACGCACAATAGAGGCCTGTCACAACGCCGAATACCACATAGGTCGTCCATTCAGGAATCCATGCCATCAAGATGGTTTGCCTGGCAACCCGAGAGGCCCAGCCCATGTAAAACATCCATGCCCCAAGGACGAGAAGCACTAATATCAACGCCGCTATTCTTTTGAATTGTCTCCCGAGTGAGGGGTGTTTCATTGTTTTTTTTGCTCGGTTCGTTGGTCGGCTGGGTAGCGTTGAGTGAACACCGGTGTGTTCAACCGATCAATCCACTCAAGCAAAATACCATCTAACCGGGCGCGACGACGCCCACTACTTCTCTGTGCGGCGCCGCAGCAACGAGTGACTTAGCTTCGTAAAAACTCAAGCAAATCCGCGTTGATGACATCCGCATTCGTCGTCGGCATCCCATGGGGAAACCCTGCATAGGTCTTCAACGTGCCATTCTTCAACAGTTTTGCCGACAACGGCCCGGAATCTTCATACGGCACAATCTGGTCATCATCGCCGTGCATCACCAGCACGGGGATCGTGATGCGCCGCAAAGCCTCAGTAAAGTCCGTTTGCGAAAACGCCACAATCCCGTCGTAGTGGGCGATTGCGCAACCCATCATGCCTTGTCGCCACCAGTTCTGGATCACGCCTTCCGACGGTTTGGCACCCGGCCGGTTGTAGCCATAAAAAGGCCCCGATGGTACGTCGCGATAGAACTGCGCACGGTTGGCTTTGAGCTGCGCCTGCATGTCGTCGAACACCGACTTGGGCAAGCCGCCTGGATTGCTCGGTGTTTGCAGCATCAACGGTGGCACGGCGCTGATGATGGCGGCTTTGGATACGCGGTCTTCGCCGTGGCGGGCAATGTAGTGAATGACTTCGCCACCGCCGGTGGAGTGGCCCACATGGGCGGCGCCCTGTACACCAAGGTGGTTGACCACGGCTGCGACGTCGTCGGCGTAGTGGTCCATGTCGTGGCCGTCCCAGACCTGGCTGGAGCGGCCATGGCCGCGGCGGTCGTGGGCGACGACGCGGTAACCGTTAGCCAGGAAGAACAGCATCTGCGCATCCCAGTCATCGGCGCTCAGTGGCCAGCCGTGGTGGAAGAAGACCACCGGGGCATCGCGTGGGCCCCAGTCTTTGTAAAAGATCTCAACGCCGTCCTGCGTAGTGACATACCCCATGTTCATCTCTCCAAAGTGATTGATCGGCCATCAACAGCAACGTGTTGATCGTGACCGGTTGAACAAAGTGCGGCTCAACCGATGGGCGGCCACGCTTGGCTGCCTGATCACTTGAGGTTTACAGTCCGCCTCAAGGTCAATGTGCGCGCGGAGTGGAACATGAGAATAGGCGAACTGGCGAAACTCAGCGGCTTGGCGCCATCGCGCATCCGTTTCTACGAAGCGAGCGGGCTGATCAAGTCGGTCACGCGCAAGGCCAACGGTTATCGGGACTATGCGCCGGAGGCAGCGGGGATGTTGCAACTGATCACGGGCGCACAGGCGGCAGGGTTTTCCCTGGAAGAAATCCGCCAATTGCTGCCGATGAACGCTGGCGGCTGGCAGCATGAGGCGTTGCTCGGTGGTCTCAAGCGCAAGGTCGAGGAAATCGAGGTGTTGCAGCAACGCCTGGCGCAGAATAAGGCCCAGTTGCTGCGGGTGATTGACGGCATCGAAGGCAAGCCTGAGGGCGTGGCGTGTGCGGACAATGCGCAGTTGTTGCTCAACCGCCTGCAGGATGAGCGCGAGAAAGCCGTGCACTGACCTGAAAAAAGCCATTGACCTTAAAGTTGGCTTTAATCTTATGGTGGTCCCACGCCAACTGAGGACTGCTCCATGAATCTGTTCGATCCCCTGTTATTACCCAACGGTTCGACCATCAACAACCGCATCGCCAAAGCCGCCATGGAAGAGAACATGGCAGACGCCGACCAGGCGCCTTCCGCCGATTTGCTGCGTCTCTACCAGGCCTGGGCCGATGGCGGTGCCGGCCTGATCATCACCGGTAACGTGATGGTAGACGGCCGCGCCATGACCGGCCCCGGTGGCGTGGTGTTGCAGGATGATCAGCAACTGGCCAAGTTCAAGCGCTGGGCGCAAGTGGGGCGCGCAGGTGGCGCGCAATTCTGGTTGCAGATCAACCATCCCGGCCGCCAGATGCAGGCCAACCTGGGGCAACAGACCTGGGCACCGTCGGCGGTCGCCATGGACCTGGGCACGTTATCCAAACACTTCAGCCGACCCCAGGCGATGACCGCCGAGGTGATTGCCGAGGTTATCCAGCGTTTTGCGCGCACCGCACGCCTGGGCGAACAAGCCGGTTTTACTGGCGTGGAAATCCATGCGGCGCATGGTTATTTGTTGAGTCAGTTTCTCTCACCGTTGAGCAATCAACGCACAGACGCGTGGGGCGGCTCCCTGGAAAACCGCGCGCGGCTGTTGCTCGATATCGTCAAGGCGGTACGGGCGGTGGTTAGCAGGGAATTTGCGGTGGCGGTCAAACTCAACTCCGCGGATTTCCAGCGCGGCGGGTTTACCGCCGATGACGCCAAGCAGGTGGTTGAGTGGCTCAACGACTTGGGCGTGGACCTGGTGGAATTGTCCGGTGGCAGTTACGAAGCGCCCGCCATGCAGGGGGACGCGCGGGACGGCCGCACCCTGGCGCGTGAGGCTTATTTCGTTGAGTTTGCCCATGACATCCAGACGGTCGCCAGGATGCCGGTGATGGTCACCGGCGGTATCCGTCGACGTCCGGTGGCTGAAAGCGTGGTGCACGGCGGCGTGGACATGGTGGGCATCGGCACCGCGTTGGCGATTGACCCGCAACTGCCGCGTGCGTGGCTTGAAGGCAAAGACACCGCGCCAGAGCTGCCGCCGATCACCTGGAAAAACAAAGCCTTCGCCTCCTTGGCCAATATGGCGCTGGTCAAGTTCCAGCTGCGCAAACTCAGCCAGCGCAAGCAGCCTGATCCCGGCGTATCACCGTTACGCGCATTGATCGAGCAGCAACTGGGCAACGCTTTGCGCACGCGGCAGTATCGCCGCTGGATCGCCAAGCGTAGCGCGTAGGCGGTGGTCAGGACGGGGTCAGTTGCGCCGCCGCAACCTTCACCCGCGTCGCCCGCCGCGCCATTACCCATGCCAGCACCGGCGCCAGGGTAAACAGGGCAAACAACCACTGTGCCGCGTTGGCGATGCCGGCATTGCCGGTGGCGTCGTTGATACCCGCCACGTTGGAAATCACTCCCGCCAATGCCGCGCCCAGGGCCATGGCGAACAGCTGCAAGGTGGTGATCGACGCGGCGGCCGTGTCCTTGTCCTGCTCCGACGCCACTTGCAGGATGCGCGTCAGCAGGTGCGGCCAGCCCAGGCCGATGCCGAAACCGACCAGGAACAGCCCGAGGCAGATCGGCGCCAACCGCGCCCATTCACCCAGGCTTTCCACTGGCGTGGTGATGGCTAGCAGCACCAGCCCGGCCACGATAAACAGCGGCCCCGCGAGGATGGCGCGCTGTGCGCTGCGGCCGCTCCAGCCGGAACTGAGGATTTCCGACACGGTCCAGCCGGCCGCCATCAGCGCCGCCATGTACCCGGCAACCAGCGGTGATTGACCATGCAGGTGTTGCAGGAAATACGGCATGAAAATCTCGCTGCTCATGCCGATCACCAGCAGGCAAGTGGTTGCATACAGCGCGCACAGCGGGGCGTCGAACTTCAGTGCGTCCTTGGGCAGCAGCCGTATGGTCGCGGTGGATTCGTGGCGGACCAGTGCATAGACCAGCACGGCGCACACTGCGATGCCCAGCAGGTTCCAGCTCGGCAGCGCCGAAACGCTGCCTGCGCACACGGCCAGCACGGCGGCGGCCAACAGCACCAGTTGCGGCACCGGCAGGCGGCTGGCCGTGCTCGCCGTGGGATCGCGGGGCGGCAGCGCACGGTGGGTGAGTACCATATAGGCAAGGCTTATCGGCACCATGGCGCCGAAGGCGAAACGCCAGGCATCCATCTCGGCGAACACGCCACCGACCGCCGGGCCGACCAAGGTAGCCACGCCCCACATGCCTGACACCAGCGCCATTGCTCGCGGCCACAGGCGCTCCTCAAACACCAGTTGGATCATCGAGTAACACAAGGCCAGCAACATGCCGCCGCCCAACCCCTGTATCAAGCGCCCGACCAGCATCACCGGCATGCTCGGCGCCAAGGCGCAGATCAGCACACCGACCATAAAGATCAACGTGGCGACGGTATACGCCAGCCGCGGCCCGGTGCGTTGCAGCAGCTTGGAAGTGAGGGCGGAGCCGAGGATCGAAGCCACCACATACAGCGTGGTGCTCCACGCATACAGCGCCAGCCCGCCGATTTCGGCGACCACCGACGGTAGAATGGTCGTGGCGATATAGGTGTTGGTGGCATACAGCGCAATGCCGCCGGAGAGGGCGATGGAACGGGGGGCATTCTTGCCCCGGAGCAACTCGCTCCAGCTGCTGTCTTGGGTGTGCATCGACGATTCCTTGTGCCGCTGGCAGGCTTGGGTTAATTTGCCAAGTAATTGCTTTGAATATTGCGACGAGGCTGTTTATTTTGTCAAGAAACTACTTGGAATATTCGCCGGTGTCGCCGGCGGAGCGTTTGCTGCACCTGCTCAAGACCCGTGGGCCACAATTGGCCAGTGATGCCGGTGAGTTCCTCGGCACCACCGGTGAAGCGGCACGCCAGCAGTTGGTGAAGCTGGCCGCCAGTGGGTTGGTCGAGGCCCGCTCCGAGGTGCGTGGGGTAGGGCGCCCAACCCAGGTTTGGCAGCTCACGGCGGCGGGGCACGCGCGCTTTCCCGATACCCATTCCGAACTCACCGTGCAACTGTTGCAGACCGTGCGCGAGACCTTTGGTGAAGAGGCTATTGAGCGTTTGATTGACGTGCGCGAGCGCCAGACCTTGGCGTTGTATGAACGAGAGATGCAAGGCGTCAGCGGCCTTAAAGCGCGGGTCGAAAAGCTTGCGGCACTGCGCACGCGTGAAGGTTATATGGCCCAGTGCAGCGAGCAGCCGGACGGTGCCCTGATCCTGGTGGAGAACCACTGCCCGATCTGCGCGGCGGCTACTGCGTGCCAAGGGTTTTGCCGCGCAGAATTGCAGGTGTTCGAGCAGGTGTTGCGTGCCAAGGTCGAGCGCGTGGAGCATATTCAGTTGGGCGCGCGGCGGTGTGCTTATCGGATTCACTGAACGCGCCACCGATTAAATGTGGGAGCTGGCTTGCCTGCGATAGCCATCGGTGTCAACACAGCTATTGAAGGTATCCACATTCCCCTGTGGCGAGGGTGGGTTG
>NZ_WKDV01000049.1:0-49502 GCF_021605825.1 Pseudomonas sp. PA-6-3C
AGTGTGGATCGAGTAGTGGGGGTCTCAGGCTGTTGATGATGGGCTGTGGTGTTTGCGGAGGCGACAATATCGTCTGCTTTGACTTGCCCATAAGTGCGGATCAGCAAGTTGGCTTTGCCGTCGCCCGTCAGGTCAATCGCCACGTTGCCCTTGCCGCTTTGTTCATCGTAGGTGAGCACCGTCTCACCTGCCTTGCCTGTCATCTCGCTGACGAAGGCCAGGGCGCCGACATTGGCGTTTTTCATGGCCACGGACACATTAATTTTGTCGGTGCCGCTGACAAAATCCATAAGCGTGTCGGGGTTTTCGGGCGTGGAGTCACTGGCACTGTTGTAGTCAAACGTATCCGCGCCGCCGCCTCCGCGCAGCCGGTCACCACCCGCGCCGCCGGTGAGCCGGTTATCGGCATCGTTGCCGATCAGCGCGTCATCGCCTGAGCCGCCGATGGCGTTTTCCATGACCACACCGCGAGCGATGGAAACATTGCCCCTGAGCCCGCCGACATCGGAGTACGAGCCAGCCTTGAGATTAATGGTCTGGTTGGAACGGTAGCCGGAAACGTCCAGAGTATCGTTGCCACCGCCGTCCCATATGCAGAACACGGCAGTGTCCCGGTTGGAATTGAGGGTGTAGTAGTCGCGCTGGCTGTTGGAATTGAACCCGTAGGTGGTGTTGTCCTGACGGATCTGGCGGTTGACGCCATAGAGCGCCTGGATGGCGGAAATATCATCCATCATGGCTGATGCTGGTTGGGCGCCGCCATGGCTTTTGCCGCTGAGTGCCGCCCCGAAATAGCTCATGACGCTATGAGCCTGGGAATCCTGTACGTGACTCCTTCGGTTCTCGTCATAGCCGCCATCGTAGTTGCCGGTATGCGACAACCCCAGGGCGTGACCCGTTTCATGAATCAAGTCGTGGCGCGTGACCCTGGTGGGGTTATACAGGGTGTTGCCTCCTTGGTAATGGTTGCTTGGGTAATAGCCTACGGCGGTGCCGACGGCGTTCGATATGCCAAATGACATTTTGCCCTCTGTGCGTGGCCCATTCTCTTCAAAGGAGAGATTGGACACATCGCTCCATGACTGCATGGCACGTCGTGCCATTTCTCTCTGGCGACCATCGAATTGCCAGGCGGCGCTGTTGAACGAGTAGGAAACAGAGACCTTGCCATCGGCATTTTTGTCGTGCCACTTAAGGTTTCCCCGAGTGAGATTGTTGGTTGCCTGGCGCTCATCGAAAGAGCGCACATTGAGGTTAGCCGCGTAGGGGTCGTTGGCGCGCAGAGTTGGATCTTTGCCGTCCCAGTAGCGTTTGGTGGCGGTGTCGAATGTCGTCGGGTTGGTTGTTGTGGTTGGATTAAATGGCCGCCGTGTGGGTGGCTGAATAGAGGGCTGTACGAACTTACGCACGAAGGGGTGTTTGAGAAATGGCTGCACGAAAGGTCTGAAGACCGGGTGGTTGAGATAGGGTTGGGCAAAAGGCTGAATAAGCGGGCGCAGAAAATGTTGGCTGTAGTTGGGTTGCTGGAAAACAGACGGGCGCAAGTCGATTCTCATAAGAGTAATCCATGTTCTTGTTGTTGGCCTATTCCTTGTGTAGGGAAGTGCATATCCGTGTGCTGGAAATACCTTCGCACCCTATAAGTTAATTTCCAATAGAGTATTTATTTCTAGTGTGTGTCAACAGGCCGGTATGACATGGTTTGCAACGGCTCTTATGTTTATTCGGTTTTTAAATTTCGTGTCAAAGAGTCGGGTTCCCCAAGCATTACGCGTCTTGTTGAAAGCTGATATGTCGTTTGTGTTTAACGTGTTTTTTTTGGAAATATAGAATTGCTTACAGTGTGAGTATTTTCGTTAAGAGCATTCTGGAGTTTCTCGGTAATCGTAAGTTGTTTCGGGCTCGGCATCGTTGAGTGACCTACAGGGCTCGATGCTTCCAGCTGACGCCCGATGGCTTGGTACTCTGTAGGGTAAGCGTGTTGTATGCGTAAATTCCGAGATTTAACCCGAACCCGAAGTGTTTTGCGTCTGAGCCTAGGAACGGATTATTTACTGTTGAGGTTCAACGCCATGTCACATGCTCGTTTAGTGCTGCGTCCCCTTGTCTGCAGCGTTGCGGTTGCCGTACTGGCTTCGCTGGCCGGCTGTGGGCTTTCATCGTCCAGAGAGGTGGCCAAGCCTCTCGCGCCCGCGCCCGCCGAGCCTCAGGCTGAGGGTGCCTTGAGCAAGCAGGCAGCGATGCCTGTGCTGATGGCCGCGCCAATGGCCATGCGCGACGCCGCGGCTTTGGCCTATCGGGCCGAGCCTCACGAACGCTACCAGAACCTGCCCGACAACCCGGTCTACAGCGTTGCACAAACCCCGGTCTCGACCTTCAGCGCCGACGTCGACACCGGCAGCTACGCCAATGTGAGACGTTTCCTCAACCAAGGGCGGCTGCCACCTGACGGCGCCGTTCGACTCGAGGAAATGCTCAATTATTTCCCCTATGACTACGCGCTGCCCACTGATGGCTCGCCCTTTGGCGTGACCACCGAAGTCGCCGCCACACCGTGGAACCCGCACACGCGATTGCTGCGCATCGGCATCAAAGCGTCCGACCGTGCGGTGGCAGACCTTGCGCCGGCCAACCTGGTGTTCCTGGTGGATGTGTCGGGCTCCATGGACCGCCGTGAAGGTTTGCCGCTGGTGAAAAGCACGCTGAAATTGCTGGTGGACCAGCTGCGTGATCAAGACCGTGTGTCGCTGGTGGTCTACGCCGGTGAGTCGCGTGTGGTGCTTGAACCCACCAGCGGGCGCGACAAAACCAAGATCCGCAACGCCATCGACCAACTCACCGCCGGCGGCTCAACGGCAGGCGCCTCCGGCATCGAGCTGGCTTACCAGATGGCCCGTGCCGGCTTTATAGAGAAGGGCATCAACCGCATCCTGCTGGCCACCGACGGTGACTTCAATGTGGGCGTCAGCGACTTCGACAGCCTCAAGCAGATGGCCGTCGACCAGCGCAAAAGCGGCGTGTCCTTGACCACCCTGGGTTTCGGTGTGGACAACTACAACGAGCACCTGATGGAGCAGCTTGCCGACGCCGGCGACGGCAACTACGCCTACATCGACAACCTGCGCGAAGCCCGCAAAGTGTTGGTAGACCAGCTCAGCTCGACCCTGGCGGTGGTGGCGCGGGATGTAAAGTTGCAGGTGGAATTCAACCCCGCCCAGGTCAGCGAATACCGCTTGTTGGGTTATGAAAACCGCGCACTCAAACGTGAGGATTTCAACAACGACAAGGTCGACGCCGGTGAAATTGGCGCCGGGCACACCGTAACCGCGCTGTACGAAATTGTGCCCAAGGGCGAGAAGGGCTGGTTGGAGCCGTTGCGTTACGCCGCCGCGCCTGCGGCCGAAAACACCTCCGCTGAGTTGGCCATGCTGCGCGTGCGCTACAAACCGGCGGCGGGCGGTGCCAGCCAACTGATTGAACGGCCCATCCGCAACGAAACCACCCCGGCCAGCGAAGACTTGCGCTTCGCGGCAGCGGTGGCCGCCTTCGCCCAACAGCTCAAGGGCGATGGCCGCTACACTGGCAGCATGAGCTTAAAGGACACCGCCGCACTGGCGCGCTCTGCTCGCGGCGATGACCCATTCGGGTTGCGCAACGAGTTCGTGCAACTGGTGGAAGTGGCGCAGAGCCTCAAACACTGATCCCGAACATGGCAACAACCAACTGTGGGAGCTGGCAAGCCAGCCCCCACAGTCAATGTGCATCGATCCATCAAAAGGAGTTCGCGACCTACATGGCCGTCCCCGATGACTCACCCAGCGACGAATCGCTGCTGGCCCGCTACCGAACCGGCGACGCTGCCGCGTTCGAAGTGTTGTACGCGCGGCACCGCCAAGGCCTTTACCGGTTTTTGGTGTCACTGAGCAACAAGGCCGAACTGGCTGAAGAGGTGTATCAGGAAACCTGGCTCAGCCTGATCCGCAGCACCACCCAGCCACAGGGCCGGGCGAGTTTTCGTACATGGCTGTTCCAGATAGCCCGCAACCGCCTGATCGACCACTGGCGCAAGCACGGCATCCACAACCCGCTGCACGATAGCTACGACGAACAACTGCACGCCCAGGCCGACGACAGCGCCGGCCCTGAGCAGCAACTGAGCCTGAGCCGCGACCAGGCGCGCCTCGACGCCGCTTTGCAAGACCTGCCCGAAGACCAGCGCGAAGTCTTCCTGCTACGCCTGCACGGCGACCTCGAAGTGCCGCAAATCGCCGCCCTCACCGGCGCCCCGCTGGAAACCGTAAAAAGCCGCCTGCGTTACGCCCAGCAGAAACTGCGCCGCCTGCTGGCCGAGGAGATACTCGTATGAACCACTCCCCACACACACCTGACGACGAGCTGATCCAGCATTTTCGTCAACACGGCACCGGCGAACCGCCTGCGTCCCTCGACGCCTTCATCCTCGCCACCGCCCGCCGCGAAGCCCCGGCGCCGCAACCCAGCCTGTGGCAACGCTGGCTGCAAGCCTGCCGCCAACCGCGCTGGCAAATGGCATTCGCCACCGTCGCCGGTGTGGCCCTGATGATCGGCGTAGTGATGCGCGTGCCCGTGTCGCAACCGGAGATATCCCCTGCGACATTTTCCGCGGCGCCAGCCCCACAGATGTATGCCGCACCTGCGCCCGCACCCATGGCGCGGATGGCAGCAGCGCCGAAAGTTGAGCATGCGCTGGTTCAGTCTGAAGCCCTCGGTGCGTTTGTCGATCAGCCGGCAGAAAAACTCAGTAAGCGCGCACCGCTGGCGTTGCCTTCGTTGGAGGAAGGGCTGCAGGAGATTGTGAACCTGCGCATGGCGGGGCAAGCCAAAGCGGCGGATGAAAAGCTGTTGACGCTGCATGAGCGCTTTCCTGAGGAGGATTTGCCGGCGCGGTTGGAGGCGTTGCAGAAGCGATAAATGCCTTCAAAGAAAGCCCGCCACCGACTACTCGGTGGTGGGGTTTTTAATGGAATCTTGAAAGCAACTTGGCCAAAAATGTGGGAGCGGGCTTGCTCGCGAAAGCGGTGTATCAGTCATACCTGTATTGGCTGACACTCCGTCTTTGCGAGCAAGCCCGCTCCTACATTTTGAGCATCGTTCGCCTGGAAAGGCGCTGGGGGAAATGGGCAGAGATTTATTTACACCGCAGGTCGATTATTTGGAGGTTGAGGATACTTGAAACGCGAGGCATAAAAAAATTGCCCACGAAAAAGCCCTAGGTCTTTCGACTTGGGGCTTTTGTGTGTGTCTGGTGCCCCGGCGGGATTCGAACCCACGACCCCTGCCTTCGGAGTCCTAAAAGTCGACGTTTAGAATCAATACGTTAGCTCGGATTAGCTATAAAATCAAAGAGCTATCATAGCTAAGTGTAGCGGGATTTCGCCCAAGATAGCGGTGCGAGTGTGGCAAATTTGTGGCAAGCTCGGTTGATTCCAGTCCAGCCGAATGTTCCAAATGAACAATCATGTGCATTCGAGTTGATTCGCTGTCGATAATGGATCGACTATGAACGCCCTACAGCTGCCAGTGACGACAGGCAGAAACTTGCAGAAGCGCTCAGCCGCTATCAAACCATCGCGAGCACTAACGTTCAGCATCCAGCACCGCTCGCTGCCTGCTGAACGTTAGGCCCATCGCCATCGAGCCAGCACATCTGCTATTAAGAGTTTGCAGTCGACAACTCGGCTTGGCGCAATACGAGCTGCGTAGCTTTTTCGGATAGATCCGGCGGGTAGCCATACATCGCCAGCAATCGACGCACTTTGCGTCGCAGGTCTGCCCTAACGCTCTCCCGCTGAGTCCAGTCAAGCCGGGGCATCTTCCTGACCATTTCTGCCAGCTCACGAGCCATTAAGCGAAGCTTGTCGGACTTCATGGCCTCCTTGGCTGAACCGTTTTCCGTCAAGGCGTCGTAGAACGCCGCTTCCTCGTCACTTAGCCCGAGGTCTTGTCCATGCCGTTTCGCCTCGCGCACCCACTTCGCAAGCTCCAGCAACTGCATGATCATCTGGGCCGTGGTGATCTGCTTGTTCGTGTAGCTGAGCATCGCCCTCTCCAGTGCCTCGCGGAACTTCTGTGCTTGCACGAGGTTAGATCGTTCACTGAGCTTGATCTGGTCGGCCAGCAGCTTGCGCAGCGTCTCTAGTGCCAGGTTTTTCTGCTCTAGAGCAGACACCCGCTCCAGAAAATCGTCGCTAAGAATGTCCAGTCGTGCCGCGTCGAGCCCGGCGGCGGCGAACAGGTCGATCACTTCGCCCGCATCCACTGCGCCGCCGATCACTTGCCGCACTGCTGCGTCGATGTCGGAGGAGCCGTCGCTTCGACCCTCTGTTGTTTCGCGCTCGTCGGCGAGTCGCTTGCGGATCATTGCGGCTACACGTTGGAAGAATGCCAGGTGCGTCGCGATGTTCTGCGTTTCCTCACGTGGCACGGCGAGCGCAAATGCTGTTGCCAGCTGCTTCACCATACCGCCGAAGCGCTGCCAACCTGTTTCGTCGCCTGCGTTGTGCTTCACGTCCAGTATGTGATTGATTGCACCTAGGTACACACGCAACGCATTCGAAGGATCGGTCTCTAGCGCCGCCTCATAGTTGAATTCGTGGAAGAAGCTGCACAGTTGTTCGAACGCCGATTGCATGGCTGGAATCGCGTCATCCTGCAATTCTTTGACCGGCTTGTCCGTGTCACCCGTCGCGCTCGCATACGTCGACAGAGCGTCGGCCAACGGATCGGCGAGTCCGATCAGGTCTACTATTAACCCGCCCGGCTTTTCACCGTACACGCGGTTCACCCTAGCAATGGCCTGCATCAGGTTATGCCCGGCCAGTGGCTTGTCTAGATACATAGTATGTGCACTAGGCACATCGAATCCCGTCAGCCACATATCCACGACGATCGCCAGCCGAAAGTCGTCGGCCGGACCCTTGAACCGGTCCGCCAAAGATTTTCGCTGTGCTTTGCTCCGCGCGTGCCGCGCTAGGTGCGCGGGGTCGTCCGGGCCGCCGGTCATGATGACCTTCACCACACCCTTCGCATCATCATCATCGTGCCAAGACGGGCGGAGCTTGCAGATCTCGTCGTATAGCCGTGAGGCGATGTCGCGACTCATGGTTACGAGCATTGCCTTGCCTTCCATGGCAGCCCGGCGCTGCTCCCAATGCTCGACAACAAAATTCGCGACGCGCTCTAGCCGCTCGGAGGCGCCGTACAACTCGTGCAGCGGAATGCGAACGCTCTCCGGTGCCTCCTGTCCGTTCTCGTCGCACGTCGCGTACTGCGCGATCTGTGCTTCTGCCTCCTGCACACCCGCTTCGTCGATCGATAGTTTCACGATGCGCGACTCGAAGTAGATGGGCACTGTCGCGCCGTCGGCTACAGCTTGCCGAATATCATAGACGTCGGTGTACTCGCCGAAGACGTGCCGCGTGACCTTGTCGCCCGTCGTCAGCGGCGTACCAGTAAAGCCGACGAAAGTCGCGTTCGGCAGCGCCTTGCGCATCCAACGCGCCCCGCCCTCCACGAACCCGTACTGACTGCGGTGCGCCTCGTCCGCCATCACAACGACATTCGCTCGCTCACTGATCGTGCCGTGCGCTTCGGTAAACTTGTGGATCGTCGTAAACACGACACCGCCGCTAGCCCGGTCGAGAAGTTGCTGAAGATGCTCCCGGCTGTCGGCCTGCACGGGAGCCTGTCGCAGCAGCGCGCGCCCCATTGCAAAAGTATTGAAGAGCTGGTCGTCCAGGTCGTTTCGGTCGGTGACGATCACAACCGTAGGGTTGGCCATCTCAGTTGCTCGCACGAGCGTGCCGGCTAACATCAGCATCGTAAGGCTCTTGCCGCTACCCTGTGTGTGCCAGACCACACCGCCCTTGCCTACTTCCTTATCGTCGTTGCGGTCCTGCGTCTTGATCGCACCGATTACGCTCGCTCGCGCCTTACGTACTGCACGAAACTGGTGATACCCAGCTACCTTCTTGACGATATTCCCTCGCTCGTCCTCCTCGAACGCCACACAGGATTGCAAATAGTCCAGAAGCGCCGCGGGGCTCAGCAGTTCACGGATTAAGGCCTCCAGCGTCGGCATGCCACCATCGACCGGCCGCCAAGGCGTGAACCTCTGCCGGCCACTAGTGATGCTGCCCACCCGAGTCAACAACCCGTCGCTAACGATCAGCAGCAGATTTGGCACGAACAGATCAGGCGCGACTGTCCTGTATCGCACGAGTTGGTCAATCGCAACGTCAAGCGTCGCTGCCGTATTGGCTGGGTCCTTCAGCTCGATCAAGACCAGCGGCAGGCCGTTGACGTAAAGCGCTAAGTCGAGCCGTATGGTCTTGCCGTTCACCCCAGAGACCGTGAGCTGCCGCGCGAGAAGAAAGTCATTGTTGGCCGGATTGTCGAAGTCGATCATCCTGGCTCGCCCGCCTCGGGTCTCGCCTGTAGCCGCGTCCTTGTATTCGATCGGCACACCGTTTATGAGCAGGTCATGCAACCAGCGGTTGTTTTCTACGAGTGTTGAGTACGGCGGATGGGCGAGTAAGGCTAAGACCGTGTCGATCGCTTCAGACGGAATCTGTGGATTGAGTTTGTACGCGGTGACTCGGATGGAATTGGAAAGAGCTTCAGCACGCTGAAGCCCGATGTTTGCGATTGCGAATTGAGCAACTGCAGCATCTTCGATGCTGACCTCAGAGATTCGGGGGGTCATGCGCGGTCCTCCAGTTTCAGAAGGTCGTAAAATCTCGCCATCAAAGCCTCATGAGGGGTATCTAGATCCTCCACTGACTTCGATTCGCCGATGATTTCTAGATTCCACTTCCCATCTTTGTTGAACTTGAAGAAACCGATATGTGTTCGGCGGCCAGTGACATCCTCAAATGCGTAGAAAAATGGAGAGAGGTCAACAAGCCCACCGCCTAAGGAGGCGAGCACTCTGTCGTAAGTTCCAATGGGGGTTGCAGATATCGCAATCAAGCTGGAGGAAGCATCCAAGGGCAGCTCCTTCACTCGTCGGCCTTGAGCGTAACCTTGGAGGCGCTCAGCCTCTGCCTGAGGAGGCGAACCGAGCTTGATCGTCCGCAGCCGAAACAACTCCACCTGTTCCAGATCAGCAAGATCAACAAGTATTTCGCGAAGCAGCGGATAGGCGTCGGAGATGATCTCTTCTGCCTGCTTGTCAGACTTCACCGCCTCATGGGAAAACTCATTTCGAACGGCGTTCAGACGCCGTATTTCTTGTATTAGACCTCGTGAGATGATGCTTGCCATTGAAAGCGGTAGCCCAAGGGTTTGTGCTCGGTCAAGGGCACCCTCGATCAATCCAATACGTAGCGCCAGGCTGTTTGTTTTGAGATCCCCCTTGCTGCATATTTTCGGGGTGTTGGCTTCGCTGTTACGCACATGGAATCCACCGAATGCGGCGCCAGCAGACGCACACTCGGCCAACGTCAAGGCCGCCAGCAGGTGAATCAGGCCTTCCCACGCATCCTTCATATGGAGCATTCGCTTAAGTGGATCAAGTGAGCCGTGAAGAAATGAATTGAAAGGGACTGCGATCGGCGCAGGAAATCGTTCACAGACCTTGTCTTCCACGTCTGCTCTCCAACTAGCACGAACTTCGTCGCGCCCGCGGCGTGCTGCATCGGCTCTGCATGCATCAAGCACTTCTGCGGGGTGAATGATCTCGGGACCGACTTCGACCATGCCGAACGACTCTTCGCACCATCGACGATACCGTTGCTCGTCCTTCTCTCTACGCCATTCGGTAAGACTCTCTGCAGGCGTTAACGATAGGCTCTCTGCAGGATCGCTGAGCTCATTTGCACTCATGGCTTAACCCTTACAGCTCCGCAAAGCAGACGCGGTATCAGATAGTCTCGAAGATCCGTGAGACGATTAGACTGCCGCACATTTTCTTCGATTATGTCGAAAAGGCTCTGCGCGAAACGTTCGAACGCCTCCACCACTATGCGGTCGGGTACTACTGCAGGAATTGGACGAAATGCGGTTTTGCTGATTTCAGGAAACGTTGTGCCGCTTGCCCGTGACTTGATCTCCTCAAGCGCCGATCGCGTCCAGTGTAGGATGTAGTGCGGCGGAAGCGGACCGTCGCAGATCATTGCGATGAACCCTTGGTTGATCGCGACCGGCGTCTTCGCAAGGGCAATGTATCCGACGGGTGCACGTGATGACAGCAGCACCGTGTTCTTCGGCATCACGCCAGAACTGATGGAATCTGCACCTGCGTCGGTAATGCTGCGTCCCGTACTTAGCAGCACGGGGTCTTGCAACCCGGAAAGGTCTTTCGGTGTAGCCCAGAAGTGCTTGCCTCCCTCCCAGTACGCGGGAACTTTCGTACTTGGCGTACCCCCGCCTTTGACCGTAACAAGGTCGCCAATTGGGCGAACCGCCCACCCCTCTGGCACGAAGCCGATGGAGGAGTCGGTCAGGCGGTCTGCGAGGGCGGAAAAGACGGTGGGGGGCATGCCGGGGAAGCTAGATTGCCCGGCGGCCTTAGTCTTGACAGGTTCGAAGTCCACGAACCACGCTCTGAACGTCGCCTGCGCCAGCTCTTCCAACGCCCGGTTCGCCCGGCGGTTCTGCTCGATTTTGTCGTCCAAGGCGCCGAGGACGGAGGCAATGGCCCGTTGGTCTTCGATCGGTGGAATTGCTACTTCGAATTGGCGCTGCGCCGTGAGGCTAACGTAGTCAGCCATGTCAGTTTCGCCTTTACGCGACATCCACTGTTCAACGAAGTCGCGCGACTGCATGTAGTAATAGAGGAAGCGCCGGTCGAGCTGCGACTCGTCGAGCGTGCGCCAAAACGTTGTTTGCGGCGAACAAACAAAAGGCGGGGAATCGAGTGGAGCGACGGCTAGCTTCCCGACCGTACCTTTGTGTGAAAAGAGTACGTCGCCACCCTTGCCGATACCTTTGCGGATGCGTCGAAAGGCCATGTCATTGATCTTCTGCGCGGACTCGAAGAGCACTCGCCCGCCGTCCATATCGGCGGCGCGAATGAAAAAGCAATTGCCGCTCTCTGAGAACTCATCGTGTCGTGGGCGGATTTCGCCGTGATTACCATCTTCAACTAGTAGTAGACCTTCCTTCTGCAGTTCACCTACTGAGCCACGGCGCCATTCAGTTGTCATTGCTTGCCCCCGCCTTCCTCAACCAGAGCGAGTTGCAGGCGCAGGAGCGAAGAAAGCCGTTCACCTGCCGTCAAATGCTCCTCTAGCTCCGCTACCAGCCGTGGGTATTTTTCGGCAAAGGTTTCGGCGTCTTCCTCCTGCTCCTCCGCGCCGACATAGCGGCCAGGAGTAAGCACGTGGCCGTGCTTAGCAATCTCCTCAAGCGTCGCGGCCTTAGCGAAGCCCGGGATTGGTTCGAACGCCCACAGCCCGTATTCGGACTCGTCCCACCAATCCGGGGCAGGCTCGCCGCGCCAACGGCGGTAGGTATAGACGATCCGTCCGATATCGGATGTGGGTAGCGGGTCGCCCGTGCCTTGCACGCACTCTGCGTCCTCGACTCCTGTGAGCGTCCTCAGCACCCGGGTCTGCATCGTGCCGAGCTTGCGGGCGTCAATGAAGAGCGTTTCGCCCGACCTGCCGCCTGAGCGATTCGGAGTGCCGCGGCGGATGTTACGGCCAGTCTTGTCGCGGGTGAGGAACCACAGGCAAACCGGAATGCCGGTGGTGAAGAAGAGCTGTGCGGGCAGCGCGACGATGCAATCGACGAGGTCATCCTCGATGATCTTGCGGCGGATATCGCCCTCGCCGCTGGTATTGCTCGATAAGCTGCCGTTGGCCATCACAAACCCGGCTACGCCGCCGCCCTTGCCATTCGGGTAGGCGAGGTGCTGGATGAAGTGCTGAATCCAGGCGTAATTTGCGTTGCCCACTGGCGGGGCACCGTAAGTCCAGCGCTTGTCACCGCGTAGCAGTTGGCCGGACCAGTCGCTTACGTTGAAAGGCGGGTTGGCGAGCACGAAGTCGGCTTTGAGGTCGGGATGCTGGTCGCGCAGAAGCGTGTCAGCAGGCAACTCACCAAGCTTGGCCTCGATGCCGTGGATGGCGAGGTTCATGTGCGCCAGACGCCAGGTGGTAGGATTACTCTCCTGCCCGAAAATGGAGACGTCCGTGCGCTGGCCACCGTGCGACTCGACGAACTTTTCAGATTGAACGAACATACCGCCGCTGCCGCAGGCAGGGTCGTAGATTCGCCCTTCGTAGGGCTCCAGCATCTCTACCAGCACGCGCACGACGCTGCGGGGTGTATAGAATTCCCCACCTAGCTTGCCCTCGGCGGCGGCGAACTTGCCGAGGAAGTATTCGTAGACTCGGCCGAGCGTGTCACGAGCCTTGCCACGACTGCCCTTGAAGCCGATACCGGCGATCAAGTCGATCAGCCCCTTCATCTTGACTGGCTCGATGCCGCGGCGGGCGTAGTCGCGGGGGAGCTTGCCCTTCAGATTTGTGTTGTCCCGTTCGACGGCGAGGATCGCATCGTCGATCAGCGTCGCAATGTCGGGTCGCGTCGCTTGGTTCTGCAGGTTGGACCAGCGCGCCTCGGGCGGCACCCAGAAAACGCGCTCGGCGGTGTACTCGTCGCGCGATTCGAGCAGTCGTTCGAGCTGTTCGCCCTGAATTCCATCGCTCGTCAGCTCGGCTCGTAAGTCATCGCGACGGCTGTCGAAACTATCGGAGACGTATTTCAGGAAGAGCAAGCCCAGGACGACGTGCTTGTATTCCGCTGCATCCACTTGGCCACGTAGGGTGTCAGCAGCCTTCCAGAGTGTATCTGCGTAGTTAAAGTCGCTGGTGTTTGCTTCTGTACTCGCCATCAATGCTCCGTTTTGGTTTTTTTCATGGTGCTGCGTCCACCCAATTTTATTGGGCGCTACTCGGAAAATCCCACGTTTGGCTGAGGGATGGCCGAAAGCGCAGTTTTTGGACGTGTGGAGTGAGCGAAGCGAACGACTTGAGCCAATTGGATTGACCAGCCGAACACTGGAAAATGAATTAACGGCGAGCTTAACCTGCGGAACGCGGACGTGTCATTTAGGTTGGGGGGAATTTGTAGTGTGCATGCATGGATGAGCGCGTCAGTCGTGGTGGGGAATACTCGTTCGCTCAGCGGGCGCGGTAAATCCTTCGAGACGGTTCCGGCACTTGCGGCTTGGATTATTCCGAGTCAATGCCAAGCGAGGACAATAATTTTTTTGCCGAAACGTCGGAACCAGGCCTATTGAAAGCATCCGCCGCTGCATTGTTGGTCCGGAGTGTATTTATCATCAATATTATAGCCAAGGTGTTTCAGCACTCTTACCTTAAAGCCAAAGCCGTCCAGCCCGCCACCACCTATGTCCGCGAGTGCACCTTCAATTTCTATGTGGTTATGTAATTTGCCTTCAGTTCAATATAAGTCATTGGTATTGGCGTGTTCGAGCATCATTTTCCTGAGCGTACTTAGTTAATCAGGAACCAACGATAGATTGAAATAGTCCGTTTAGAGGCAGCTCTCTTAGCTGTTGAGTGCTGGAGTAGTCCTGTGCCGCACTCGTAAAGTATGCAGTAAAAACGGAGCGAACAGCGGTACGAGAAGCCTGAGTAAAAGCAAGTGGTGTAAACAGAGGTGCGACAACTTTTGACGCGTTCTATTTGGGTGTTTGTTACCTGTCGTATACTCCAAGTGTGACCCTAGCAGAGCTCCAAAAGGTTTGCCTCAATCCTCAATATGCCTAATGGCCTCCGTTATCTTTACTAATACCCTTGCGTACTCCTGGGAACGCACTCCGGTGCCTATCGTAAAGAGATGCTTATGACGTCCGCCTAAGTGCCGTAGTTCATTTATTACGTGTGAGTCAATTCGGCTTCTGGCCTGTCGTTTCACGCGGCTGACAGCATGAACTGACCAGCGCTCATTCCGCTGTCATGGGCCTTCTAACGCAGTTGTGCATCTACTTCCTCGAAACGACGAATTGCCGATAGCAACCTCGTGTCGGCGTTGCGTAATAAGGCTTATGTTTTTTCCTTTTCCAGGTGTTAGGGTGTCGGGGCTCGCCCTGAGCAGGGGAGGTAGGCAAAGCAGAGGGAGTGGAACGACTGGTGCACGCCGGTTGCGAGGCGCCAGGTACTGGCGGTATAGCAAACCCTACCTTGTCCTAGTCTTTCCTTTCCGTATTTAGATAAGTTTTGCATTAATCGTTTACAGCCGGGATGAAAGGGGGATTTGCATGGAGGGGACGCCATGGGTACGAAAAAAACACAAATTCAAAACGATTACATAAGCAAAAAGAACATCATCCATAAGCGCTGAGGATACGACGATTGGATGGTGAGAAAGACGGTAGAGCGACAGCTAGGATTTACCGAATTGCCTTTAGCCTTGAGTGACCTTCTGACACAGAGCTAGGAAACGAGTAGCGTGCGTGCTGGACGTTGATAAGTGTGAGACGATTTTTGGACGGTTGTGGTGATGCGGGAGCGCAAAGGCTAAGGTAACGAATCTAAGAGAGCTATTTGACACTGCCGTGTAGGTCTCCGATGATGCATCTCAAGATGCCTTGGAGGTTGTTATGGAACAATCCAGTGACGACGAAAGTAGCTTCGCCGAGATTATGCGTATGAAGCGCTCCAATCGTGAGCGGTTGATTCGTGCTATCCAGAATGCCTCCCCTGACGAACTTGAGATGTCTGCTCAGCGCATCGAGGACGCTCTGCGTGACTCTGCCGATCCTAGCCAGCGCCGACAGCGTATCGCTCCGCCAGCGTTCATGAGAGGCAAATAGCTCCTCACGTTTTAACGATTTTCGCGAGAAGCGGCATGCGGGTCGCCGTTTTCATCGCGGAGATCGTACGTTTCATAGAGTAGATCGAGGTCATAATCAGTTAATGATCAGGCTGCCCGCTATTGCCCAGGCTCTGCATGGGCGGTAGTAGGCAGCAGTTGTCCTTGGGATTCATTCCACTATGTTTTTTCCTCACAGGGATCATTGTTGACCGATGTGCATCAATTCACCTCGGATGATGTGCTCGAATGATTTATCGGGCTCATTTTGAGCGGCGCTCAAAGTATCAAACGTGCGATATAGCACTGTCGTGAGTTTTCAAATTTCGTGGGCTTCGCGCCTCCAGTGCCGATACTTGTATTGGCTGACCTGTAGGGTACTCCTTTGACAGCTACGCCCATTAGCCAAAGAATAGCGAGATGCAGCTATCTCATCCGGACATCGACCCAACAGAAGCCTTCCAGTTCGTCTTTCGCGAGATTAAGCGTCATGAGGACACGGGTAGGAAAAATTTCGTCGTCCGCGTGCCTGTGGATATGGTCGAGTACCTGTTCTCCGGTATTGCTCTGAGGTCGGGCATGTCCAAGGTCAAGCTGGAGCGATTGCTTACTGAGCTTGGGATTTATGGTTTTAGGGACGCCGACGGTCGAATCCTGCGACGTTATCTGAGCGGCCATTCGCGCATGGCTTGGGATACCTACCATCGGTTGTTGTTTTGGGCATTCGCGAAAGGGTGGATCTCTGAATGGGTTTTTCGCGATCTTCTACTCGGGGCATATCTGCGAGAGGCGGCCCAACTCAGCTCCCGCAAAATTCTGAACAGGCTGAAGCGTCAGATATCGGCGCCAAGCTTGACTCAGGAGCAGATTGTTGAGTGCTTTATCGAGGCGTATCTGGCCAAAGAGGAGGAGCGAGCACAAGCAGTCGCCAGCCGCTTACGGGTAGATTCAGAAGCGAGAGAGCTAGCAAGCTCATTAGGCCTCGAGGTAACGGATTGCTCCGAATAACATGCGACTTACTACATTTGCCCACGCTGGCAACCTTGCGAAAGGAATCCTGATGTCCGTTCCTACATACGACAAATTCATTGAGCCAATCTTGCGTTACCTAGTGGCTAATCCAGAAGGTGCGACAGCACGCGACGCGCATGAAGCTGCGGCCCGGGCTTTGAATTTATCCGAACCACAGCTTCAAGAGCTGATTGCGAGTGGGCAAGCGACCTATAAAAACCGCGCAGGATGGGCTCACGATCGTCTCAAGCGCGCAGGATTATCCTCCAGCGCCAAACGGGGCTACTGGAAGCTAACCGAAGCTGGCGCTGTTTATTCCAAACAGCACCCTTCACCGCTCACTATGGATCAGGTTGAACAACTTGCCATCGGCTTCATGGACGTGAAGCTTAGAAGCGGCTCCGATGCCGTCCCGCTAGATGGACGTGAGCAGGGGGCAGACACACCGCTATCAGCAACTGTGAGCCCAGACGATCGGTTGGAGCAGGCTCTGCGTGAGCTACGCAATGCGACAGCTGCAGATCTACTGGATAACCTGCTACAAGTCAGCCCCAACCGCTTTGAAGTCATTGTTCTCGACGTGTTGCACAGCCTTGGCTACGGGGCTAGCCGAAACGACTTGCAGCGTGTAGGTGGAAGCGGAGATGGCGGAATTGACGGGGTAATTTCGCTTGATAAGCTCGGACTGGAAAAAGTCTATGTCCAAGCAAAGCGCTGGCAAGGCACTGTGGGCCGTCCTGAGTTGCAAGCGTTCTATGGAGCACTTGCTGGGCAAAAGGCCAAGCGAGGGGTCTTTATCACTACTTCGGGTTTCACTGCCCAGGGCATCGACTTTGTTCGCTCAGTGGAAGGCATGGTGCTGGTGGATGGCATCCGCTTGGTCAACCTCATGATGGACCATGAGGTTGGGGTAACGTCTCGGCTCCTCAAACTGCCGAAATTGGATAGCGATTACTTCGACGAGGAATGAGGATTTTTGGCCTCGACATACGTTTCTCTCTGCCGGGGCAGGGCTAGTGCACGGGCGCCGGACACTAGCGCCCCTATGATCAAAAAACCATCACCAATCAGACTCCAGCTCGGTGCTTAGGTGGATACCCATCACCTTAGCTTTGCGGTATTTCAACGGCTCCGCATTTATCTCTAGGGCAACAAGTCGACTAGCAGCGGTGACCAAGCTGTTGAAACGATCATTGTGAACGGCGACATATGCGATAAGCCTACTACCCGTCGCCTGCATGGAGCCGATGCAGAGAGGAACCGACTTGTCGCTTAGGAGCAGTGGATCAACGTATAGGTAGCATTCTAGGGTCGGGTATTTGAATGTTTCGGGGTATCGAACGGAGCCGTAAAGCTTGATCACAGTATGCTCTGAGTAATGGTGGCCGATTGTTCTTGTATCGGACCGCGTGGCCATGCTGAGCGACCAGGACATATCCCAACCCCATATCCGAGCTTGGAGGATTATTCGCTCAACGGCGGTACGACTCCTTCTAGCCATGGCATTCATCCTCCCCGTTTGAGTCGGCTTCAGACAAACCTAGCTCACTTCGTTACCGCCATTCAGATTCTCGGCCAGATACAGAGTTAAGGCCATGGCGTTATGCGGCTTACCTGAAGCAGATTGGTAATTTTCCGCCATCGCGTTGACTACGAGTTGCGGCCTATGTCTAAGTTTTCCGCTTACCTTCGCCTTCACAAGCGCTCTGTGGACATCCGTCCGATGTTCAGGAGGGATTCCTGACATATCCAATTCGTAGGAGGTGGGCAAAGACGTTGGTGTTTTGGTTGAGAGTTTGGGTTGAGGTTTAGTGTTAGGTATGACCTTGGCTGATACGGTATCGATATGGCATCCGTGTGATATCGAGCCCTCCTCTACGTATCGCTTTGAGCGCGGCCGCAGGGATTCATCTATCCAATCCTGCTGGTCGTCGTTCAGTCTTTCTTTGAAGTCATTCAGAAAGTCGTCTAACCACTCGCTTGGGACACGGCGAATTTCTTCCAGCGCTCTGGCTCGTAGTTTTGGCCCTGTCACTTGAGTAGCAGAGTGGTGATCCCACCAGATTTTTACCCAAATGATGAGTCTCACGTTGTCATACCTGGCTAGGTCTTCATCCTGAAGGCGGTGGATGACCTGCAACCACTGATCCGCCGTCCATCCAATTTCTGCTCCGGCAATGCGTGGAACAAGTGGGTATACGCCCGTAATGTTGCTGTCAGGAGCAGTTAACAGGTGCAGCAAAGCAACTTTGTCCTCGGTGGTGCAATTCAGTAAGCGTGGGGAGCGCCAAAAATTCTGGTCCCGAATGGTTCGTTGTCTACTCATGCTCACTACTCCCGGTGCAAAGGAGATGAATCCAGCCAGGACAGGTCATTGTCGCGCCTCCACCTGTGCTTTCTTTGTGGGCCTCCCTGTGCGTTTCGGATGAGAAAAAGGTGCGATGACGGTGGCTGAATCTCGACTCTCGGTGTTGCCGGTGCGCATCCAGGTTCTCAGATCACCCAGTCTCCATCTCAACCTTGACAGTCCCGGTACAGGCTCAAGCCCCGGCAATTTGCGCTGACGGACCGTAAGCACGCTGAAGCCGGTCAGCGCTGCTACTTCAACCACGCCAATCAGAACATCATCGCCAAGCTTCTGTATTTTCTGGATAGTTTCATAATCTACTGTCATCGCTTTATCGCTCGATTGATCTGGTGAGGCCAGCTTTTGCCAATCAGCCGCTCAATCACTAGGACAGCTTTTTAACAGATGACATGTTTTCTGAATGAAGGGCGCCGCAACAACGGGCGATTGTTGACCCGGCAACAGGGCCCCGTGTACCTCTGCTGAGTTCGCGCGGGCGTGTTGCAAGATCAATGGTCAGCTCCAAGCTGACCATTGAGATGTAGCCATAGGTCTGATCAAGCCAGCTTTGCCGCGAGCTCTTCTGCGGTGATGTTGTAGTAACGCTTCAGCATGTTCACCTCTCGATGCCCCGTTACACTGGCAAGCTCGATCAGGTTTGGGAGCTTAGTCGCGAGTCGACAGGTGGCCTCGTGCCGCAGATCGTGAAAGCGTAGATTGATCAGGAAGTCTTCCTGAGGCGTTACCTGCGCCGCCCCACAATCCCCCACGTATTTCAGCCTCGCTCGCTCCAGGCCTCGCACAAAGGCCTTCTTGAGAGCGTCGGCGGTGGTGGGGAAGACTCGACCGCACAGCGAGCGCGGCAAGTCCTTCAGCAACTGAACAGCCTTCGGTGAAAGCGGGACGTTTCTGGGCAGTCCGTTCTTAGTCGCTGGAAGATGCGCAGTCCTGCGATCTAGGTTCACATGCTTCCAGCGCAGCTCGAAAATTTCGCCACGGCGCATGGCTGTCTCAATCGCCAGTTGGACGATGGGCCGTATCCATGGGTTGTGTGAGGCGTCGGCATAGGTGCCGTCAGCACGGCGCTCACGAAGCTCCAGAGCGTTGAGGATGTATTCCTCCTCAATTGGGTCGAGCCGCCGCGAGCGTTCGTCGTTGTAGCTGGGACGGCTGACCATCCTGACTGGGTTCTCGGCAAGATGAATTCCCCATTCGCGGCGAGCGACCTCAATCACGCATTGGAACAGTGCGAGTTCACGTTTCACCGTATTGCCCTTCCGAATCTTCAGGCGCTCGTCGCGGTAGCGTGCAAAATCTGAAGAGGTGAGGGTGGCAACGATGCGTGTCGCCAGCGGATGACGCTTGAGCGCTTCCAGACGTTTGGTTTCCGAATACGCGCCTTTGTGTTTCGGTGCGATCTCGGAAATGTATCGATCAATGAGTTGATGAAAGGCAGTGCGTTCAGCCTCGACCCGAGAGACAAAAATACCCCGGTCGATTTCACTTTCGATCATGCGTGCCCAGGCCTGGGCATCGGCTTTGGTTTCAAAGGTTTTGCGCTGGGCTGGATAGCCCTTACGGCGGATTTGCGCTTCCCACTGATACTCGCCGCGATTCCTGATTGTTGCCATTTCGACCATTCCCGCCACTTTTGAGTGTGGCAAATTTGTGGCAAAAACGACTTTCAGGACTAGGACAGGTTTCTGTCAGGAGCGCTATCCCCTTGTAATACAAGGGAAAGAAGATGGTGCACCCGGCGGGATTCGAACCCACGACCCCTGCCTTCGGAGGGCAGTACTCTATCCAGCTGAGCTACGGATGCTTGTGCGGGCGACATCATACCCATGTCGCCCTGATGCGTCCATTCCAGCGTTTTCGCCGGTAACTGTCGGCCGTTTCCCACCAAAAATGGCTAATCGCCACTCTCATTCACAACTCCCCGCGCCGCACGTCCCTTTGTTTGCTTTGCTCTTGTGGCTTTAAGCCGCTTCCAAGCCGCAATTCCCCAGGTGAACGCATGCATTCCAAAGGAACCGTGATGCTCGATCTCCCGTTGAGACAAACCCTGTTGGCCCGCTCCGATTTGTTTCGAGGTATGCCGGAGCACCTCTTGCGCTACGTTGCCACCCATATGGTGGAGCGCCTGCTGGATGATCGTGAACTGCTGTATTTCAAGGACGACAGCCTCGAATTTATTGCTTTGGTGGTTGAGGGCCGGATTTATTCGGTGGTGCATGGGCCGGACGGCCGGGAGCAGATTATCGGCAGTACCGGGGCCGGGCAGGTGGTGGGGGAGACGGCGTTGATCAAGGATCATGGGCGCGAGTCTTCCACCTTTGCCAGTGGCCCCACGCGGCTGTTGCAACTGGGTAGCCGGCATTTTGGTGTGCTGTTTGAGGAACCGGTGTTTTTGCGGCGCTTGTTGATGCTGATGATGCTGCGCTTGCTGCAGGCCATCGAGTTGCTGGAGTTGGTGTGCCTGCATCGGTTGGAGTCGCGGTTGGCGCGGTTTCTGTTGGCCAACCTGGGCGATATCGACCTGGCGCTGGCCATGCCGAGTGTCTCTTTGCCCGCCAGCCAGGGGGTGTTGGCGTCGATGCTTAACACCAGCCGTCCCAAGCTCAATGTGCAGCTGCAATTGTGGCGCCGCAGTGGGCTGATCAGCGGCAATCTGGAACGCATGGTGATCAACGATCTCGAGCATTTGCGGCGCAAGGCATTTGCCTTGAATTAGTCGTTGCAGTGTTCCGCAGGTAACAGCGCACCCCTGTCCCGCGCTTGCAGACTGGCCCTTCATCAAGGATGCACAGGAGTGCTGGCGATGGGGATGACTGTTCAGTTCAAGGATCAATGGGCCGCCGATGACCGTTTGTTCGAAGCGAGTTGGCGCGCCGTGCAGGGCGAACTCAAGCGGCGCGCGCTGCGGCGGGCCAAGGGCAATCTGGATCAGGGCCAGGAATGGTTGTCGGCCACGGCGATCAAGGCCCTGCTGTTCTTTCGGCGCTCGCCGGAGCGCATTCGCGACCCTCAGGGGTTTCTGTTTCTGGTACTCGACCATGTGTTTCTCGACAGTTTGCGACGCAGCAAGCGCGAGGAGCGGCTGCTCGATGATTCGGTGGACCTCGAGCACGATCACCTGGCCGCACTCGCCGCGCCCTGCGCTTCGGTGCTGGAGCGGGTGGAGTGTTACGAGCGCCTCGAGCTGATCGAGGCGCAGGTGGCGCGGTTGCCGGTGTTGCAGCAGCGCTTGTTTGAGATGCGCTTTGTGGATGACCTGCCGTATCCGCAGATCGCTGCCGCGTTGCAGGTCACGCTGCCGCTGGTGCGCAAGCGTGTGCAACTGCTGCGCAACGCCTTGCGCTGAATTTGATTCACACACGCCGGCGCGGGGCGTTCTAGTTGTATGAGCGCGTCCTGCCGCCACTACCCACGCCCAACCCTGGGTGAATGCCATCAAGGAGAGATGTATGACAGAGGTCAACAGCCAGATCACCGACGCGGTCACCCAAACCAACGTCAAAGTGGTGGCAGAAGCGCCGGCCCAGGCCATCGCGTCGCTGTATCAGGTGGCGAGCAGTGCGGCGGGCCTGTCGTTACAGAACGCGGTCAACAGCCAACAGGCGATGAACCAGATTTCGAATGCGGTGATCTCCAAGGCCGTGGCGCTGATCATGCAGATTGGCGAGAAGGGCTAAGCCCTCGGGAGATCGATTATGTCGTGGTTCAGTAGAAAGAAACCCGTCGCCCCGCAAGCAACGCCCGCCGCCGACCCACCTGCGCCGGCGCCCGCCGCACCGGCCTCGCGCTCGATCATGGCGCGCATGAACGAGCACCTGCTCAACCAGGCGAGCACGCCGTCGCCCGACAGCACCGCTGCCCTCAACAGCCAGATCGTGCAGGCGGTGCAGTTCACCAATTCGCAGAACTTTGCCTATGCGCCGGCGCAGATTGCGGTGCCGGCCGACATGATGATCAGCCAGGCGGCCGGCCTGGTGGCGCAGGCGGCGGCGGGGTATTTCGACGGGGTCAGCAAGATCGCCCTGGCGGCCCAGGCCGTGCTGCTCCAGCAAATGACCGAGAACATCGTCAAGGACAACCTGCCGGCCGCTGCCGAAGACGCCTTGGGCGCCTTGGCCACCGACTTGCTGGTGGGCGCCGCTGCGGCCGTGGCCGCCGCCGCGGGTGCCATGGAAGCCGAAGCCGCCAGCGTGGCCATCGACAAGATCGACCAGAGCATCGCCAAGTACGCCGACACCTTGGCCAACCGGGCTGCGCCAGCGGCCTGAACCGAGCACAACGTTCCAGGGTTCTTCTGGAACGGTGCAACAGCAACTTGAAAGCAACTTTTCTTAAGTGAGGAGCGACATCATGCAGCCTGGAGATATTATTTTTTCGGTGAAGCAAGAAGACGACAGCGCGACGCGCGCGTTCATTCGCGCGGGCCAGTTGGTCAAGGCCAAGGTGTTTTCCCAGGACACGACGTTCCTGAATGTGGTTCATCCGGCGATTGCGGTGAGCGACACCCAGGTGATTGAAAGCGTGGGTGAGGGGCTGTCGCTGACTGACCTCAGCCTTGAAAAGCCCCCGCGTTCGGCGATGGTCTTCTCTTGCGTGAGCAGTGAGTTGGGCGAAGCGGCAGTCGTGGCGGCCAAGCAGTTCTATTTCGACAAGATCAGCGGCGATATCCATGGCCGTTACAGCGTGTGGAACGCGATGATTTCTGCATTCCGGCGCTGGACCTCCAACACCAGCCTGGTCGAGCGCATCAACGAGTCGGTGGCGATTGGCAGCAGCTCGTTCTGTTCCCAGTTCGCGGCCAACTGCTATGAAGTCGGCAACCTCTATAACTCGGCCAACCTGCTGCCGCCGCCGGCGATTTTCGGCAACCAACCCAGCGCCATTACCCCTGCGGAGTTGGCGACGTTCTGTGATGCCTCGGCGTATTTCTACTTCTCGGGCTTCTGGCAGGACAACGTCGAGGTGCGGCTTTAGCGGCCCTTCAGCCAGCAACGTAGTACCCAAGGAGGCCGTCATGGCTCACCCAGCCACACCCTCAGTGCTGTCCAGCGATGATCGCCTGCGGCTGGAAGCGATGCTGCGCAACCCGCAGATCTTCGCCGGAACGCCCCAGGCCATCGTCGACGAAACCCTCAAGCGCGCCAGCCAGGTGCTTGAGCAGTCCAAGGCCAATGAGCAAGCGCTCAAGGCTGCCGCCGAGCAGCGTGAGGCGGCGCTACGCCAAGTGTTGGACGGCGCGGCCCCGGACAAGGACGCGCAACGCAAGGAAGTGCAGGCCCTGATCCAGGGTTTGATTACGCAGATTGAAGCGGCGCTGGGCCCAACTGCGAAACCTTGAGCTCGCGCGTTTCACAGCGCCTGTTTGGCAACGTTCATTCATGAACACGGAATGCACCGTGTACCCCTATAAGGAAATTGATCATGGCATTTGTTAACGAGCAAATTACCGACGCGGTCACCCAGACCAACGTCAAAGTGGTGGCCGAATCGCCGGCGATGGCGATGAGCACTATCTATCAATCCATGGCGCAGGCCACGGCGATTCTGTTCCAGAACGCTGTGTCGGCCCAACAGCAGCAAAACACCCTGGCCCAGGCGGCCACCAACCAGGGCGTCATGCAGATCTACAGCGTCGATACCACCGCCGGTGCGGCGGCCACCGAAAAAGTCGCCCAAGGCGGCGTCTCGGATAACCTCACCAGCCTGTTGACTGTGCTCAAGTCCTTCCAGCCTTAAGCACTCAGCGATAACGGATGTTGTTCTTTCTCACACCAGGAGTTTCAACCATGAGCACAGTCAGCCCGCAAATCACCGATGCCGTCACCCAGACCAACGTCAAGGTCGTTGCCGAATCGCCAGCGATGGCCATGAGCACGATCTATCAATCCATGGGCCAGGCCACGGCGATCCTGTTCCAGAACTCGGTCTCGGCCCAACAGCAACAAAACACCCTGGCCCAGGCCGCCACCAACCAAGGCGTAATGCAGATCTACAGCGTCGACACCACCGCTGGCGCTGCGGCCACCGAAAAAGTCGCCCAAGGTGGCGTGGCCGACAACTTGACCAGCCTGTTGGCCGTGCTCAAGTCGTTCCAACCGTAAGTTGCAAGGCCCAACAGCCCCGGCGCCCAGAAGGCACCGGGGCTGTTGTCGTTTGTGCGCTTGATCTGAAAGATGCATCAAATGCGCCGTTTTCGTTCTTTTTTTCGAACAGACTATTGCCCTGTACCCCCATTGATCCTAGGATTCGTTTGAGATTTCAAACGCTCTGTCTCCCGTGCGCTATTTCACTTATCTCGCGTGCTGGGGCTGATTTCCCTGACGGCAGCCCACAAGGCGCCTTTCAACAACTCTAATTCGCTCCGCGTGCGCGCGGTGCTGTTAAGGAAAGCCGACATGCAGCTCAAAGATACCCAGTTGTTCCGCCAACAAGCCTTTATCGATGGCGCTTGGGTCGATGCGGACAACGGTCAAACCATCAAGGTCAACAACCCGGCCACGGGCGAAATTCTCGGCACCGTGCCGAAGATGGGCGCGGCTGAAACCCGCCGCGCCATCGAAGCCGCCGACAAGGCCCTGCCGGCCTGGCGTGCACTCACCGCCAAGGACCGCGCCAACAAGCTGCGTCGCTGGTTTGAGCTGATCATCGAGAACCAGGACGACCTGGCGCGCCTGATGACCCTGGAGCAGGGCAAGCCGCTGGCCGAAGCCAAAGGCGAAATCGTCTACGCCGCTTCGTTTATCGAGTGGTTCGCCGAAGAGGCCAAGCGCATCTACGGTGATGTGATTCCTGGCCACCAGCCGGACAAGCGCCTGATCGTGATCAAACAACCGATCGGCGTTACCGCGGCCATCACGCCGTGGAACTTCCCGGCCGCGATGATCACCCGTAAAGCCGGCCCAGCGCTGGCCGCCGGTTGCACCATGGTGCTCAAGCCGGCCTCGCAAACCCCGTACTCGGCGTTCGCCCTGGCTGAACTGGCCCAGCGCGCGGGCATTCCAAAAGGCGTGTTCAGCGTGGTTTCCGGCAGCGCCGGTGATATCGGCAGCGAGCTGACCAGCAACCCGATCGTGCGTAAATTGTCCTTCACCGGCTCCACCGAAATCGGTCGCCAGCTGATGGCCGAATGCGCCAAGGACATCAAGAAAGTCTCGCTGGAGCTGGGCGGCAACGCGCCGTTTATCGTGTTCGACGACGCCGACCTCGATAAGGCCGTCGAAGGCGCGATCATCTCCAAGTACCGCAACAACGGCCAGACTTGCGTCTGCGCCAACCGCCTGTACATCCAGGATTCGGTGTACGACGCGTTCGCCGAAAAACTCAAAGTCGCCGTGGCCAAACTCAAGATCGGCAACGGTCTGGAAGAAGGCACCACCACTGGCCCGCTGATCGACGAAAAAGCCGTGGCGAAGGTTCAGGAGCACATTGCCGATGCCCTGAGCAAAGGTGCCAAGCTGTTGGCCGGTGGCAAAGTGATGGAAGGCAACTTCTTTGAGCCGACCATTCTGGTCAACGTGCCCAAAGACGCTGCTGTTGCCAAGGAAGAAACCTTCGGCCCACTGGCGCCGCTGTTCCGCTTCAAAGACGAAGCCGAAGTGATCGCGATGTCCAATGACACCGAGTTCGGCCTGGCTTCCTACTTCTACGCCCGCGACCTGGGCCGTGTGTTCCGTGTGGCCGAAGCCCTGGAATACGGCATGGTTGGCGTCAACACCGGGTTGATCTCCAACGAAGTGGCGCCGTTCGGCGGCATCAAGGCTTCGGGCCTGGGCCGTGAAGGCTCCAAGTACGGGATCGAGGATTACCTGGAAATCAAATACCTCTGCCTGGGCATCTAAGCTCGGCACGGGATTGCAGTAAACGCAGAGGGCACGAGAGCGCTGACCCTTTGCGTGTTTGAAGACGTTATTCGTAGTGGCCGGGAAAGCTGTGGCAGTCGATCATCGCATGCTGCCGTAGTTGCCTCCCCGCCACGTATTCCTTGGACCACGCCACCCGATGAGTGGCGAATGAGGACTTTATGAGCAAGACCAACGCATCCCTGATGAAACGCCGCGAAGCCGCTGTACCGCGCGGTGTTGGCCAGATTCACCCGATCTTCGCCGAATCCGCGAAGAACGCCACCGTGACCGACGTTGAAGGTCGCGAGTTCATCGACTTCGCTGGCGGTATCGCCGTGCTGAACACCGGCCACGTGCACCCGAAAATCATCGCGGCCGTGACCGAGCAACTGAACAAGCTGACTCACACCTGCTTCCAGGTGCTGGCTTATGAGCCTTACGTGGAGCTGTGCGAAAAGATCAACGCCAAGGTGCCAGGTGATTTCGCCAAGAAAACCCTGCTGGTCACCACCGGTTCCGAAGCGGTCGAAAACGCCGTGAAAATCGCCCGCGCCGCCACTGGCCGTGCTGGCGTAATCGCGTTTACCGGCGCTTACCACGGCCGCACCATGATGACCTTGGGCCTCACTGGTAAAGTCGTGCCGTACTCGGCCGGCATGGGCCTGATGCCAGGCGGCGTGTTCCGCGCACTGTTCCCGAACGAACTGCACGGCGTGAGCGATGATGACGCTATCGCCAGCATCGAACGCATCTTCAAAAACGATGCCGAGCCGCGTGATATCGCTGCCATCATCATCGAGCCGGTGCAGGGCGAAGGCGGTTTCTACGTCGCGCCTAAATCCTTCATGAAGCGCCTGCGCGAACTGTGCGACAAGCACGGCATCCTGCTGATCGCCGACGAAGTGCAAACCGGTGCCGGCCGTACCGGTACGTTCTTCGCCATGGAACAGATGGGCGTGGCTGCCGACCTGACCACCTTCGCCAAATCCATCGCTGGCGGCTTCCCGCTGGCCGGTGTGTGCGGCAAGGCTGAATACATGGACGCCATTGCGCCAGGCGGCCTGGGCGGCACTTATGCCGGTAGCCCGATTGCTTGCGCTGCTGCGCTGGCGGTGATGGAAGTGTTCGAAGAAGAGCACCTGCTGGACCGCTGCAAGGCGGTTGGCGAGCGCTTGGTGACGGGCCTCAAAGCCATTCAAGCCAAGTACCCGGTGATCGGCGAAGTGCGTGCCCTGGGCGCGATGATCGCGGTTGAGCTGTTCGAAGATGGCGACAGCCACAAGCCAAACGCCGCTGCCGTGGCTTCCGTGGTGGCCAAGGCGCGTGACAAGGGCCTGATCCTGCTGTCTTGCGGTACCTACGGCAACGTGTTGCGCGTACTGGTCCCGCTGACCTCGCCGGACGAGCAGTTGGACAAAGGCTTGGCGATCATCGAAGAGTGCTTCTCCGAGCTGTAAGCGGAGGCTGACTTGATCGACAGAAAAAACCCGCCTCGGCGGGTTTTTTTGTGCCCGCTGCAGCACATTCAGGCCATGTTCATTGTACGCAGGCGGCGTGATTGTCTAAGGTGCAAGTATTGCCGATGGAGCGTGCTGGATGACTGCTGTTGATTTACCCGCTGTACCCCGCGTGTTGATTGCCGAGGCGGACCCTTGGTCGCGGGACCTGCTCAAGCAAGTGTTGTTGAATGTGCGCTGCGACGCGCGGCTGGATGTGTGTGCCGATGGCCAGGAAGCGGCCACGCTGTTGCGAGACAAAACCTACGACCTGATCCTGGCGGATTGGGAACTGCCGGGCGTCGATGGCCTGAGCCTGCTGCGCAGCGTGCGCCAGAAGCGCCGTTCGCTGCCGTTTATTCTGCTGAGCAGTCGCAATGACAGCGCCAGCGTGCGCGAAGCCTTGCCCCTGGCGCCCACGGCGTATCTGACCAAACCCCTGAACATGGAAGGCCTGACCCAGCGCCTGCAAGACCTGCTGCTCGATGAAGGCGAAAGTGTGTATTGCGAGATACCGCCGCTGGCGCCCGGTATGGCCTTGCCAGTGTTCCTGGAACGCCGCCGCGACGTCTGTGATGGTGCGCCGCTGCGGGTCGATGTGAAAGCCGCCGTGCAACACAGCCTGGCGCCGGACGGCCTGGACCTCAAGCAACTGGAAGAACAGGTAAAAACCGACCCGCAAATCACCGCTGTGCTGATCGCCGCCGCCAACAGCGCCGGCCATCACGGCACGCCGGTGCAGACCCTGGCCGCTGCACTGCAAAAGCTCGCCGCCGGGCAGAGCATGAACCTGATCCTGGGCCTGGCGCTCAAGCACAACGTGGTGCTGGGTGACCCGGCGTTGGTGGCCTACGCCGAGCGCCACTGGCAGTTGTCCCAGGACACCGCCGACTACGGCCGCCGCCTGGCGCGCATGCTGGAACTGGACCACGAACGTTGCTACTGCGCGGGCATTCTGCATCGGCTGGGTGACTTGGCGTTGTTACGCTGCCTGGAAGACTGGCGCCTGGGTGGCGGGGCGCTGGATGACGAGGCAATCGGTGAGTCCCTCGACACCTTTGGCGCCGCCTATGGCTCGGCGTTGCGCACGCGCTGGCGCTTGCCGCTGGAGTTGCGGCAGTTGATTGCGGCGACCTATTCACTCGAGGGCGGGGTGTATTCGCGCGACGCGCTGGTGGTGAACCTGGCGGCGCAAATGGCGCGTCTGACCGAGCATGAGGGGTTGGAAGCGCTGGCCAAGAGCAAGACGGCCAGGTTACTCAAGGTGGGCTTGTCGGAGCTGACGCGGGTGCGCAAAACCTAGCGGGCAACGAAGTTCAGGTCTGGGAGCGGGCTTGTGTGGGAGCCGGGCTTGCCCGCGATAGCATCAACTCGGTACCCCTGATAGACCGAGGTGCCGGCATCGCAGGCAAGCCAGCTCCCACACAAGCCAGCTCCCAACCAGGCCGGTTCCCATTGGTTGATCGAGTTCTAGCCCTCTATGACGCGGTTCTTGCCTTGGCGCTTGGCCTCGTACATGGCGGCATCGGCCCGTGCGAACAGGCTGTCCAGGGTTGAGTCGTCTTCACGCAGGTTGGCCAGGCCTTGGCTGACGGTCACGGTAAACTCCCGGCCTTCATAGCTGAAACTCAGGGCCTGGATTTCCTTGCCGAGCCGTTCGGCTACCTGCAACGCCATGTGCGGCGCACAGCCAGGCAGTACCGCAGCGAACTCTTCGCCGCCAATGCGCCCGAACAGGTCGCCACGGCGTAGCACGCCGCGACCGCTCTCGGCGATACGCCGCAGCACTTGGTCGCCTTCCAGGTGGCCGTAGCTGTCGTTGACGTCTTTGAAGTCATCGATGTCCAGCAGCAGGAACGCCAGCGGGGCGCTTTGGGCGCAGGCGCTGTCGAACGCCTGGTTGGCGCATTCGAAAAAGTGCCTGCGGTTGCTGCTTTGGGTCAGCACATCAGTGGTGGCGAGTCGGTGCAGCTCCAACTCCATGTGCTTTTTTTCGGTGATGTCTTCGGCCATGCCGACCACAATCAACGGCTTGCCGGGTTCGACTTGTTGGTTGATATAGCACTTGTCGCTCAGCCAGCGAATCTGCCCGTCGGCGGTGATGATGCGGTACTCGCGGTCCTCCACGGCGCCGTCTTCCAGCACGCGGGCCAGGCTGTGTTCGGCGTAGTCGAGGTCTTCGGGGTGAATGCTGTTGCGCCATTCGCGGTGGTCGGCGAGCAGTAAACCTGCGGATCGGCCAAACACCCGCTCGTAGGCCGGGCTCACGTACAACACACGCCGGGTTTCCCAATCGATGGCCCACAGCACGGCATTCACGCTGACCAGCAGTGAACTGAGCAGTTGTTCACGCTCACTCAGCCGTTCGACTTCACCTTGGGCATGCATCAGCGCCAGCAGAGTGGCCGCCGCAGCCGGGCGTGGGTGCTCAGCGACGGGCGCATCGGTTGAATAAGGCTTTTCGGGAACCATCGGCACAACTCTCTCTGGGCTCGCCGCAGGATGGAGCAGCGGTCAGTGCAAGGGCCACCATGATGGCGAAGTGTTCCTTGAGAGAGGGGATTTGCGGTGAAGTTCCGTGAACGGGCTGACTAAGAAATGGCGTCAGAAACCAGTATGCAGAGCGCGGGCTTACTGTGGCGAGCAGGCTTGCCCCGCGTTGGGGCGCGCAGCGGCCCCAATAAAAACACCGCGTTCTGCCAGGCAGGGCGCGGTGTTTGGTTTCAGGGCTGCTTCGCAGCCCAACGCAGGGCAAGCCTGCTCGCCACAGCAAGCCCGCTCACCACGAGACCGTGTCAGACCGCTGCAGGGCGCAGCGAGTAGGTCTTCAGTTGGTGGGCAAAATCGCGCAGGGACTGAATACCGCTGGCCTCAGCCTCATGCACCCATTCCTTGATCGCGGCCAGCATGTCGTGGCCATTGGTGCTGGTCTTCAGCCAGATCTGCTGCAGCGCCAGGCGCTTCTCGTAGATCACGGTCAGCGCGTGGCTGTGTTCGAGCATGCTCTGGATGCGCACGTGGTGGCGGTCATCCAGCAGGCTGGTTTCACGTGACAACAGGCGCTTGGCGCGGTGGAACTGGTGGCGTACCGAATGATCGACCTTTTCCAGCTCCTGCTTGACCAGTGGGCCAATCACCAACTTGCGGTACTGGGCCATGATCTGGAAGCGGTTGTTGAGGATCGCCATGGCGGTGTCCATGTCCAGGTGGCCTTTGCCTTCCACGCGGTGCGCGATCGGCGCGACGCGCTGCACCTTGGCCAGCCGCAGGAAGCTGAACACTTTGATCCACGCCCAACCCAGGTCGAACTCCCACTTCTTCACCGACAGCTTGGCCGAGTTCGGGTAAGTGTGGTGGTTGTTGTGCAGCTCTTCGCCGCCAACAATGATGCCCCACGGCACCAGGTTGGTGGCGGCGTCACGGCACTCAAAGTTGCGATAACCGACCGCATGGCCAAGGCCGTTGATGACGCCGGCGGCCCAGAACGGGATCCACATCATCTGGATCGCCCAGATGGTGATGCCAATGGTGCCGAACAGCAGCAGGTCGATGACCCCCATGATCGCCACGCCCAGCAGCGGGTAAGGCGTATAGATTTTGCGTTCGATCCAGTCGTCCGGGCAGTTTTTGCCGTAGATGCGCAGGGTCTCGGGGTTCTCGGCCTCGGCGCGGTACAGCTCGGCGCCTTTGCGCAGTACGGTGGACAAACCCTTGATGACCGGGCTGTGCGGGTCGTCGACGGTTTCGCACTTGGCGTGGTGCTTGCGGTGGATGGCGGTCCACTCGCGGGTGTTCTGCGCCGTGGTCAGCCACAGCCAGAAGCGGAAGAAGTGTTTCAGGCCGGCATTGAGCTCCAGGGAGCGATGGGCTGAATAACGGTGCAGATAGACCGTGACCCCAACAATGGTCACGTGGGTCATCAACAGCGTGACTGCCACCAGTTGCCAGGCTGACAGGTCAAGAAAACCGTTGTACCACATAGGCTGTATGGCCCTCAGATAAAGAAAAAAACAGCTCACGCATTATCACTAAGCCTACAGAGAAAACCAGCCGCCCTTTCAGATAGGAGTGACTGGATGTTTCTTATTCTATAATCCGCAGCGTTTGTAGGGCGATTTTGTTTTTTGGGTAAGGATTACTGACCATATGCTGTTTTCGTACCGAGGTGCCCTGCGGGTGGGGCTGGTATACCTGCTGGTTTCCATTGTGTGGCTCCAGCTCAGCAACCACCTATTGATCAACTTTCTCGATGACCCGAGGCAGTTAGGACGTTGGTTGCAGGCGCGCGGTTATGTGTGGGTGGCCCTCAGCGCGTTGGCCATTTACCTGATCTGTGCCCGTTTTGCCCGCACCCATCGATTGCAGCAACCCTTGAAAGAAAACCATGAACGCCTGCAACAGGCCGCCGCCGTGTTCGATTGCACCCGTGAAGGCGTACTGGTCACCGACGCCCAGGGGCTGATCGTGCATGTGAATCGGGCCTTTATGGAGATCACCGGCTACAGCCGAGAGGACGTGATGGGCGAACGGCCGAGCCTGTTCAAGTCCGGACGCCATTCGTCGAATTTTTATCAACAGATGTTCCAGACCCTCGAACGCACCGGCGAGTGGAGCGGCGAAATCTGGAACCGGCGTAAAAGCGGTGAGATTTATCCACAGTGGCAAACCATCCGAGTTATCCACAATGACCAGGGCAAGGTCAGCCATTACGTCGCGGTGTTTTCCGACATCAGCGCCATCAAGGACTCCGAGCACGAACTGGCGCACCTGGCCCACCACGACCCGCTCACCGACTTGCCCAACCGCCTGCTCTTTACCGACCGCGCCGAGCAGGCGCTGGCCTCGGCGCAAGTGCACAAACGCGGCTGCGCGTTGCTGTTGATGGACCTGGACCACTTCAAGATCATCAACGACAGCCTCGGCCATAATGTCGGTGACCAGCTGCTCAAGGCCGTTGGCGAGCGGTTAAAGGGCCTGTTCGGCCCCGGCGTGACCCTGGCGCGCCTCGGTGGCGATGAGTTCGCCGTGCTGGCCGAAAGTTGTCCACAGGTGGTGCAGGCTGCCGCGCTGGCACAGCGCATGCTCGATGCGATGAAAGAGCCGTTTGTGTTCGACGGCAACCAGTTGTTTATCAGCGCGAGCATCGGCATCAGTCTGTTTCCCAGTGATGCCCTGAGCGCCGAACAACTGCTGCGCAATGCCGACTCCGCGCTGTTCAAAGCCAAGAGCGCCGGCCGCGAAGGTTATGCGCTGTACACCGAAGAACTGACGGCCCACGCCCAGCACCGCGTGGAAATCGCCAGCGAACTGCGCCGCGCCCTCGATCAGCAAGAGCTGCGTGTGTATTACCAGCCCGTGCACGACCTGCAAGACAGTCGTCTGGTCGGCGTCGAAGCCCTGGTGCGCTGGCAACACCCTGAGCGCGGCCTGGTGCCGCCGGGTGAATTTATCCCGATTGCCGAGCGCACCGGGCTGATCGCCGATATCGATGCCTGGGTGATGGACCAGGCCTGCCGCCAGATGGGCCAATGGCTGGCCGATGGCGCGCCGTTGAGCTTTATTGCGGTGAATGTTTCCAGCCGTTTGTTTGCCCGGCGTGAACTGTATGAGCAAGTCGCCCAGGTGCTGCACACCACCGGCCTTGACCCGGCTTATCTGGAGCTTGAGGTCACCGAAAGCGCCGTGATGGAAGACCCCGAAGTCGCCCTTGAGCAATTGCACCGCCTGCGCGAGCTGGGCCTGCGCCTGGCGATCGACGACTTTGGCACCGGTTATTCGTCACTGCTGCGCCTCAAACGCTTGCCGGTGCAGAAGCTCAAGATCGACCAGGGGTTTGTCGCCGGGCTGCCGTGGGATGAAGACGACGCGGCGATTGTGCGCGTGGTGATCGCCTTGGCAAAGAGCATGGGCATGCAGGTGCACGCCGAAGGCATTGAGCAGGTGGAGCAGGCGCGGTTCTTGTTGGAGCAAGAGTGTGATTTGGGCCAAGGGTATTGGTTTGGTCGGCCGGTGCCGGCGCAAGAAATGGATTGGGCCAGGTCACCCTCTATCCGCATGTGAAATACAGGCCAATGTGGGAGCCGGGCTTGCCCGCGATGAGGCACTATCAGTCGAAATATTCAGTGCCTGATGCACCGCCATCGCGGGCAAGCCCGGCTCCTACAGGGTTGCGCGGTGCCTGGGTATCAGTATTTTCACGGCCAAAACCTTCGCAACCCCACGTCCTGTCAGAAAATTCTTTCTGGTTATATAAACATTCTTAAATAGTATTTTTAAGAATATCCGCGCTTATCTACTATCGCCCTCACGCCGCAAGCAGTGCCGCCACTGCCAGGCACTATTCATTTCAGGAGCGAGACCATGAGCGCATCTCTACGTAGCGTCGACGGCCAGGACGAAGCAGCCATTTTGCGTGAGATCCAGAGCGCCTTGCGCGACCTGCGGTTTGGCGCGGTGGAAATCACTGTGCACAACGCCCAAGTGGTACAGATCGAACGCAAGGAAAAATTCCGTTTGCAGAACCCCGGTAACAAACCGAGCTAAGCAACAACGGCGATTCGCATGCTAGACCCGCAACTATAAGAAAAAGCCAACACCCAAGAATTATCAGGAGCTTCTATGTCGTCGATTCGCCGTTACGCCCTGGCCGCACTGGCCAGCGCCGTGTTTGCCGGTTCCGCCGTTGCCAAGGACTACGAGTTGCTCAACGTCTCGTATGACCCGACCCGTGAGCTGTACCAGGACTACAACGCTGAGTTCACCAGCTACTGGAAACAGTCCCACCCTGGCGACAACGTGAAGATCCAGCAATCCCACGGTGGCTCGGGCAAGCAAGGCCGTGCGGTGATCGACGGCTTGCGCGCCGACGTAGTGACCCTGGCCCTGGCTGGCGACATCGATGAAATCGCCAAACTGGGCAAGACCCTGCCGGAAAACTGGCAAACCCGCCTGCCGGATGCGAGCACTCCGTACACCTCGACCATCGTGTTCCTGGTGCGCAAGGGCAACCCTAAAGGCATCAAGGACTGGGGCGACCTGATCAAGAAAGACGTTTCCGTTATCACGCCTAACCCGAAAACCTCCGGCGGTGCGCGCTGGAACTTCCTCGCCGCGTGGGCCTACGGCCTTAAATCCGGCGGCAGCGAAGCCAAGGCGCAGGAATACGTAAAAGAGTTGTTCAAGCACGTGCCGATCCTCGACACCGGCGCTCGCGGTTCGACCATCACCTTCGTCAACAACGGTCAGGGTGACGTGTTGCTGGCGTGGGAAAACGAGGCGTTCCTGGCACTCAAAGAAGACGGCGGCGCCGACAAGTTCGATATCGTCGTGCCGTCCCTGTCGATCCTCGCGGAGCCGCCAGTGGCCGTGGTCGACAAAAACGCCGAGAAAAAGGGCAATACCGAGATCGCCACCGAATACCTCAAGCACCTGTACAGCCCGGCTGGCCAGGAGATTGCGGCGAAGAACTTCTACCGCCCACGCGATGCAAAAGTGGCCGCCAAATACGCCCAGCAGTTCCCGAAACTGGACCTGGTGACTATCGACAAAGACTTCGGCGGCTGGAAAACTGCCCAACCGAAATTCTTTAACGACGGTGGCGTGTTCGACCAGATCTACACGGCGCAGTAAGCCAAATTACCTGTAGGAGCCCGCCTTTCGGCGGGGGCCGGCTTGTGTGGGAGCTGGCTTGCCTGCGATAGCATCACCAAGGTGTGACTGACACACCGAGGTGCCTGCATCGCAGGCAAGCCAGCTCCCACAGAAAGGCAGTGGTGTTTACCCTTTAACCAAGGACTCTTATGTCGCGTCGTATTTCCCCCGTCATACCCGGCTTCGGGCTGACGCTGGGCTACACCGTGGTGTACCTCAGCCTGATCGTACTCATCCCCCTGGCGGCGATGTTTGTACACGCCGCTCAACTCACTTGGGATCAGTTCTGGGCCATCATTACCGCACCGCGGGTGCTGGCGGCGTTAAAACTGAGCTTCGGCACCGCGTTCGTCGCGGCGATCATCAACGGCGTGATCGGCACACTGCTGGCCTGGGTGCTGGTGCGTTACACCTTCCCTGGCCGCAAGGTCATCGATGCGATGATCGACTTGCCGTTTGCCCTGCCGACCGCAGTGGCCGGTATTGCCCTCACGGCGCTGTACGCACCGGCAGGCCTGGTCGGGCAGTTCGCGACCGACCTGGGCTTTAAAATCGCCTACACCCCAATCGGCATCACCCTGGCTTTGACCTTCGTCACCTTGCCCTTTGTGGTGCGTACGGTGCAGCCGGTACTGGCCGATATCCCGCGTGAAATCGAAGAAGCCGCCGCCTGCCTGGGCGCCAAACCCTTGCAGGTGTTCCGCTACATCCTCGTACCCGCATTGCTGCCCGCCTGGCTGACCGGCTTCGCGCTGGCCTTCGCCCGTGGCGTGGGTGAGTACGGTTCGGTGATCTTCATCGCCGGCAACATGCCGATGAAAACCGAGATTCTGCCGTTGCTGATCATGGTCAAGCTCGACCAATACGACTACACCGGCGCCACCGCCATCGGCGTGATGATGCTGGTGGTTTCCTTTGTCCTGCTGCTGCTGATCAACTTGCTGCAGCGGCGCATCGAAACCCCATAAGGAGGCGCGGAACATGTCCCAATCGTCTATTTCCGCTGCGTCCTCGGCCAACGCTGCCCGTCGTGGCAGCGCGGTGTCGCGTCGCATCCTGATCACACTTGGCTGGCTGGTGTTCGCGCTGTTCCTGCTGCTGCCGCTGTTTATCGTGGTGTCCCAGGGTTTGAAGAATGGCCTCGGCGCATTTTTCACGGCGATCCTTGAGCCGGACGCGCTGTCGGCACTCAAGCTCACAGTGATCGCCGTGGTGATTTCGGTGCCGCTCAACCTGGTGTTTGGCGTCAGCGCCGCGTGGTGTGTGAGCAAGTACTCGTTCCGTGGCAAGAGCATTCTGGTCACGCTGATCGACCTGCCGTTCTCGGTGTCGCCGGTGATCGCGGGCCTGGTCTACGTGCTGATGTTCGGCGCCCAGGGCTTCTTCGGCCCGTGGCTGCAAGACCATGACATCCAGATCGTGTTCGCCTTGCCGGGCATTGTGCTGGCGACCATCTTCGTGACGGTGCCGTTCGTGGCCCGTGAACTGATCCCGTTGATGCAGGAGCAGGGCACCCAGGAAGAAGAAGCCGCACGCCTGTTGGGCGCCAATGGCTGGCAGATGTTCTGGCATGTGACCGTGCCGAACATCAAGTGGGGCCTGATCTACGGCGTGGTGCTGTGTACCGCGCGGGCGATGGGTGAGTTCGGCGCGGTGTCGGTGGTGTCCGGTCACATTCGCGGCGTCACCAACACCCTGCCGCTGCACGTCGAGATCCTCTACAACGAATACAACCATGTCGCCGCGTTTGCCGTCGCGAGCCTGTTGCTGATCCTGGCGCTCTTCATCCTGCTGCTCAAGCAGTGGAGCGAGAACCGTATCAACCGCCTGCGCAACAGCGCCGGTGAGGAATAAGTCATGTCGATCGAAGTCCGTAATGTCAGCAAGAACTTCAACGCCTTCAAGGCCCTGAACAGCATCAATCTGGACATCCAGAGTGGCGAGCTGGTGGCGTTGCTTGGCCCGTCCGGCTGCGGCAAGACCACCTTGCTGCGCATCATTGCAGGCCTGGAAACCCCGGACGCCGGCAGCATCGTGTTCCATGGCGAAGACGTGTCCGGCCACGACGTGCGTGATCGCAACGTCGGCTTTGTGTTCCAGCACTACGCGCTGTTCCGCCACATGACCGTGTTCGACAACGTTGCCTTCGGCCTGCGCATGAAGCCGAAAAACCAGCGCCCGAGCGAAAGCCAGATTGCGGTCAAAGTGCATGAACTGCTGAATATGGTGCAGCTTGATTGGCTGTCGGATCGCTACCCGGAACAACTCTCCGGTGGCCAGCGTCAGCGTATCGCCCTGGCGCGCGCCCTGGCGGTAGAACCCAAGGTGCTGCTGCTGGATGAACCCTTCGGTGCCCTCGACGCCAAGGTGCGTAAAGAGCTGCGCCGCTGGCTGGCGCGCCTGCACGAAGATATCAACCTCACCTCGGTGTTCGTGACCCACGACCAGGAAGAGGCCATGGAAGTCGCCGACCGTATCGTGGTGATGAACAAGGGCGTGATCGAGCAGATCGGCTCACCGGGCGAAGTCTACGAAAACCCGGCCAGCGATTTTGTGTATCACTTCCTCGGTGATTCCAACCGTCTGCACTTGGGCGAAGACAAGCACGTGCTGTTCCGCCCGCATGAAGTGTCGCTGTCGCGCCATGAGCTGGAAGATCACCACGCGGCGCAAGTGCGCGATATTCGCCCGCTCGGCGCCACCACACGGGTGACGCTGAAGGTCGAAGGCCAAAGCGAGCTGATCGAGGCCGAAGTGGTCAAAGACCACGACAGCCTGACCGGATTGGCGCGTGGCGAGACCTTGTTCTTCAAACCCAAGGTCTGGCAAAAAGCCTGACCCTCAGATCGTTCACTCTGCGTGGGAACGATCATGTGGGAGCTGGCTTGCCTGCGATAGCATCACTACGGTGTGACTGATACACCGAGGTGCCTGTATCGCAGGCAAGCCAGCTCCCACATTCAGACCTTGCTTGGCTTCAGATCGCGGCGTTCTACCGGGCCGGACCGCGCCTCAATCTGCTCTTTAAGTTCCTGCCGCAACCCCAGCAAAAACGCCAGCTCCGCCACCACAAACAACGGCCCCACAATCAATCCCGACACATCATCCACAAACGCCGGCTTCCTGCCTTCGTAATAGTGCCCGACAAACTGAATCACCCAGCCCACCACAAACATACCGATGCCGCTGCTCAGCCATACCAGCGTGCTCTGTGCCGCCAGCGCATGCCCGGCCCATACCGACAAGCCCATCAACAGCGTCATCAGCAGGCCCAGCGCCAGTTCCAGGCGCAAGTAGAACCATGCCGAAAACAGCGCGAGTAGCACTGCCGGAGATATCCACAGGCTGCCGATTGCCCATTCAGGGCGCGACAGCAGCACCGCCACGGCGACCACAATCAACGGGATGCCGATAAAGTGGCTGGCGATATTGCGCGGGTCGCGGTGGTAGGCGGCGTATTGGCTGAGGTGGTCGACGAGGCTTTTCATTGTTGTTCCTCCTGTAGGATGCTTGATCATGCCCTGTCCGCCTGTGACTGACTGTCAGTTGGGCGACAATCTTCGGAGTGCTCATGGACACAGAGAAATGGCGTACTCGCTTGGCCTCTGGCCACTGGTTCAGCCACCTGCCTGAGCCTTTTCAGCATAGCCTGCTGGCCCACGCCCGGCAGCGGCAACTGGCGGCGGGGCAAACCCTGTTCAAGCGTGGCGACCCGCCCTGTGGCCTGTACGCGGTGCTCGACGGTGCCTTGCGCATCAGCGCGGTGAATGAACACGGCAAGGAAGCACTGTTGAGCCTGGTGGAATCACCCTTCTGGCTGGGTGAGATTTGCCTGTTCGACGGCCTGCCACGCACCCACGACGCCTGCGCCGTCGGGCCGTGCACGCTGCTGCAGGTGCCACAGCAGGCGCTGCTCAGTATCCTCAATGAAAGCCCGCAGTACTGGCGCGACTTGGCGTTGTTGATGAGCCAGAAGCTGCGCCTGAGTTTTATCAATATCGAGCAATTGAGCCTGATGCCGGCGTCGGTGCGCCTGGCCCATCGTCTGTTGATGATCGTCGAGGGTTACGGCGAGGCCGAGTCTTCAAAAAGCGTGCTGCAACTGCCCCAGGAAGACCTGGCCGCTATGTTGAGCCTGTCACGCCAGACCACCAACGCCTTGCTCAAGGACCTGCAGGCCCAAGGCATCGTGCGCCTGGGCTACGGCGAGATCGAAATCCTCGACGCCCGGCGACTGCGTGAGGCGGCGCACACCTGAGGGTGTTAGCCTGCAAGCCTGATTAATCGAGGTGTGTTATGCGCGTGCTGTTAGTGGAACATGAATCCGAAGAGGCACAGCGGATGGCCCAGGGCTTGAACGAGGCCAGTTACAGCGTCGAAGTCGCGGCCAATGGCATGGCGGCGTTGCGTTTCGTGGAAAGCACCGAGTACGACCTGGTGATCCTGGATGTGATGCTGCCGGGCCTGAATGCCTGGAAGTTGCAGCAGGCGATTCGGTTAAAGGGTGAGACACCCGTGCTGTTCCTGACTACGCCCGGTGGCATTGAAGACCGCTTGCGTGGGTTGGAACTGCATGAGGATGATTATTTGCTCAAGCCGTTTGATGCCAAGGTGCTGGTGGCGCGGGTGAAAAAACTCTTGCGGCGTGGCCGCTGAGCCACCGCTATCGCAGGCAAGCCAGCTCCCACAGTTGGAATGCATTGCCCTGTGGGAGCTGGCTTGCCTGCGATGAGGCCCGACCTAGCGCAACCCATCGCGAAACTGCCCCGGCGTCATCCCCGTCCAGCGCTTGAACGCTCGGCTGAAACTGCTGGTATCGGCAAACCCAAGCAAATAACTGATCTCGGCCAATGAGCAGTGCGGATCGCGCAGGTGCAGCAGCGCCAGGTTCTCGCGGCACTCATTGAGCAACGCATCAAATCGACAGCCTTCATCCGCCAAATGCCGCTGCAAGCTGCGCAGACTCAGGTGCAACGCCTGGGCGATGCGCTCGGCACTCGGCTCGCCCTCCGGCAATTGTTCCTCGATCGCCCTGCGCACCTTGCGTTCCCAGGTCAGCGGTTGCAGCTGGGCCAGGGTGCGCTTGAGCACGGTTTCATTGTGCTCGGCCAACTCGGGGTTGGCGTCGTCCAGGTGGCTGTCGAAGTCCTGGGCGGAAAATTCAAGACGGTCTTCCTCGGCATCGAAAAACACCGGTGCGCGAAACACCGTGTGCCAGGGTTTTGGATCCACCGGTTCCGGCCGCCGCAGGTACACCGCCAACGGCGCGTAATCACGGCCCAGGCGATTACGGCAGGTGCGCACATAGATCGCTGCAAACGCATCAATCGCTTCTGGCGCCGGTGCCGGACTGTCCGCAGGTTGCAGCAGACGAAAGCGGTAACGCTCACCCTCTCGGCTAAGCTCCAGCGTCAGGGCATCGCTGACCACTTGGTGATACCGCACGATGCGCTCGAACACCTCACGCAAGCTGCCGCTGGCCACCAGCGCATAACCCAGCGCATGAAAGGTGGTCGGGCTCACAAACCGCGACACGCGCAAGCCGATCGCCGGGTCGCCACTGGCCTGCACTGCCAGCGCCCACAGGCGTGTGGTGGCCGACAGCGGGTAGCGTGCGTTGGGGTCGTCCATCTGCTGCGGGTCGAGCCCGGCCTCGATGCACAGCGCGGCGCTGTCCAGGTTGAGGGCGTCGAGCTGCTTGCGCAGGGCGCGGGTCCAACTGGCGAGAGACGTGGGTTCAGTCATGGTGATTGGCGCTTGCGGTCAACAGGTTGGCGTCCGGGGCTAGCGTCCCGCCCGATCGCTTGGGGCAGGATGGACGTATCACTTAACAAGAGGATGGGAGCATGGACGGTACTTCTGCAAGTCCCCAACAGATGAATGCGCAACAGCGCTCGGCAAAAATCCGCGAAGTGGTGCTTGCCGAGGGTGTGCGGTTGCGCCAACAGCACCCCTGGCTGCTGCATCAGGACGCATTGGGCGCGGGCATCCTGGCCTTTGCCTTGCTCGGCATGCTCGGCTCGGCGGCGCTCTATATCACCGGCCATATGGCTTGGTGGGCGTGCCTGCTGCTCAATGCCTTCCTTGCTTCGCTGACCCACGAGCTGGAACACGACCTGATCCACAGCATGTACTTTCGCAAGCAACGTGTGCCGCACAACCTGATGATGGGCCTGGTGTGGCTGGCGCGGCCGAGCACCATCAACCCGTGGATACGCCGGCATTTGCACCTTAACCACCACAAGGTGTCCGGCACCGAAACCGATATGGAAGAGCGCGCCATTACCAATGGCGAGCCGTGGGGGTTCGCGCGGTTGCTGATGGTGGGCGATAACGTGATGTCGGCGTTTATCCGCATGCTGCGGGCCAAAACCTGGAGCCACAAACTCAAGATCCTCAAACGCTCGCTGCTGGTGTACGCACCGCTGGCGCTGCTGCATTGGGGCGCGTGGTATGTGTTCCTGGGCTTTCATGCCGCCAATGGCATCGCCAGCCTGATGGGCGCGCCAATCCAGTGGTCTGCCGGTACCTTGCAGATGATGCAGGTGATTGATATCGCCGCCGTGGTGATCATCGGTCCTAACGTGCTGCGCACCTTTTGCCTGCACTTTGTCAGCTCCAACATGCACTATTACGGCGATGTGGAACTGGGCAACGTGATCCAGCAAACCCAGGTGCTCAACCCGTGGTGGATGTGGCCGTTGCAGGCGTTTTGCTTCAACTTCGGCAGCACTCACGGCATCCACCATTTTGTGGTGAAGGAGCCGTTCTACATCCGCCAGATGACCGCCAAGGTGGCGCATAAGGTGATGCGCGAGATGGGTGTGCGCTTCAATGATATCGGCACGTTTACCCGCGCCAATCGGCTTGAGCGCCAGGAGGGACGGCTGAGCGAACTCAACCCGATGGAAACGACCACGCGCTGAGCAAGCGTCCCGGTCACCCTGGGGTGACCGGGTACGGTTTACTGAATGGCCTGGTAGAAGTTCACCTGTGCTTCATCGAGGTACGCGAGGATTTTCGCCGGCAGGCGCTCGGTGGGTTTCGCCGGGCCGAAGGCTTTGTAGAGCGTTTCGAAATGCGCGTGCAGGTCCGCGACGCTTTCCCACTGTTCGTTGAGAAAGAACCGGTTGGGGTTCTCTTCATCCTTATGCCATTGATAGACCACGGCCTTGTCGTGCTGATGGGTGAGTTTCTGTGAGACGGCCGCTACATCACGATAGAACTCGGCCTGCTTGCCTTCTTTGATGGTGCCGCTGAAAACCAGGTAGAGCATGTTGGAGTCCTCGGTTTGGGGAGATTGCAGAACATCTGCATCGCCAAACTAGCCTCAGTGAGCAGGCCCTTGTAGCCAGTCCGCCGCGAATTCAGAATTCGTAAAAGGCCTCGTTGCCCAGTCAGGCCAGGGGGGCGAGCCAGGCGCGCAAGGTGTCGGGATGCCTTGCCAGCCAATCGCTCGCGGCGGCATCTGCGGATTGCCCGCCACGGTTGAGCGCATCATCGAGTTCGGCAACGATGAGGTTGGAGAGGCGAATATTGTCCAGCACCTGGATTTCGGCAGCCGTGAGTAACACCAAGCGATCCTCGCGGGCCAGCAGCACTGCTCTGTCGACACTGCCGAGTAATCCCTTGGGGTCTTTCAGGTCGCGAATTCGATAACGGTGGTGCAGGAACTGAGGGTGCCACAGTGGCACGATGCCCCAGCGCCGCTGCTGATACAGCGCCTCGAACGCCTTAATACAATCGTCCTGGCTGCCCGTGCGGAACTGATATCCGGCGTTGTTCAACCCGTATTCGTCCATGATTTTCAGCGAGAAACGAGTAATGCCTGCACCCGGGCCGATCCCCTGGATCAGCGGGTTCATCCGGGCCCGGACGTCGGGCTTGAGCAGGTCCTCGATGGATTCCACGTCCTGCTCGCTGACGTAGTCCGGCACTCCCCACAAGGCATAAGGCTGGTAGTGCAAGCCCAGTTCGCGAGTGGGCGTCACTGCCTCCACCGCTTGCTTGTACAGCCCGTGGCTGAACGGAATCCAGGCGGAGACCAGCATGTCGACCGAGCCTTTGCGCAATTGCTCGAAGTTTTCCTCGTGCAGGGCATAGTGGCGCTCGACGGTCAGGCCCATGCGTTGCAAAACCAGCGCTACCACCGCAGCGGTAACCCGATGGAAAGACAGGTCCGTCACCCCTAGTCGAACGACGCGTGGGCCGCTCGCGAGATTTGTTTTGCCTGCAGCCTGGTGAGTTACCGTCATGATTTATTCCTATGCTAAAAATCGCCCTGGAACTCGGCGATCATGAACTCGACGAACGCCCGAGCCTTGGATGAGATCAACCGCGCGCTGGGATAGATCGCCCAGATATCCCGGGTTTGCTCCAACACACACCCCGGCATGATTTCCACCAACGCGCCGCTTTCCAGTGAGGCCCTGACGTTCCACTGTGAAACAGAGACAATGCCGAGCCCACCCTCGGCGGCAAGCCGCGCGCTTTCGCCGCAATTGACTCTGAGCGAACCACTGATTGCCGTTACTTCGTGTGACTGGGCGCCCACGAAACGCCAATGGTCCTCGTCGCCCAGCAGGATGCAGGAATGGTTGACCAGCTCCGCCGGTGAAGTCGGTTCGCCATGCGCCTGGAGGTAGGCGGGTGCCGCACACAGGATGCGCCGGTCGCAGCCGAGCTTGCGCGCCACCAGAGATGAGTCCTTCAGGGAGGCGATGCGGATTGCCACATCAATCCCGATCTCGGTCAGGTCCTGCATTTGATCCGACAGTATCAGGTCGATCTTCAGCTTCGGGTTGGCGTGCAAGAACCGGGTAATGGCCGGCATCAGGCACATCCGCGCGAAGGATCCGGGGGCGGACACTCTTAACACCCGCTTGGCCACGTCCTTGCCTTTCACCGCGACCAGATAGGCCTCATCCACGGCTGCCAGCACCCTGATTGCATGGGGCAGAAACAGCGCACCGTCTTCGGTCAGGCTGACCTGGCGGGTAGTGCGATGCAGCAGGCGCATGCCCAGGTATTCTTCAAGCTTCGCCAGCTTGTGGCTGGCCACCGAGGGCGCGAGTCCCAGCTCCCTGCCGGCTGCGGTGATATTGCCCAGTTCCGTTGATCGCATGAAAAGGTTCAACGCATCGATATTCATGCTTGTGCGCCGCTAGTGGGTGGGCGCCGGTGCGGCATCGATCTTCACTCGCAGCAGGCTGTAGGGTTTCTGGCGCAAGTCTTTGCCTGCGTGAAAGATGCCTTGGCGGTGCAACTGATTGGCGATGAAGTACAGGTAGCCGTCAGGACCGATTGACAGTGTGTCGGGCCAGAGCACGCGAGGATCATGGACGATGGTCTGCCATTGCCCGTTCGCCAGCCGTTTGCGCACGCTGTTGTTTTCGTAGTCACCGGCATAGACGGCCCCCGAGGCGTCGGCTTCAAGCCCGTCCGAGGCGCCTTTTTCCCCGAGGTCTTTGACCGCCATCTCTAGGCGCGCTTCGCTGACTGTCGTGTCTCGCAGCAGCGCCGTGGGGATGGAATACAGGTGCCGGCTCGACAGCGGGCAGAAGTACAAGGTCTGACCATCCGCCGACAGGGCGATGCCGTCCGAAGCCACGGCAAACGGTTGGGTGCCGCCTTTGGCATCCCGCACTTTCAGGACCTGGCCTTCGACCATGGGCACGAAGTTCGGGTCGACCGAGGTCGAGGGTGCACCACTGAGCCGGCGTATGGCCGTGCCACTGGCGATGTCCATGACGATGATCGCGCCCGGGCCGGTAAGGGAGGAGTCGGTGATATAGATCACGCCTTGGTCACCTACGCGAAAATCAAAGCGCATGTCGTTGACGTAGGTGCCGGGCAGCATGACGTTTTTCGGGAATACGAGGGTCTTGACCACTTTGTTGGTGGCGAGATCAACCGCGACGAGCTTGGCACCCCCCGGCTGTGGAGACGAGAAGCCAGGCGCTGCGGTGTCCAGTATCCAGAGGTGCCCGCGCCCGTCGGCCACCACGCTTTGTACGCTGATAAATCCTTTGGCCGGGTCTTTGGGGTTGGCCTGATTTATCGCCTGGTCAGGGTAGGGTACGACGTTGCCATCGCGCAGTTCTGCGACGGTAAACGGCACCTCGTCGCCCCAGCGAGGAAAGTTGACAAAGATGCGTCCGGTCTCGGTAACGCTCACGCCGGTGGGCATGGCATCGTGGAAGGCGTGCACCTGCTCGATGGCGCCAACGCTCTGATCGGCGGGCAGGTTCGCCGGCATGGAAGCCTGGGCGGCAGTGCCGGTGAGGGCCACTGCCAAGGCGAGGGCAGTCCAGCTGAGTGGGTATTTCAAGTACATGGCGGGGCTCCAGGTTTTTCTGTTCTGGAGCCAATGGTGTCGGTTCCCTGCAGACGAAAAAACCCGCTGATTGCCGATAACAGTTTCATTGAAATCAAGAGAATGGGTTGCCGCGCACGCCCGGTTTTTTAGCTGCGGGCGAGCAAGCTTGCTTCAGCAGAGGGGCTGTCCACGGTGACCAGGGTTTCGATCATCGCCTTCGCCGCCGGCGACAAGCGAAACCCGGTACGGCTGATGATCCCGCAGCGGTCGTTCAAACTGTCGAGGCTGTGAGGCACATTGCGCCAGTGCAGTACCGTCAGTGCGCCACGGGCAACGTCTTCGGCAAACGCATCCTCGGCGCCCAGGCCAATCGCATTGGACTGGTGCACGATGGCTGCCAGCGCCGCAAACTGCTCCAGCTCGATTGCGGGAGAAAAGTCGATACGCCCGCTCAGGTTGGCCAGCAGCTTGCGTACTCCGGGAGCGATCAGCGGTGTGGCCAGTGGGTAGTCAAACAAATCGTTGGTTGAGAGGCTGTCCTTGGCCAGTAACGGGTGCCCGGCGCGGCAGAAAAACACATTGCGCCTGGGTGTCAGGGCCTGGGTCTGAAAGTTCGGATCGGCCTCGAAGTGGCGCACATCGGCGATGAAGAATTCGATCTCCTCGCGGCTCAAGCTACGCCCGAGTTTTTCCCAGTTATCCACCTGCAAACCGCTGCGTACTCGGGGATGGGCGCCGACAAACCGCGCGATCGCCTCGGGCACCAGGTTCACTGCCGCCACGGCATCGCAGCCGAAGCGCAATTCGCCGGCGTCGAGCTTGGTCATGCGGGTGACTTCGTGGCTCAGCCGCGCCGCCCCCTGAACCAGCGACAAGGCATGTTGCAACACCACCTGGCCCTCGGGGGTGGGGCGCAGGTCTTTGTGGGCGCGGTCCACCAGCACACAGCCGAACTCCTGTTCCAGGCTCTGGATACTGCGGCTGAACGCCGGCTGGGTAATGCCCATGGCGTCGGCGGCGCGCACAAAACTGCGGTACTCGTTCAGAGCGATGAAGTAGCGCAGTTGGCGAAGGTCCATGGAGTTTTCCGGCGTCCTGAAGGAAGCCGGGATTTTAATCGCCTCGCTTATTCCTCCAAAGAAGCTTTATTTTTTTATCTAGACTCAAATTGCATATTCATAGAGCCGGCGCGGTAGGTGGCCGGGCTGAACACGCGGGTCACGATCAGCATCGCCACCACCGTCACCGTCAGCACCATCCAGGCGCTGACGAAACTACCGGTCAGTTCCCGCAGCCAGCCGGTCAGCCACGGCGAAATGGCGTTGATCAAAAAACCTACGCCTTGTACGAAAGCCGCCAGTTGCCCGGCTTGGCGCGGGTCGCGGTGGTGGTCGAGGGTCAGCAGCAGGCTGAGGGCGAAACACGCGCCCAGGCCAAACCCGCACAAGGCGACCCACAGGTGCGGGTACTCCAGCGGTGCGAGGATCAGGCCGAGGTAGCCGACTGTCTGTGCCAACAGGCTGATGCCGAGCAGCGGGCGACGGTCGATACCGCGCTGAGCCAGCACCGGCATCAACAGTGCAGCGATCACCTGGAAGATGGTCATGAACGCCAGCAACGAACCGCTCGGCAACACGCCCCAGCCCAGTTGCTGATAGTAGGCCGGCAGCCACGCCACCATGCTCATGTAGCCGCAATTCACCAGCCCGAAATACAGCGCCAGCAGCCAGGCCCGACGATTGCGCAGCCCCTTGAATGCCGGCGCGATTTGCAGGTTTCTCGCCGCGCCCAACGGCAGCCAGGCCCACAGCAGCAACGCCCCCAGCGCCGGCAACAGCCACACACCCAACCCCGCCTGCCATTGCTGAAAATGCGTGGCCACCAGTGGGCTGAGCAACGCTGCCAGCCCGCCGCCAGCCATCAACGAGGCTGAGTACACACCCATCGCCACCGGCACGCGGTGATGAAATTCGCGCTTGATCATTGCCGGCACCAATGCCTGGATCAGCGCCACACCGGCGCCGCCCAGCAACGCCGTAACGAGCAGCGCCGACGCCTGGCCCATCAACCAACGTGCCAGGCAGGCCAGCAGAATCATCATTAAGCCGAGCGCGATGCCGCGCCGCTCGCCCAGGCGCGCTTCCACGCGCACACCGACCAGCGCCACCAGGCCCATGCACACCACTGGCAGGCTGGTGAGCAGGGCGCTGCTTTGGAAGCTCAGCCCGGTGGCCTGACGAATCTCGCCGAGCAAGGGGCTGATGGAGCTGAGAATGGGGCGCAGGTTCAGGCCCAGTACGACCAAAAGGCCCCAGCCGGCCAATTTTCCTGCGAATGAATGGTTGAGCGTCATGCACGGCCTATCGTCTGCGCAAAAGAGGCGTGAAGTATGGCGAGCCGCCAGAGTATTCTGAAATTAAATATAACCATGCCAACCAGTGGCAAACGCAATGGTGAAAAACATGTTCGATCCCATGTTGCTGCGTAGTTTTATCGCCGTGGTGGATTGCGGCAATTTCACTCGCGCTGCCGAGCGCTTGCACCTGACCCAATCCACCGTGAGCCAGCAGATTCGTCGCCTGGAAGACGCCGTGGCATGCCAGTTGCTCGACCGCGATCAACGCCACGTGGTGCCCACCGCCGAGGGCGAGCGTTTGCTGGCCTACGCGCGGCGCATCCTCGCGCTGCATGAGGAGGCCGCCGATGTGTTGATCAACCAGCAAAGCGACGGCGTGTTGCGCCTCGGCGTGCCGGAGGACTTTGCCGCCGAGCGCCTGATGCCGTTGCTGTCGGCTTTTGTGGTGGCCTATCCGCGAGTGCGGCTGGAAGTCACCAGCGGTCTCGGTCCGGAACTGCAGCGGCAATACCGCGCCGGTGAGTTCGACGTGTTGCTGGTCAAGCAGATGGGCGACAGCGATGACTGCGTGGCCTCGTGGCCGGAACCGCTGTGTTGGGTAGACAGCCGCAGCATGCCGTCGATTGGGCGCGACCCGCTGCCCTTGGTAGCGTTTCCGGTAGGCGGTTTGTACCGCAATGAAATGCTCCACCACCTGGAAGTTGGCGGTTGGCGTTGGCGCATCGGCTATTCCAGCGCCAGCCTGGCCAGTGTGTGCTCGGCGGTGGCGGCGGGGTTGGGTATCAGCCTGTTGCCGCGACGGGTGGTGCAGCCAGGGCATGTGGTACTGGGTGACGACAGTGGTTTACCCATGGTCCAGGGCGTGCGCCTGGCGCTGTATGGCCGCAGTGGGTTGGGCGCGGCCGGGCAGACTTTGCAGCAGCAATTGTTCGCTCTATGCGCCAATAACCCATCTTGAAGCGTTCGACGAGCGTTTTTTTGTGGCGAGCGGGCTTGCCCCGCGTTGGGCTGCGCAGCGGCCCCTCTAAGGCAAGACGCGGCGCGCCAGGCATAGCGTGTTGGCAGGTTTTGGGTCTGCTACGCAGCCCAACGCGGGGCAAGCCCGCTCGCCACAATCCATGCGTTTACTGAATATTTTTTATGCCTTTAAAGCATTCAAAAACAACCCCTTCGCCACAGGCCACGGCCAACGTGGCTTTGGCGTTTCAGGATGTTTCGTTTATTCAATTTAGATCTATTTATAACTTTAAAGATTACTTTAAGAGATAAGCGTCTAGCCCCGATGATTCAGCCCTCGACGGCCGCTTTGGCAGGCCTGTCGGTTTTTTGGTGTGAAAACCGTAGGGAGTGAATCAATGGGCAATGTCCAGACCGCCGCCAGTGTCCCCGAGGCGCAGTGGCGCCAGGCACCGGGTGGTGAGTTGGTCGACCTTGGCCGGCCGCACCGCGCGCCGTTGGGGCAATTGCGTTTGCAGAAAACCCCGAAGCGTTTTTCGAGTCGTCGTGAAGGGATTCTGCTGGGGTTGCTGGTGTTGGCCTTGCACGGTGCGGTGATTTATTGGGTGAGCCAGAAGCCCACGCCGGTGTTGCCGATTGTGCCGCCGGAAATCCCGCCGATGACGATCGAATTTTCCCAACC